>JALLOF010000019.1 GCA_027717595.1 Nitrospinae bacterium AH_259_B05_G02_I21 | reverse complement strand
AGGGCCTTTTCCCGAATCGCCAGCGCACGCTTGTAGAGGGGCTCGGCCTCGGCGTTCTTGCCCTGGTCGCGGTAGAACCTCGCCAGGTCGTATAGGGCTGTTGTCACATCAGGATGGTCCGGGCCCAGGGCCTTTTCCCGAATCGCCAGCGCACGCTTGTAGAGGGGCTCGGCCTCGTCTTCCCTGCCCATCTTTTCGTATAGGTGTCCTAACTCTTCCAAAGTTGTTACGATAAGATAGTGGTGCGGATGGTCTGGGCCCAGAGCCTTTTCCCGAATCGCCAGCGCACGCTTGTAGAGGGGCTCGGCCTCGGCGTACTTGCCCTGGGCTCGGTAGAACCTCGCCAGCTCGTATAGGGCTTCTGCCACATCAGGATGGTCTGGGCCCAGGACCTTTTCCCGAATCGCCAGCGCACGCTTGTAGAGGGGCTTGGCCTCGGCGTACTTGCCCTGGGCTCGGTAGAGCCCCGCCAGGGTGCGGTGATAGTCCGTGGGTCTCAAGGCTTGGGCCTGCCCAAGGATGGCTTCGGCCCGAAGGACGTCACCCCGCCCGAGCAGGAGAAACCCCTCGTACATGAACAGCTTGTACGAGCGTTTTCCAGGCTCCCAACCGAAGGGCACCTTGAGCAAACGGTGGGTCGTCTCGAACTCCCGGAGAGCAAGGTCAAAAGCCCCATCTTTATACGCGATGACGCCCAATTGGTAGTGAGCCTCAATATGGTTCGGCGCCACGCGAATCGCCTCGCGAAGATGGTGCTTCCTCTTTTCCAACAACCCCTTCCTCCAGTAGGCATTAGCCAGCCCCATATGGGCCTGGGAAAGCGTCGGGTCACTCTCCAGGGCCTTGAGAAAGAAGTGTATTGCCCGGTCCCGGTCGTCTTGGACGTAAAGAAATCTGTGACCTTCTTGATAGAGCTTGTAGGCCTCTTCGCGGCCCTCGCAACCGATTAAGACGAATGCGGCTGTCAACACGAAGGCCCCAAGGCACACCAAGCGCCGATGGAAGCGACGTGTTGGATGGGATATGCTTGACATCACGTGAGCCCCTCAGAAGGCAAGGAGACGCTTTCGCCCCACTTTTGCAAGTTTGTCCCTTATGATAAATAGCTAGCGGCAAACCTACCACAACTACGAGTACTTCGTCACGTGACCAAGAATAAAGACACTTATACAGGTTCGATTATCCCAGGAAATCTTGACTTTGGCGGACCGGCGGAAAAGTTTCTATTTGTCAGGAAGTTGTCCTTCAGGGCCGCAGAAGAAAGCTCAGGGAGTTGGAGGGTCAAAGCCACGATGGAGTGGATGGCCGCCCCCATTTCGACCGGCCAGATTATCTTGCCTTATCAATGATGGTCTATGCCCTTGTAGGCCTCGATGAATTTGACGATCCGCTTCTCGTCGAACTGGTCGAACTTATCGATGCGTCCCCAGGCCGTAAGGGCGATTTTCCTGTCCAACCGCGGGTAGGGCGCCAGGACCACATACTCATCGTATCGGCCGACGATACTCTCCAACCGACGGATCAGGATGCCGCAATCCCCACAATTGTATTGGACCATCACGCCGGCGTCTTCCAAGTTGTGGACCTGTAGCTCATCAGGGATCGGCTCTTTGTGAATCCCCCACCGGGCACGTCTGCCCATATGGGGGCCGGAGGTGGGAGGGAGGCTGTTGTAGGGCGGATGGGGGTCGCTTCGTGAGGCGAGGTGCCACTTGGCTTGGACCGTAACGGCGGTCCCGACCGACCTCTTCGTCATCTGCATGGCGAACCACCCTCCGACCAGAAGGACCGAAGCCGCCCCGATGACCCAGAGGGCCATCGAGCCGGACTTTTTCTTCCGCTGCTCTTCCAGGCGCCTTTTGCGCCGCCCTTTTTTAGTCGACAAAAGCTCTCTCCTCCTTCATGCGGACCCCAGGAATCATATCACAACGGGCCCCACCATTTAACTTAATGAGAATCAGGCCCATTTCATCGAGAGGCCCTCGTAACTGTACGGCCCGCCGGTCGCCTAGCACACGAACTGGGTGACCAATAGGGACCCGAACGATTTACGATCAGAGGGCGAGATGCTTATTTACCCGCCTCCCTTGCCTGCTTCCGGCCCTTCTTAATCATCCAGTCGCCTTGCTTGGTCATCATCTCGGCCATCTTCTTCATCATCTCACCCTTGAGAACCATCATCTCGCCCTGCAGCTTCGGGTCCGAAGACTGGCCGCCCATCATTCCCATCATGGGGCAAGGCATGCCCATCATGCCGCCGCCCATCATCCCCTGCATCATGCCGGGACCCATCATGCCGCCTCGTCCCATCATTCCCCCCTGTCCCATCATGCCACCTTGACCCATCATGCCGCCCTGTCCCATCATGCCCATCTGGCCCGAGGGGGCTTCTTGCTTTTGAGCCTGGGCCAAGGAGATGGCCATTACGATAACCAGTCCCGCGATTGCCAAGGTTCCAAGTGTTTTTTTCATCGTCTCCGCTCCTTTTCGAGGGTTACTTGTTGTGGGAAGACCGACTTCGGACAGCTTCCCTGTCTCCTCTTTCACCCCATTTAGATGGTGCCGAAGAGGTTCAGGTTCCCCGCTTGCTCGGGAGTGTCTCGTACATCCTAAAGGCCACGACGAGCCCCGATGTGAGGGTGAGCGCCGCAATGGTGTGGATGGCCGCCTTCATCCCTACGAAGTCGGCGATGAGCCCGGCAAGGAGAGCCCCCACGGCGTAACCCAAATCTCGCCAGAAGCGGTAGACCCCGAGCGAGGTCGCCCGCCACTCGGGTTGGGCCACGTCGCCCACCGCCGCAATAATGACCGGGTAGACCATCGCGGTCCCAACACCCTGGATCACGGCGGCCACTATCCACCACGAGTAGGTGGGCAGCATCGCCGTCATCCAGATCCCGACGGACTGGACAAGCATCCCTCCGACGATTAGGCGCTTCCGCCCGATCCGGTCTGAGAGGGGGCCGGTGATGGGCTGCAGCAGCCCCCAGAACGCCGGGTAGACGGCCTTGATGACGCCGATGGCCGCGACCCCCAGCCCGTAGGAAGAGAAGAAAAGGGGATAGATGCCCCAGGACATCCCGTCGTTCAGGTTGTTCACCAGCCCGGCCTGGCTGCAAGAGGACAGCGACCGGTCCTTCCAGGTCGTCAGGGAGAAGATTTCCTTCAGGGATGGTTTCTCCTTGGCCTGCGATTCGGGATTGCCCGGCTCGGATTGGCTAGCCGCCTCAGCCGCCCGCAGGCGGGCCTCGTAGCGGACGTGCTCGATGGTATCTCGGACAAAGAAGAGAGAGACGAGGAGCCCCGCCACGGCTATGACCACCCCCAGGTAGAAAGGCTCGGGCCTAAGGCCGTATCGGGCCGCGATCTCGCCTGTGAGCCACGCCATGATGCCCACCGAGAAGTAGCCTGCGAACTCGTTCAGCCCGACAGCCAGGCCCCGCCTCTTTGGGCCTACGAGATCGATCTTCATGTTGACGGTCATCGACCAGGTGAGGGCCTGGTTGATGCCGAGTAGCACGTTGGCTACGTCGATCCAGAACCAGCTGTTGGCGTATATGATGATAAGAGGCACGGGCAGGCCGATCACCCAGCCCAGAACCAGCACCTTCTTGCGCCCCCAGGTCTCCGAGATGCGGCCCGCTAAGAAGTTGCAGAGAGATTTCACCACGCCGAAGGTGATGATGAACGAGACGATGGCGGTCTTGGAGGCGAGGCCGAACTCCTGCTCGCCGATGAGGGGTACGACGGTGCGCTCCAGACCTACCATGGAGCCCACGAACCCCACCGTCAAGAGAAGCAGCGTGAACTGCTGCCAGTTCTCTTTGAGGCCCAACTTTGTCTGGTTTGGTTGCACCGTCATTTCTCGTGCGCTCCAGCCTCCCAGGCGAGGGACCAGGCGCAGCTAGGCCGTCGAGGCCCCGGTGTGGACCTTCTACCTACGCAGTCAGGCCCATGTTGGTCCGTCGGATGTTCGTGAAATCGTCTGGCTGCGGGGGTATGTCGCGTGCCAGGGCTTCGATGAACTCGTCCTTGGAGCGGGCCTGGAGCCCGATGTTGAACCGCTTCTCGAAGCCGATGGTGGAGCTCGGCTTGCCGCTCATGAATCGGCCACAGACCGAACCCGCAGAGTGGGCGGGATAAATCTCCAAGGCGTCATCCAGGGCCAGGAGCTTCCCGAAGAGGCTCTCGTAGAGTTGGGCCGCCCCTTCTTGTTCATCGAACACCAGGTCGGGCCGGCCCACATCACCCACAAAGAGCGTATCGCCTGTGAGCACGAACCAGGGCCCCTCGCCTCTTGAGCGGTCCTCGACCACGAGAGACATGCTCTCGGGGGTGTGGCCCGGGGTGTGGAGGACCGACATCACCACATTGCCCACCGCCACTTCATCCCCCTCGGCCAGCGGCACAAACTCGTAGGTCGCCTCGGCGGACTCGTGCAGGTAGATGGCCGCCCCGGTGGCCTCGGCCAGCTTCCGGCTGCCGGAGAGGTGGTCGGCGTGGATGTGGGTATCGATGATGTGAGTGATCTGAACGCCCGCCTTCTCGGCGAGCTGGAGGTAGGGTTCGATCCCCACCTGGGGATCAACGATGGCAGAGCATCCTTTACCCCCTCACGCCAAGAAGTAGGCTAGGCAACCTCCGGGGTCGTGTCTGATCTGTTCGAAAATCATTGTCTCCTCCTTAATTCCTGAGACGGCCTGAAGGGCACCGCAATGCCAGCCGCCGACACTTCCGCCTCACTCCTCCCCCACGGCCACGGGGAGCCCGGCCAAACGCCACTCGGGAATCCCCTCCTCGAAGCGGTAGGCCGTGAAACCCCGCTTTCGGAGCAACTCCACGGCGTGCACTGCGAAGACGCAGTACGGGCCCCGACAGTACGCGATTACCTCCTGGTCCCTCGGCAGCTCGGAGAGGCGCCGCTCCAGCTCCTCAAGCGGCACCGAAACCGCTCCCGGGATGTGGCCTGCGCGGTACTCTTCGACCGGGCGCACATCGAGCACGGTGACGGAGCTATGCCTAACGCGCCCCAACAGCTCGTCGTGTCCGACGGGCTCGAGCTCCTCCGGCGCTTCGAAGTAGTCCCGGACGACTCGCTCGACGTCGGCAAGCCGGCGCTCGGCCAAGGACCGCAACGCGAGCCAGAAGCCGCTCACGGCCTCGTCGGCCAGCCGATAGAAGACGTAGAGACCCTCCTTGCGTGCTTCGACGAGGCGGGCCTCCCGGAGCACCTGGAGGTGCTGAGAGCAGTTAGCTAGGCTAGTGGAAGCTTCGTTTGCAAGGCTCTCGACCCTCCGCTCCCCCTGGGCCAAAAGGTCTAGCAGCTCCAGGCGTTTGGGGCTGGCGAGTGCCTTGCCGATGCGGGCAAACTGTTCGTAGAGCTGATCTTTAAACATCCGGCTCTGGTTGGACATAGCAGAGTCTCCTCAAGTATTCAATTGATAACTTAAATATATCCAACAAAAAAACACCTGTCAAGTCCTTTTTTGGCCTCACACAGAAGACCCTTGCCCCGGCTGAGCGAATCTGCTAGGAGTGGGGCAGAGACATCCGACGCGCGGAGCGCCTGATGCCCACCCCTTCCACTCCTGCCTACCTCGAGGGCTTGAACCCGACCCAGCTCGAGGCGGTCCTCCACGACGAGGGTCCGCTGCTCATCCTCGCCGGGGCCGGAAGCGGCAAGACCAAAGTCATCACCCACCGCATAGCCCGGCTCATCGCCGAGGGCATATGTAAGCCCTGGGAGCTGCTGGCGGTGACCTTCACCAACAAGGCGGCCGGGGAGATGCGCGAGCGCGTCGCCGCGCTCCTTGGGGGCGAGGCCGAGCGGGTCTGGATATCGACCTTCCACTCGGCCTGCGTGCGGATTCTCAGGCGCGAGATCGGCGCGCTCGGCTACCAAACCCAGTTCGTCATCTACGACGAGGACGACTCGGTCGCGTGCCTGAAGGAAGTGGCGCGCGCCATGAACCTCTCCGAGCAGGTCACCCCGGCCCGGCAGCTCAAGCACCACATCTCGAGCTTCAAGAGCCTCTGCCTCACCCCCGAGCAGGCCGCCGAGCAGGCCGGCGACTTCGGCCCGACCGCCGTGGCCGCCCAGGTCTACCCCCACTACCAGGCGGCGCTCAAGACCAACGGGGCGCTCGACTTCGACGACCTGCTGATGGTCACCGTATTGCTTCTCGAGCAGTTCCCGGAGGTTCTGGGCCGCTACCAGGAGCGGCTCCGCTACATCCTGGTGGACGAGTACCAGGACACCAACCACGCCCAGTACCGGCTGCTCCGCTCGCTCGCCGCCGCCCACCACAACCTCTGCGTCGTCGGCGACGACGACCAGTCCATCTATCACTGGCGGGGGGCCAACATCGAGAACATCCTTAACTTCGAGGCCGACTACCCCGGGGCCCGGGTCGTGACGCTGGAGGAAAACTACCGCTCGACCCAGACCATTCTCGATGCCGCCTCGGCCGTCGTGGCCGTCAACCGGGGCCGGCGCCCCAAGACCCTCTTCACCAGCCGGGAGGGCGGCGAGCCGCTGGTGATGTTTCGGGCCGAGGACGAGCGCCAGGAGGCCGAGTTCGTCGCGTCCACCGTCCGGGCCCTGCACGCCGACGGCGCGGCCTGGCGGGGCGCGGCCGTCTTCTACAGGACCAACGCCCAAAGCCGAGTGCTGGAAGAAGCGCTCATCCGCCACGCCATCCCCTACCAGATCGTGCGGGGGTTCCGGTTCTACGACCGAAAGGAGATCAAGGACCTCGTGGCGTATCTACGGGTGGCGGTCAACCCGGAGGACTCGGTGGGCCTGCGGCGCATCATCAACGTCCCGCCCCGGGGCATCGGGGCCAAGACCCTCGAGGTCATCGAGACCGCGGCGGCCGAGCGGGGCGCGTCCCTATTCCGGGCCGCCCGGGAGCTTGCGGCATCGGGGGAGCTTCCGGCGGCCACGGCGCCGAAGGTCGAGGCTTTCCTCGATCTCGTCGATCGGCTCCAGGGGATTGCGACCTCGGCCACGGTGAGCGAGCTGCTCGTCTCAGTGCTCGACGCCACCGACATGATCGAGCACTACCGCCAGGACACGAGTCCCGAGGCCACCGCACGGCTAGAGCACATCCGAGAGCTCATGGGCGCGGTCGAGGAGTTCGAGGAGCGCTCCGAGTCCGCCTTAGGCGGATCGACCATAGCCTTCCTCGACCAGGCGGCCCTAAGCCGGGAGGAAGACGCCCTCGACGATGGCGACGGGGCCGTCTCGCTCATGACGCTCCATGCGAGCAAGGGCCTCGAGTTCCCCGTCGTCTTCCTAACGGGCATGGAGAACCGGATTTTCCCTCACGCCCGGTCCCTTGACGACCATCAGTCTCTGGAGGAGGAGAGGCGGCTTTGCTACGTGGGCATGACCCGGGCCAAGGAGCGCCTCTTCGTGACATACGCCGAGCGCCGCCGCCTCCACGGCCACACCCAGTACTACCCGCCGAGTCTGTTTCTGGCCGAGATCCCACCGGAGGCGATCCACGACGCCACCCCCCGGCCGGCGGAGCCGGCCCCCGCCGGGCCCGATGCGGCGCCGGCCCATCCGGCCGTGGAGGACTACTTCGCAGAGGCCTCCCCTCCGGAGCTCATGGTGGGCAGGCGGGTCCTCCATCCCTCCTTCGGCCCCGGCCAGATTCTGGCCACCGAGGGGATGGGTGACAAGATGAAGGTCACCGTCCTTTTCGAGACGGTCGGACGCAAAAAGCTCCAGGCGGCCTACGCCAACCTGCGGCCCGCCTGAGCCTACAGGCGCCCAACGTCTTGAAGATATATGACAAAGTGGATATATTTATTTGATAAGAGGATGACGTTGAGAGAGGAACGCTGAGCGGCCATGGCCATGAAGTCGGATGTCCTTCGTCGAAGGCGCCGCCGGGGCCGCCACGCCGCTTCCAGAGCAAGGGCGAGATGGTGGCGGCGGCGGCGACGCGTCATTGGCCTGGCTATGGGATTCGTGATCATCCTTGCCTGGTCGGCGCCCTATTTTATTCAAGGTTGGAACTCCCTCGTCGAACAGGGCACCTTCCATTTTTTCTTCTCCGCCCGCGACATCGAGAGCAATGCCTACAAGAGTGGCCAGAGGCTGGCCAAACGAGCGAGGGGCATGTCCGATACCCAGCTCGAGCGAACCTTCGACCGCTACGTCGAGGGGCTGAAAGTCGATATCCCACCCCAACAGCGCGCCGTCGACCGTAAGGCATTCATTCGTGGGTACAAGGGAAATAAGCAATAGAGGGAGCATTCGAGCGCGGACCCTTCCCCTTGACTTAAATCAAGGTGCGCCGCCGTGTTGAGGCCTATCTTATATAGTAGGAGGGTCACTTCATGCCTCACCACGGATACCTCCACTACAGTCACGAGGAGATCGCCCGAAGGCGACGGTTGATGCTGTGGTTGACGACCCTCGTCGTCGGCGTGGGTGCGTTCATCGCCTGGAACCTCCCGACCCTCATCGCTGGATGGAACAAGGCCGCCGAGTCAGGGGTCCACCAATATGTCCCGCACGACTTCGAGCGCCACGCCTGGCTGGCCGGCCAGAGGCTGGGCGCCGAGCAACCCCATCTGACAAAGGCCGAACGAAAGAAAATCTTCGAAAAAGAGCTCGAGCACCTCGGCATCCCCGGCGCGATCCAGGGCCTGGAGGGGCACCTCTCCACCTTTGAGGCCGGCCACGAGCAAGGCGCCCCGCGCGCTCCGCGCGACCGAAGAAAGTAACCATCTCCCTCCCACGTCCGCGAACCCTTGCCCCAAACCTCGGGCCTGGGCTATGATGAACGCCCGCTTCTGCCTCGGAGGGCCCGATGACTGAGAAAATCTCCCGCGACGAGGTCTTGCACGTAGCACGGCTGGCCCGGCTCACCTTCTCCGAGGCCGAGGTGGACCGCTTCGCGGAGCAGCTCTCGGCCATCCTCACCTACATGGAGAAACTCGACGAGCTCGACACCTCCGGCGTGGAGCCGACGAGCCACGTGCTGCCGCTGGCCAATGTCTTCAAGGCCGACGAGACCCTCCCCTCTCTGGAGCGCGACAAGATCATGTCCGGCGGCCCGAGCACCGAGCACGGCCACTACAAGGTCCCCAAGATCGTCGAGTGAGGCCAACTCCCACGATGAGCCTTGCAGAGCTGACCATCCGTGAGCTTCGAGATAAGCTGCTCGCCGGTGAGTGCACGGCGCTCGAGGCCACCGAGGCGTGTCTCGAGCGCATCGGGCAGGTGGAAGAGTCCGTCCACGCCTTCACGACCGTGAGCGAAGAGAGGGCCCTGGCCGACGCCGAGGCCGCCGACGCGGTGCTGCGCGAGAGAGGAGCAGAGACCCCGCCGCTTACGGGCGTGCCGCTCGCCATCAAGGACGTCATCGCCGTCGAGGGGATGCCGTGTACCTGCGGCTCCAAGATTCTGGAGTCATTCGTGCCTCCGTACGACGCGACCGTGACCTCTCGGCTCAAGGCCGCCGGCGCGGTCGTGCTGGGCAAGCTCAACATGGACGAGTTCGCCATGGGCTCATCCACCGAGACCTCCGCCTTCGGGCCGACCCACAACCCGTGGGACCTCGCCAAGATCCCCGGCGGCTCCTCAGGTGGGAGCGCCGCGGCGGTCGCAGCCGACGAGTGCATCGGCTCGCTCGGAAGCGATACGGGCGGCTCCATCCGCCAGCCTGCGGCCTACTGCGGCGTGGTGGGGCTGAAGCCGACCTACGGTCGGGTCAGCCGCTACGGCCTTGTGGCCTTCGCCTCTAGCCTCGACCAGGTCGGGCCCGTCACCAAAGACGTGGCCGACACGGCCGCCCTCATGAACGTCATCGCCGGCCACGACCCGCATGATTCCACAAGCGCGACCCTCGAGGTGCCCGACTTCACCGAGGCCCTGGCCGAAGACGTCGAGGGCCTCACCATCGGGATGCCGCGAGAGTACTTCATCGAGGGGATGGACCCGGAGGTCGATGCCGCCGTCCGGGAAGCCATCGGCCGGCTCGCCTCCTGGGGCGCGAGAGTCGAGGAGATAAGCCTGCCGCACACCGAGTACGGCATCGCGTGCTACTACATCATCGCCACGGCCGAGGCCTCAAGCAACCTGGCCCGCTACGACGGGGTAAAGTACGGGCATCGGGCCGGCGAGCCTGCCGACCTCATGGACATGTACTGCCGCACCCGCGCCGAAGGCTTCGGCGAGGAGGTCAAGCGGCGCATCATGCTCGGGACCTACACGCTCTCGGCCGGCTACTACGAGGCTTACTACCGAAAGGCCCAGCAGGTCCGAACACTCATAAAGGAGGATTTCGACCGGGCCTTCGAGCGGGTCGATGTCATCGCCACGCCCGTCGCCCCGACCGCGGCGTTCGGCCTCGGCGAGAAGCTCGGCGACCCGCTCCAGATGTACCTCTCCGACATCTTCACCATCACCGTCAACCTCGCAGGCGTGCCCGGCCTCGTCCTGCCATGCGGGTTCACCTCGGCGGGGCTGCCCATCGGGCTCCAGCTCATCGGCCGGCCATTCGACGAGGCGACCCTCATCCGCGCCGGCTACACCTTCGAGCGCAGGACCGACCACCACACCAGAAGGCCGCCTCTGTAGGGACGAGGCGGCTTCCTCACCACGCATCTAGCTTCCAAGAGCCCAAAGCCTCGGCGCTCGCCCGCCTGCTTCCTCCACCTCCGCTTCACCATCGCTTTACACACTGGACAGATTAGACACTTTTAGACACTTTCTGCGTTTTTCCCGAAGTCTCTAATAGCAGGTAACATATTGAATGAAGGCATGTTATGTGAATACAGAGGCTTCGAGAAGGTGTAAAGGTGTCTAACCCTGTCAATAAACCCCAGCCCGGCCTAACATATTGATTTTATTGCGATTACTGAAAGTACCGCCTCTCCGGAAGGTGGGCGGGTGTCAAGAGAGTGTCAAGTTCCTGTAAGGAGTTGATAATGCAGGGACCCGCCTAAGGCGGGCCCCCACGAACAACACTACCTTTCTAAACCACAAGTGCACCTTAACGGTCATTGCGCTTGAAATATTGAATTGTCCAGCCAAGGCACATACCAAAGATGAAAACACCTAGAGCCAGAAAGACCCATTTAATTTCCATATCAGTCTTTGCCTTGCATAAAGAGATGAAAAATAATGAAAATCCCGATGCTGATAACTATAAGAAAAACCCACGTAATTTTCACTACCGGACTCCTCTATATGCAAATCCATTATAACGACACTTTAGTGAAAACTTAAGCTCTGTAGGAAGCGCCCCTTAGGGGTAATTTCAGATGAAATATTAACTTTTAGGTCGGTTGGGCAAAGTTAAGATTACCTGGGATAATCGTAACTAATAAATTAGTTGAAAATTCGGTCTTTAAGGCAAATAATTAAACCCTAGGACCTTCTCGTGTTTCTCAGGCCGCTCGATGGGGCTTCGCCGCAATGTAATTTTGAGACTCCTCGATGTCACAGTACTCGAGAGGTCCACCGTTGGCGGAGGATTGTTTCCCTGCAGTAACATGGTGGGGCCGCTATTAACGAGGAGCACGAAGCGTTCCGAAACGTACCAGTTACGTAACGTCACTGGGGCAATAGTGAGAACGGCTGTGATGAGGACAACGGCCGCTCCCTCCTTCAACGGTGGGGGAGGCGGCCTACGAGGTCAAGGCAAGGCTCTATCAGGGCCTTGGCTACCTTTTCGTTTCCCTTCCTGGTGAGGTGTGTTCCGTCGTAAGTATATTCCTGGTCGGCTCGGCGGTGAAATAGCTCCCCGACGGTAACATAGCGAAAGCGCCCCACTCCACGGTATTTTCGCTCCAAAGTCCGCCGGAGTCGCTCCTGCTGCCACTCACGATAGGACCCCATCTCAAAGTAGGGCTGGGTGACTAACAGCGCAGTCCCACCGTTAGCGAGCACATCCTCGATGAGGCTCGTGATGTGGTGTTCGTATCGCCTGTACCCGGCCTCCTTCAGCTTTTCCTCTGAAAGGGGGGTCAGATTTTCGGCTTTGTGCCTCTTGCGATTATATTCCTTCCATCGGCGATAGCCCTCGTCGATCGTCCCGTAACGGAGTAGGAAATATTTCTCCCGGACCACTAACGGCAGAATTGGCCGGTAGCGAACGGGAAGGTAGCTTGAGAGCCCGAAGACCATAGATTTATTCCGATAGCAATGCTCGGGCTTTCGATAATATGCGAAATAGGGGCCATCGTTAATTCCGGAGTACAACAGCACGATATCTGGCTGGAGATAGGCGTAGCTCTCAAGGGTGCTGGCAAAACAGACGGCCCCTTCGCCGTTGTAGGACAAATTGAGAACCGTCACCTTCCGAACCCGTCCACCAGGGCCGTCAACCCGTGCATTCAACATCCGCTCTAGATAGGCAGGAAAGGTATGTTCCTGTGTGACGCCGTAGCCGTACGCAGTGCTTCCTCCGAGGACAGCAATGCGGACCTCTCCCGGCACCTTCTTGCCCAGCACCGGCCCACGATAGCCCTGCCAGTTCGTCTTCTTTACATGGGCCACCCAAACCCATGAATAAATGTCCAACCCCAGAAGGACCAGAAGGGTGAACACAACGCTCAACATGGAAAACCCGAGGCCCGTCAGTATAGGGTGTCTCCTCAGCCACGACAGCATGGAGCAAATACTCCTCTCTTTAACTTTGCTTTACGCATTCCAATTTTTAATCATCGTTATATTGTTCCTGACTTCCACTTATTTTTACTTCTTCTGTTGTTTTCACTCGTGAATTAAGTTCACCTGGGCTGACCTGCCTCCATTCATTGTACCACTTTCAGAGTTAGAGAATGACATCTTAAGGAAGCCCACACTCAGCTTCGATATCACGATGAAATCGCCCCTGATGACCCTTGACCCCCCAGGGGCAGATAACCCCGAAATCTGATGCTTCCTGTCTACCCGGTTATTTGTCGACGATTCTATTCTCCCCTCACCCGCCAAGGTCTTGTATGCTATGCTAGTAACCCCATCCCACTTAATCAGAGGCGGAGACGTCCACTTTCAGGAGGCAGCCGTGGAAATTGAGGTGAGAAAACCGACCGAGGAAGAAGCGAAGCTCTTCAAGACCTATCCCACCTGGGAGTGCGAGCCGTCGGAGTTCCCCTGGACGTACGGTGACACGGAGATATGTTTAATGGTTGAGGGGCAGGTGACCGTGACCACCGATGAGGGGGAGGTCTCTTTCGGCGCAGGGGACCTCGTCCGCTTCCCGGCGGGGCTGTCGTGCACCTGGAAGGTGACCGAAAGGGTCCGCAAGCACTACATCTTTAAAGAAGCATCGTAATGTCTGCACCTCTCTAATCAGCGTTGGGTGCTCATCTGATTAATCGGGGCCTTTCGATGGACCACCTAAACCTTTCTTCGCTGTTAGAACGGGGGCTTGAGGGGCTTCGTTCGGGTCGCCACGAGGATGCAAAAGCGTCATACCAGGAAGCGATACGTCTGAAGCCTGACGATGTCGCGGCGCACCTTGGTTATGGAGTGGCTTGTGGACGACTTGGGCAACACGAAGAAGCGATAGCCTCATACAAGGAAGCGATACGCCTGCAACCCGATGATGCCGAGGCCCACTATAACTTAGGATCGGCTTACGGGAATCTAGGCCGCTACGAGGAAGCGGTGGTGGCGTTCAAGGTGGCGATACTTTTGAAGACTGACCTTGTCGGGGCGCACTATAATTTGGGCCTGGTTTACCTTAGAATCGGCAACCGTGAGGGCGCAGTGAAGGAGTATAACATTCTCAAAGACCTGCATGGTGATACGGCTCATGAACTTCTTGAGCGGATTGACGAGGGTTAGGCAAGTAGAAGGAAATTGCCCCTCCAGAAGGTGGCGGGCGCCGTTTAACCTCTTTAACCTAACTTCGGTGGTGAATCTTCAACCTCGGAAATCACATCATATCCAGGACAGGTTTTGACGGGAAGCCGTGGGTACCTCGGGAAGCTTGGATCTGATAACGAGAGCCCGCAGAGGTATATCACCGTTCCTCCTTTCGTACGCAAACTCTTGGCGTGCCGGCAACTGGTGCAAAGGCCGATGGTAGCTTCCATTTGAGTTTCCAACTCTGGTGCTTTAATTGACTCACCCACACTTATACCATGAGAGAGAGCAGGTTCAAGACCGCTTGGGTGATAGCCTGCGATATGCTCCAGGCGGATTCCTTCTACCTTCGCCCTTTTGCCTCTGGTAGTATCTATCCACCTCTGGCAGGTTTGGAGGCTGCAAAAGCTCTCTCTTAATGAACAGGGGATTAGTAAGGTGGATATTAGAGATTGGGAAGAAGAGTGGTCCCGTAAGATGCGGCGTGCACGAGCCTCTCCGGAGCTCACAGAGGACGACGACGAGTGCAAGTTCCCCGATTATTGCGGTTGCGAAATCTGCGACGAGTACGTGGATATTGGAGGTGAAGGATAAAGAGGGAGGTCGAAAATGGAAGAGTTGGTCCAAATGAAGTGTGTGGCATGCCGGAGGGATGCACCGACGGTAACTACTGAGGAGATCTTGGAATTCCAGCCGCAAGTCCCTCAATGGGAGATAACGGAAAAAGATGGGATCAAAAGGTTGGAACGTGCGTACAAGTTCAAGGATTTCTCCCAAGCCCTGTCGTTCACGAACAAGGTGGGTGAATTAGCTGAGGCGGAAGATCATCATCCCGCTCTCTTAACCGAATGGGGTGGAGTTACCGTCGAATGGTGGACACACAAGATAAAGGGGCTCCATCGTAACGATTTCATCATGGCGGCGAAAACGGATCAGCTGTATGAAGCATTCGAGTAACGTTTTTACTTTTAATAGCGCCCGCCAGGAATGGTACAGACACCCTCCGGCGGGATTGCACACCTGGCCAGCTTAAAAAATGTAGGGACAGGGCCGGCCACAGGCCGCTTGCGGTCCCCTGTCCGCAAAACCGGGTAGTCGGGGTCGCCCCCGACCCCGACACCTTTTCGATCTTCGGTGGCGATTGCCCCTGTCCGCGGACACCCTCGCGGCCCGAACCCCGAGGGGGTGATTTCTTGACAAATATTGACATTTCAAGAGGTTATCCGAAATTCAAGATTTCCTGGGAAAATTGTACCTGCCGAGTAGATTTCTATCGGAACTGTTCCGTCTTCGGGAAGGCCACTACGCAACCGTGCTGATTATTGTGTTTATGACCTGAGAGGTGCTTTCATACCCAAACCTTCTCTTGGGCGACCAGGAACTCAACCAGCTAGATGGGTGTGGCTGGCAAGATAACTCTATAAGTCACAACCCTTCGCCCCGCAGCACGGTTCGGAGAGTTCGGAGCGTTACTTTCAGATCGTACCGGAGCCGTTGCCACGAGCTCATATTAGCAACCCGACGGACATACCAGGCATCCAAGCGCCTGGTTTTATACTCGCTGGCTCTGGCCCCCTTCGAAGCCTGAGCAAGCCCGGCCCACCCCGCCTTTACAAGTCGTTTTGTATCGGCCCCTAAAGACAGCTCCCTTTCGTAATACCACGGTTGGACAGGCCGGGGCCCCACGAGTCGCATATCCCCACGCAAGATGTTGAGGAGTTGAGGAAGTTCATCGAGATACCATCTCAACAGGAAGCGTCCAACCCGCGTGGAATGAGGGTTGGTCTGGTATGTGTAGGCCTCGTCGATTTCCTCGTAGTCATCGGGATTGCGATCGGCCCTAAGGGTCCGAAGCTTGAACATACCAATGCGCTCCCCCTGAGAGATACGGGTTACAGTCCAGATGACCGGGCCCTTGGATGTCGGGTCGAAAAGGCCTTCCAATTTGATGGCTAAGGCAATAGCTCCTAGCAAGGGCGACAGGCAGAGTAAAATTGTGCCGGCTATTATTTTATCCATTGCCGTATTTATCCACGACATTGGTATGTCCAGCTGGTAGCCACAGCGGAAACGGCCAGCAAGAGCGCAAGGAAGGCCTCTAGAGTGATTCTAGGGGTTGAGAGGGACTTAGTAGGCATCATCATCTACCCTAACAGCCTTCGGGTACCGCTTCAACTGAGGAGAAAATACCCGGGCTGTCTTCCATTCCCTGTAGGGACAGGGTTTATCCCTGTCCGCAAAAAAAAAACGGACAGCCCGCCTGAGGCGGGTCCGCGGACACCCTCGCGGCCCGAACCCCCATGGGCAATTTCTGGAGAAATAGCACCGTTTCTGCTGGTTGGAGTCAAGATATACCGGGACAAGCTTAACCCCAATTCGTGGTTATTTGCGTTCCGCAAAGTCGGAATATGATATAATTTAACCTTGGCCCGACCGAATAAATCTCCTGGGAGCTTGGCCTATTATCCGAACGCAATATCAGGATGTTGTGTTATCTGAATACCCCGTAATCATAAGTTAACTCTTGACGGAGGAAGAGAAAATGACAATGACTTTGTATCAAAGGTCTTCGCAAATTTGGTCTTTGTTGGTCTGTGCTGCTATAGAGAGAAAAACTTATACTTACGGACAAATAGCAAAGATTTTAGGTTTTGAGGGCGCTGGGGTTATGGGACAATTTCTCAATCCCATTATGCGGTTTTGCGAAGATAACGAACTCCCACCATTAACAGTGTTGGTAGTAAGCCAAGACACTGGGTTGCCTGGTGAGGGTCTCGTAACCTTAGAAGAGGTAAACGAAGACAGAGAAAAAGTCTTCGACTTTGATTGGTTTAGTATCGAGCCTCCTCAGAATAATGATTTCGAAGATGCGGATAGATAAAAGTAAAAGCTAACAGTGGATTTGGGAGAGATGCTACCGATAATACGCTCGCACCTCTCGCGCCTCGCGCTAGGTGTATAAAGACCATGTCCTCGAAGCGTAAAACCATGTTCGTGATTTTTGCTGGGCCTCAGCAGCATGGAGGCAGGGGCACGCGTTACTACGCCAACGATGGAGCCATCACAGATAATAAATCCCGCGCTAAGAAATTCGATTCTTTTGCAGAAGCGGAGGAGTTTGCGAAAGCGAAGAACATCAAACTGACTGCTACCACATATATTGGAAAGGAAGATTTCACAGATTTTGAGATTCAGATGGGATCGTAGGGTCACATGCCTAACACACGGCTCAAGTAGACCGGCGGGTACTCGGGTTCGCCCCTGAACCCGAGACCGCCAGCAAAGGTGTCGGGGTGAGGGGCCACCCCAACTACCGGAGTTGGGCTTGCCCCTGTCCGCAAAAAAAACGGACAGCCCGCCTCCCGCCTGAGGCGGGTCCTCGGACACCCGTGCGGCCCGAATCCCAGGGGCAATTTCTTGACAAATATTGACTTTTCAAGGCGTTATGACAAAGTCGAGATTTCCCGGGATAATATTCTCTGCCAATAGACTAATTTTGCCCGGTAATTAATGCTAGAGCCAATTGAAGTTCTTGTTGCGGCCGTCCTCCCAGAAACTGCCGGACTCGATATATAGAGACTTGACCCTGGTAGATTATTGAAATACTTTGTACCTGGTTCATTGGCTACACTGCCGCCGTCATCGTTAACATCAGCAACTAAAGGAAAAAAGGTGCGTATAAAGCTGAGTTCTATGATAGTGGTCGCGATTTCGCTTTTAGCCTTAACGGGGTGCAGTGGCGCCTTTGGAACCATGGATCGCATTATGTCATCGTGGGAAGGCGCTCATCTTGATGAAGTTATTTCCCAGTGGGGATACCCAAGTGAAGAGCGGACCATTGCTGGTCGAAAATTATATTATTGGCATTACACTAAAAGCGCGTTCATACCCTCGACGACAACAGGAACTGTGAACACGTTCGGTAACACGTCATACATCGATGTACAAACTACCGGCGGCCGTGTCTTTGCTGGAAATTGCACGAGGATACTTGAGGTTAACGACAAGAATATCGTCAAATCGTGGGAGTGGTCTGGAAACAATTGCCCATTTGCAGAGGCGTTTGAGTATTCAAGCTGGCGTAAACGCTGATTACACAATGTAGCCGCTCTTTCCACTCCCCACCCCCCAAGAGGCAATTTCAGAGCAAATATACACCATCGTCAAGTAGAAGGCCCCACCGGTAAGCCCCCCGCCTTGACTTTCCCCCTGCCCGGTGCGACAATCAGGCTTGCTCAAGGAAAAACAACACCCTACGCACATCCGGGGGGGCGTGGTTTCGATGGAGTACGAGGCGGTCATCGGGCTTGAGGTCCACGCCCAGCTCCTGACGAAATCCAAGATCTTCTGCCACTGCCCGGCCGCCTTCGGCGCCGAGGCCAACACCCAGACCTGCCCCATCTGCACCGGCATGCCCGGCGTTCTTCCTGTCATCAACCGCGAGGCGGTCGCCTTCGCCATCAAGACGGCGCTCGTGATGGGTGCCACCATCAACCCGCACAACCGCTTCGCCCGGAAGAACTACTTCTACCCGGACCTTCCGAAGGGCTACCAGATATCCCAGTACGAGCAGCCGCTCGCCACCGGCGGGCGGCTCACCATCGAGGTCAACGGCGAGGCGAAATCGGTCGGCATCACCCGCATCCACATTGAAGAGGACGCCGGCAAGCTCTTCCACGGCGAGCACCTCGGTGATGCAAAGGCGAGCTTCGTCGACTTCAACCGCTGCGGGGTCCCGCTGTTGGAGATAGTCTCGGAGCCGGATCTCCGCACCACCGAGGAGGCGCGGCTCTACCTCCAGAAGCTCCGCCAGCTTCTTCGCTACATCGAGGTCTGCGACGGCAACATGGAGGAGGGCAGCCTCCGCTGCGACGCCAACGTCTCCATCCGGCCCGCCGGCTCGGCGGAATTGGGTACGAAGGCCGAGCTCAAGAACATGAACAGCTTTCGCCACGTCAAGCAGGCCCTCGAGTACGAGCTCATCCGCCAGCGCGACGCGCTCGAGAGCGGGGAGGCCGTCGTCCAGGAGACCCGCCTTTGGGACCCGGCCCAGAGCATCACAATCTCGATGCGGGGCAAGGAGGAGGCCCACGACTACCGCTACTTCCCGGAGCCCGACCTCGTCCCGCTCGTTGTGGACGAGGCGTGGGTGGCCGAAGTACGCTCCACGCTGCCCGAGCTGCCCGATGCCAAGCGGGCCCGCTTCGAGAGCGACTACGGCCTTCCACCCTACGACGCGGGGGTGCTGACCGCGTCCCGCGCCCTGGCCGACTACTACGAGGCGTCCGTGGAGGGCTTCGCCGACGACCCGAAGATGGTCGCCAACTGGGTCACCAGCGGCCTGCTCGGCCTGCTCAACCGCGACGGCAAGGAGATTACCGAGAGCCCCTTGGGCCCCGGGGCCCTGGCGGATCTCGTGCGGCTCGTGGCAGACGGCACCATCTCGGGCAAGATCGCCAAGGAGGTCTTCGAGGAGATGTACTCCACGGGCCGGGATGCTCAGACCATCGTGGCCGATCGGGGCCTCGAGCAGATATCCGACGCCGACGCTCTGGAGAGCGTCGTGGCCCAGGTGCTGGCCGACAACGCGGACGCCGCCGAAAGCTACCGAAGCGGCAAGACCCAGGCGATGGGGTTCCTCGTCGGCCAGGTGATGCAAGCCACCAAGGGCCAGGCCAACCCTAAGATCGTAAACGAGCTGCTGCGCGTTGCGCTCGAATCCTGAATGGCCACCCACCTATCGCCCGCCGAGCAAAGCCCCCCGGCCGCCCCTACGCTCAACCGATGGAGCCGCCTGCGGGCAGCCGCCGCCTCGCTGCACGTGGCCGAGCCCACCGCATTGGTGCTCTACGCCTCTCTCGTGGGGCTCGCAGCCGGCCTGGCCACGGTCGGCTTCATAGCACTGCTCAAGCTCACCTCCTGGCTCTTCCTCGTCGAGATCAAGGGCCGGCTCGGCATCACCGGAGGGGTGTCGCTCCTGCTGCTGCCCCTTATTCCGGCCCTCGGGGGCCTGCTCATCGGCCCGCTGGTCCTCTTCTTCCCGAGAGAGGCCAAAGGCCTAGGGGTGCCCGAGGTCGTAGAGAGCGTGGTGCTGCGGGGGGGGCGGCTTAGGCCCCGCACCATCATGCTTCGGGCCCTGGCCGGGGCCATCTCCATCGGCAGCGGCGGCAGCGCCGGGCGCGAGGGGCCCATCGCCCAGATCGGAGCGTCCATCGGCTCGACCGTGGGCCGACTCGGCAAGATGAGCGCCGAGCGGATGCGGCTGCTTGTCGGCTGCGGCACCGCCGCCGCCATCGCCGCCACCTTCAACGCCCCCCTGGCGGGGACACTCTTCGCCATGGAGGTCGTCCTGGGCGAGATGAGCTTACGCAGCGTGACCCCTCTGTTGGTGGCCTCCGTCGCCGCGACGTTCATCTCCCGGGCGCTGCTGGGCCCCCACCCCGCCTTTGCCGTGCCGCCGCACCGTCTCGCAAGCCCCTGGGAGCTCGTCGTCTACCTCGCCCTGGGGCTGGTCTGCGGCTTCGTCGCCTACGGCTTCGTCCGCTCCCTCTACGGCGCCAAAGACTGGTTCGAGGATGCCCTGCCGCGCGTCCCGCCGGTGCTGAGGCCCGCCCTTGGGGGCCTCGTGGTCGGAGGGGTCGCCGTCGTTCTGCCCCAGGTCCTCGGCAACGGGTACCCCGCCCTGGGGGCCGCGCTCCGCGGAGAGCTCCCCTTCTACATCATGGCTTTGCTCATCCTGTTTAAGATGGGAGCGACCTCCACGACCATCGGCTCCGGAGGCTCGGGGGGCATCATCGCCCCGAGTCTCTTTATCGGGGCGATGGTGGGCGGCGCCGTCGGCTCGGTGGTCCACGGCCTGGCCCCATCGCTTACCGCCGCCAAAGGCGCCTACGCCGTCGTCGGGATGGGGGCGGTGCTGGCCGCCGCCATCCACGCCCCCCTGACCCCGATCTTGCTCATCTTCGAGATGACCGACGGCGTAAGCCTCATGTTGCCCGCCGCGGCCGCCTGCCTCGTGGCCGCAGCCGTGGCCCGCCGCCTCGACGCCGACTCCATCTACACCTGGAAGCTGACCCGCCGGGGGGTCAACATCGCCCGGGGCCTGGAGGTCTCCGTGCTGGGAAGCCTCTTCGTGCGCGAGGTCATGGAGACGCGGGTTGAAGCCGTCCCCGAGGGCATGAGCTACCGCGAGCTGCGCCGGCTCGTGGAGCACGCGGGCGGACTCGACCACCCGGTCGTGGACGGCGAGGAGCGACTGGTGGGCCTGTTGAGCCTTGATGACATCAGCACCCACGCCTTCGAGCCCGAGCTCCACGACACGGTCACCGCGAAGGACCTCGCCACGCCCCCGAGCGTGACGCTTCGGCCCTCGGACACGCTCGAGAAGGCCCTGGAGGCCTTCGGCGCCGCCGACCGCGACCGGCTGCCCGTCGTGGCCGACGACGACTCCCGGCGATTGGTCGGGACGCTCCGGCGCCAGGACGCGCTCGGCGCCTACGAGCGGGCGGTCGCCTCCCGGGCCGCCCTGAGGTGAGGAGGAAGACGTGAGCGGCCGGGACCACCTCTACCTCATTGACGGGACCTCCTTCATCTTCCGGGCCTACCACGGCATCCGCCAGCACCTCTCCACCAAGTCCGGCCTTCCCACCAACGCCATCTTCGGCTTCGCCAACATGCTGATTAAGCTCATCGAGGATGAGCAGCCCGAGCACCTGGCCATCGCCTTCGACCCGCCCGGCCCGACATTTCGCACGACCCTCTTTCCCGACTACAAGGCCCACCGGCCCGAGCCGCCCGACGACCTGGTACCGCAGTTCGAGTGGGTATTCAAGCTGGTGGAGGCCTTCAGCATCCCACAGCTCGCGGTGCCCGGCTACGAGGCCGACGACGCGCTGGCCACGGCCGCCCGCTGGGCCGAGTCGAAGGGCATCGCCGTCACCATCATCGGCGGCGACAAGGACCTCTTCCAGCTCGTCTCCGACAACGTCGAGGTCTACGACACGCTCAAGGACGTCCGCTACACACCGGCCGAGGTGGAGGCGAAGATGGGCGTGGGACCTGAGCAGATCGTTGAGTTGCTCGGCCTTATGGGCGACAGCGTGGACAACGTCCCGGGTGTGCCCGGCGTGGGGATCAAGACCGCGGCCAAGCTGCTCGGCCAGTTCGGCTCTCTGGAGGCGGTCCTCGCCGCAGCCGGGGAGGTCTCGGGCCCCAAGCTCAGGGAGAACTTGACCCGCTACGCCGACCAGGCCCGCCTCTCGGCGGAGCTCTGCCGCCTGAAGGATGACGTTCCGTTGGAGCTCGACTTGGCCCGGCTTGCGCGCCAGGAGCCCGACTGGCCCTCCCTGACCGCGCTGCTCAAGGAGCTCGAGTTCACACGCCTCCTAAAGCGCCTCTCACCACCCGAAGAGCCCCCGGAAGCCGGGGCCTACCGGGCCGTCGTGGACGAGGAGGACTTCGCCTCGGTGCTTACGGCCATCGAGCGGGCCGGACGGTTCGTCCTCGATGTCGAGACCACCTCGCTCGATCCCATGAGGGCCGAGGTGGTGGGCCTCGCCCTGGCCTGGTCCGAGGGCGAGGCGGTCTACGTGCCCGTGGCCCACACGGGCCCCGAGGTGCCCCGGCAGCTCGAGCGGGCCTCCGTGCTCGAAGCGCTCCGGCCCCTGCTGGCCGATGCGGCCCTCCAGAAAGTCGGCCACAACATCAAGTACGACGAGCTGGTGCTGGCCAACGCAGGAGTGGAGCTCACCGGCGTCGCCTTCGACACCATGGTGGCCTCCTACGTCCTCAACCCCTCCCACCGCCAGCACAACCTCGCCAGCCTGGCCCTCGAACACTTCAACCACACGATGACCACCTACGAAGATGTGGCCGGTAAGGGAGCCAAGCAGATCTCCTTCGACCAGGTCGCCCTTGAGGTGGCCACGGACTACGCCTGCGAGGACGCCGACTACACCTTGCGGCTCGCCCACGCCTTGAGCGCCAAGATCGACGAGGCCGCCCTGGCCCCCCTCCTCTACGAGTTGGAGATGCCGCTCATCGAGGTGCTGGTGGCGATGGAGCGGTGGGGGGTGAAGGTCGACTCTTCCGTGCTGGGGGAGCTCTCCAAGGAGCTGGAGCGCCAGATTGACGAGCTCACATCTCGCATCTACACCCTGGCGGGCGAGGAGTTCAACATCAAAAGCCCCGCGCAGCTTCGAACCATCCTGTTCGAGCGCATCGGCCTGCCTGTGCTCAAGCGGACCAAGACCGGCCCCTCAACCGACCAGGAGGTCCTGGAGCGGCTCTCCCTCGAGCACGACCTGCCGGCGGAGGTCCTCAACTACCGCTCACTGGCGAAACTCAAGGGAACATACGTGGATGCCCTGCCCGTCCTCATCAACCCCACGACCGGCCGCATCCACACCTCGTTCAACCAGACTGTCACCGCCACAGGAAGGCTCTCCTCCTCGAACCCAAACCTCCAGAACATCCCCGTTAGAACCGAGGTCGGCCGGCGCATCCGGCGGGCCTTCGTGGCCGAGGAGGGCTGGCGGCTGCTTTCGTGCGATTACAACCAGATCGAGCTTCGCATCCTCGCTCACCTCTCCCAGGACCCGGTGCTAATGGAAGCCTTCGCCGCCGGGGAGGACATCCACACCCGCACGGCCGCCGAGGTCTTCGGGGTGACACCCAAGGCCGTGGATGCCGACCAGCGCAGGATGGCCAAGGTCGTCAACTTCGGCATCGTCTACGGCCTGTCGCCCTTCGGGCTGGCCCGCGACCTCAAGGTCTCCCGCGAAGAGGCCCGAGCCTACATCGAAGGCTACTTCGCCCGCTACACCCGGGTGAAGGACTACATCGAGGCCGCCAAAGCCCAGGCACACGAGCAGGGCTACGTCACGACGGTCCTTGGGCGGAGGCGATACCTACCGGAACTCGCCGCCGCCGACCGCACCACCCGCGAGATGGCCGAGCGGGTGGCCGTCAACACCCCCATCCAGGGCTCGGCCGCCGACCTCATCAAACGGGCGATGGTGGAGATTTACCGGGAGCTCCTCGAGAGGGGTCTGGAGGCGAAGATGATTCTCCAGGTCCACGACGAGCTCCTCTTCGAGGTGCCAGAGGACGAGGTCGAGGAGGTCGAACAGCTCGTGATGGAGAAGATGGACGGGGTCGCGGACCTAAGCGTCCCCATCACCGTTGACGCCAAATGGGGGGTCTCATGGAGCGATGTTCATTGATTGGCTGGGGCACTTTTTTTGCTGGATTTTGGGCAAAATGTCGGACCCCGGAATGGCTCAAACCCAATTAAATTGTCATCTTGTCACAATCGGCGGGGAATTCACAATCGCTGGCGACACAGGGTCTTTCAAATCAGTCGTTTGAGGAAGTCAGGGAACGCATTTTTTCTTCCCCGGGCTGCATTTTTTCCTTGACAGGCTGTCCCCCGGAACCTATATTATCATCGAACGCGAACAAACCTCCTATCCAATTCCACTCGTCGAAAGCCAGCCCAGCCCAGGCTGGCTTTCGACGTTCTGGGCTAAATCACCGCCCCTCACCAGACTCCCTCCCAGCCTTCGTGGTCCTCGCACGCATCCACCTCAGGCCGCCGCACCCTCCGCCACTCGACTAGGCTCGGCCCCCAGGGGTTGAGCACCCGGTCGGCTTTGCCAGCCAGAAGCTGGTAGGGCGAGACGCCCAACGCGTGGGCGGCGGCGAAGACGAACCGGACAGGAAGGCGCGCCCGGCCCGCCTCGTACTCGCCTAGGGTGACCTCGGGGACCCCGAGTCGGCAGGCCAACGAGCCTGCCGATACCCCCACCGCCCGCCGGGCCGCGGCCAGCTGTTCTCCGAGCAGGTGGCTTTCGGCCAGCGAGAAGTGGGTCTGGTCATACCGCTCCACCACGGCGCAAACTCCTCCCATCCCTCGTGACGCCCGGGGCCTGCCCCTTCTTACCCCCGCGCCGTTGCTTTTTCGCGCCTCCCATCCTACGATAAATTTAGGAGGGTGAAGACGATGCCGATTGTGGTCTCGGAGGAGGCGGTACAGGCCAAGGGACGCGCCCTGGCGGCTCACATGACGGGGGCCGAATCAACCCTGTTCAGCGGCGATTGGTGGGGTGGCAAGGTGCTTCAGTGGGCGATGGCCGACGAGGCCACGAAGGTCGCCCTCTTCCGCTTCATAGACGTCCTGCCTAGCCTCACAACCCCCGCCGAGATGATCCGGCACCTCCAGGAGTACCTGGGCCGGCCGGAGGTCAATATCCCAGGCTTTCTCTCCTGGGGCCTGGAGCGGCTTGAGCCCACCGGGAGGCTGGCCCGCGCGGCGGCCGGGCAGGTGACCAAGAACGTCGCCGAGGTCGCCCGGCGCTTCATCGTAGGGGAGACGCCGGAGGAAGCCCTCCCGGGCCTTAGGGCCCTGTGGGAAGCCGGACGCCTCACCACCGTCGACCTGCTCGGGGAGGCCTGCCTCAGCGAGTCCGAGGCCGACGCCTATCAGGTCCGCTACCAGGAGCTCTTGGCGACGCTGCACGCCGACATGGCCGACTGGCCCGCCCGACCACCCGACGCCCCCCAGGGCATCGGCCCTCCTCTCAACATCTCCGTTAAGCCGTCCAGCCTGGCCCCGTTCGTGGACCCGGCGGCCCTGGAGGCCTCTGTGGAGCGGATTCTCGCCCGGCTCCTACCCATCGCCCAGGAGGCCCGCCGCCTCGGGGCCTTCCTCTGCCTCGATATGGAGCAGGTCCACCTAAAGCCGATCACGTACGAGCTATACAGGCGGCTCCTCGAGGAATCTTCCCTCGAGGGGTACGACGGCCTCGGCCTGGCCGTCCAGGCCTACCTGACCGAGACCGAGGAGGACCTCCGCGACCTTCTTGCCTGGGCGCGGGAGCGGAGCCATCGGCTCGCCATCCGGCTGGTCAAGGGCGCCTACTGGGACTACGAGACCATCTCGGCGCGCCTCAAGGGCTGGCCCCCTCCCGTCTACACCGACAAGGCGGCCACCGACGCCTCCTACGAGCGGTGTGTGGGGCTGCTTGTGGCCCACCCCAACGAGGTCCGGGTCGCCTTGGCAAGCCACAGCCTTCGAAGCCTCGCCTACAGCCTGGCGGCCGCCGAGGCGGCGGGCCTGCCCCCCGAATCTTACGAGGTCCAGACCCTCTACGGCATGGGGGAGCCCATCAAGGTGGCCTTGGGCGCCGAAGGGGTGGCTCTTCGCGAGTACGTCCCCATCGGGGAGCTTGTGCCCGGCATGTCCTACCTCGTCCGCCGGCTGCTGGAAAACACGGCGAACGAGTCGATTCTTCGGCGCCAGTTCGTGGAGCGCGAATCGGTCGAGGCGATCCTAAGCCCGCCGAACCCCTCGCCGCAGGCGGCCTCCCCCGCCCCGCCCGCCGAAGACCTCGACGATCCGACCACGTGGCTGCCCTTCGCCAACGAGCCGCTTACCGACTTCACCCGCCCCGAGGCCCGACGCGCGATGGCCAGCGCCCTCGAGGCCGGCGAGGCCGCCTTCGGGGCCACCTTCCCCATCCTCGTAAGCGGCGAGCCGGCCGAGACCGCCACGCCTCTGGTCTCGGCCAACCCCGCCCGCGAAGGGGTCGTCGTCGGGAAGACCTTCGCCGCCGGGCCCGCCGAGGCCGACCGGGCCGTCGAGGCCGCCCAGGCCCAAGCTGCGTCGTGGGGAGCGCGTCCCGCAGCCGAGCGGGCGGCGTGTCTTCGGCGGGCGGCGGCGCTGCTTCGCGAGCGTAGATTCGAGCTCGCCGCCCTGGCCGTCCACGAGGCCTCCAAGACGTGGGCCGAGGCGGACGCCGACGTCGTCGAAGCCATCGACTTTTGCGAGTACTACGCCCGCGAGATGGTGCGTCTCGACGAGCCTCAGCGCATGGGGGGGCTTGCGGGCGAGGAGAACGAGTACCGCTACCAGCCCCGCGGCGTCGCCGTCGTCATCGCCCCGTGGAACTTCCCCGTGGCCATCCCGGCGGGGATGGTCGCCGCCGCGCTCGTGGCGGGCAACCCGGTCGTCTTCAAGCCCTCGGAGCGCTCGCCGATTACCGGGGCCCGTCTGGTGGAGGTCTTCCACACTTCGGGCGTCCCACCGGGCGCGCTGCACTACCTGCCCGGCGACGGAGCGGTGGGCGCCCACTTGGTGCGCCACCCCGGCGTGGCGCTGATCGCCTTCACCGGGAGCATGCGGGTCGGTCTCGACATAGTCGAGGCGGCCGCGAAGACGGCCGAGGGCCAGGCCGGGGTAAAGAAGGTCGTTGCCGAGATGGGAGGAAAGAACGCCATCATAGTGGACGCAGACGCAGACCTCGACCAGGCGGTGGCAGGGGCTGTGGCCAGCGCCTTCGGCTACCAGGGCCAGAAGTGCTCGGCCTGCTCGCGGCTCATCGTCGTTGGGGACGCCTGCGAGCCCTTCGTGGCCCGCCTCACAGAGGCCGCCCGCAGCCTGCGTATCGGCGACCCCGCCGACCCGGCCGTCCAGCTCGGGGCGGTCATCGACGAGCAGGCCCTACACTCCATCGAGTCCTACATCGCCCGGGGCCGGGATGAAGCCGCCTGCCACCTGGCCGTGGCTCCCCCCGGCGGGGGATGCTTCGTCGGGCCCGTCATCTTCACCGACGTCGCGCCCGAGGCTGTCGTCTTCACCGAGGAGATTTTCGGGCCCGTCGTCGCCGTCGCTCGCGCCCGGGACTTCGACGAGGCGCTTGATGTCGCCAACGCCAGCCCCTACAAGCTCACAGGCGGGGTCTACTCCCGAAGTCCCGCCCACCTTGAGGCCGCCCGCAGCCGCTTTCGGGTCGGCAACCTCTACATCAACCGCCCCATCACGGGGGCCATCGTCGGCCGCCAGCCCTTCGGCGGCTTCGGCATGAGCGGGGTCGGCAGCAAGGCCGGCGGCCCCGACTACCTCCTGCAGTTCCTCGAGCCCGTCACAATCTGCGAGAACACCATCCGCCGGGGCTTCGCTCCCACTGGCACATCGGACGATTCCTGACGCCACCCGAGAGCCCGTGGGGCCTCGCCTTGACATCCATCCCCCGCCGTGATTAAAGAGGGCACACGTCACGACGTTCCTTGAAGGACATCTCCATGCGTGAGCCAAGCTTCCTGTCCCCGGCGCGGCGCCTCGCCGTCATCGGGCTCGACTGCGCCGAGCCCTCCCTCGTCTTCGAGACCCTGCGGGACGAGCTGCCCACCATACGAAGGCTCGCCGAGGAGGGCTTCTCGGCCCGGATGCGCTCGACCGACCCGCCGATTACAGTCCCGGCCTGGTCGTCGATGCTGACCGGCCTCACACCCGGCGAGCTTGGGGTCTACGGATTTCGCAACCGGGCCGACTACTCCTACGACCACGTGACGACCGACTCCCACGCCGTCGGAGCCCCGCGGGTCTGGGACCTGGCCTCCCAGGCGGGCAAGCGGGTGATCGTGCTCAGCGTCCCCCAGACCTACCCGCCCAAGAAGGTCAACGGCGAGCTGGTATCCTGCCTGCTGACCCCGACAAGTGACTCCGATTACACGTACCCGGCTTCCCTCAAGGAGGAGCTTGAGAGGGTGGCCGGGCCGTACCTGATGGATGTTGAGGATTTCCGCTCGGAGGACAAAGACGCCCTCCTCGATAGGATCTACGCAGTCGGCCGCCAGCGCTTCGAGCAGGCCAGGTATCTGGTGACCAGCCGGCCGTGGGACCTCTTCATCATGGTCGAGATCGGGCTCGATCGGCTCCACCACGGCTTTTGGAAGTACTTCGACCCGGCCCATCCCAAGCACGAGCCCGACCACCCCCTGGCAGGGGCCATCCCCGACTACTACCGGTTCCTCGATAAGCAGATTGCGGAGCTTTTGGCCTGCTTAGACGACGAGACGGCCGTCATCATCTGCTCGGACCACGGGGCCCAAGCGATGCTCGGGGGTGTTTGCATCAACGAGTGGCTCCAGCGCGAGGGCTACCTCGCCCTCAAGGACCGCTACCCGGCCGGGACCCCGTTGCGCCAGGAGATGGTCGAGTGGTCGCAGACGACCGCCTGGGGCTACGGGGGCTACTACGGCCGCGTGTGCCTAAACGTCAAGGGCCGCGAGCCCAAAGGCGTGGTCGACCCGGCCGCCTACGAGGTCGTACGGGGTGAGCTCAAGGCGAAGCTCGAAGCCCTGGGCGACGAAGACGGCCGTCCCATCGACACCCGGGTCATGAGGCCCGAGGACGTCTTCGAGACGATCCGCGGCATCCCGCCGGACCTCTTCGTCTACTTCGGGGATCTTCGCTGGCGCTCCATCGGCACCGTCGGCTGGGGTGCCATTCACAGGTCCGAGAACGACACCGGCCCCGACGACGCCAACCACGCCACGCACGGGCTCTTTATCCTGCGCCACCCCCGAGGCGCGCCCAAAGGCGGGGCGGAAGAGATAAGCTACCTCGACATCGCCCCGACCCTCCTTACCCTCCTGGGCCTGCCCGTCCCCGCCCACATGCGCGGACGGGTGTTGCCATAAAGAGGCCAGCCCTGGCAAGGCACGAGACTCGTTGATTCCTTTGGCATATATGCTTTTTCCCCTTGCCAAAGAAAAACCCACGTTGACAGTAATATTATTTTACGTTATTGTCTCTTAGAGGTAAGGCCGACTTGGAAACCCTGAAGTGGGCCGCACGGCCCGAGAGCAAGGGACGATGGGCTGGCCACCGTTGAAGATGCCGCATCATCGGGCACCCCCAGCCCCCTGGGCGCCCCGCCTGTGGGCTTGCTTCACAGGTGCCCTCGCCCTCGCCGTCCTCATGGCCGGATGCAGCGCTCGACGGACCTGGAAGGTGACGGTCAGCCCGGCGCCGCTGACCCCTGAGACGGTGCAAACCCCCACGCCTTTGATC
>JALLOF010000199.1 GCA_027717595.1 Nitrospinae bacterium AH_259_B05_G02_I21 | reverse complement strand
GTCGTGGAGGCGGGAGGAGGAGAGGGAGCCGGCCAGTTGAGCCAGACCGCCGCGGCCAGGGCCCCTGCGGCCGGCAGAGCCCAGAGCGCCAGCTGGCGAAGGCGGGCCGGGGGGTGGCTCGCCTTGGTGCCGAACAGGTCCCCTTTGCGCTCTTTGGCCTTGGGCCGCATGGTTCGTCGCGGGGGGGCGCCGGGCTACTGGGTGGTCGACTGGACGTGGGTGGCCGAAGGGCGATCCGTTGAGGCCGCAGCGGAGGCCCCGATCCGCTTCGACAGAATCTCCCAACCCTTCAGCAGTTCAATGGCCCGCTGCAGCTGTTGGTCCTGGCGAAGGGCTTGTGTCCACCCATCCTCAGGAGAATCGGTTTTCTCTTCGGGCTCCTCACCCTTCAGGGCGCCTTTGAGGTCCCGCTCCCGGAGCATGCGGCGCTGGCGCTCCACATCGTCGGCGATAGTAGAGGGGATATCGTTGAGCACGACGATGTCCGGATCAATACCGCTGCCTTGAATGAGCCGGTCGTTGGGCGTGTAGTACTTTGCCGTCGTCAGACGGAGCCCCGAGCCGTCGGACAGCGGGACGATGGTCTGGACCGAGCCTTTGCCAAAGGTGGTTGCCCCGACGAGCACCGCCCGCCCGTGGTCCTGTAGCGCCCCGGCCACAATCTCGCTCGCCGAGGCGCTGCCACCGTTGATAAGGACCACCATCGGGTAGCCGGTGTGGCCTGATTTCTCGGCGGTAAATGGCGGCATGACCTGCTTGGGGTTGCGGCCCTTGATCGAGACGATGGTCTTGCCCGCATCCAAAAAGAGGCCGGCCGCCTCGACGGCCTGGTCGAGCAGGCCGCCGGGGTTGTTGCGCAGATCCAGGATGAGCCGCTCTATGCCTTGGCCCTCCAGCTCCTCGAGCGCTTCGCTGAGCTCCTTGCTCGTCGTCTTGTTGAAGCTTTTCAGCCGGATGTAGCCGATGGCGGGCGGTGAGCGATTTCGAGTACGAGTTCCAGATGGCGCTCATGAACCACACC
>JALLOF010000198.1 GCA_027717595.1 Nitrospinae bacterium AH_259_B05_G02_I21 | reverse complement strand
CCTGCGGCACGGGCGAGATCGTCCCTGCCTCAAGGCCCTCCAGGGCCTCGAGCAAGCAGTCGGCCACCTGGGCGGCGAGCCGGTCGTGGAGCTCACCGGCCGTCTCGGCGGGCGCGATGGGCGCAGAGCGCTGCACGAGAATCGGCCCATGGTCCATCTCCTCGTCCATGAGGATGATGGTCACACCCGTCTCGCGCTCCCCATTGATGATGGCCCACTGTATGGGGGCGGCCCCCCGGTACTTCGGCAGGAGCGAGGCGTGGCCGTTGATGCACCCCTTGGGCGGGATGGCCAACACGTCGGGGGGCAGGATTTTACCGTAGGCCGCAATCACAATCACCTCCGGCTCCAGGGCGCCAAGCTCGGCGACGACCTCAGGACCCCTCAAGGTCGCCGGCTGCAGGCAGGGGATTCCGTTGTCCAGAGCGAGCTGCTTAACAGGCGGAGCGCTGAGTTTCCGGCCCCGGCCGGCGGGCTTATCGGGCTGGGTCACCACCGCCCGCAGAGCGTGCCGTGAGTCCAGGAGCGCCTGCACCGTCGGGACGGCAAACTCCGGCGTGCCCATGAAGAGGACATCCATACGCTCGGCAGCCTCCACGGATGTGGGGCGGGGGGGACGACTAGGGCTCGCGCTGCTCGAGGATCCGGCTATATTGCTTCCTGAACAGCTCCCGCTTGATCACGCTTAGATGGTCGAACAAGAGCACCCCGTCCAGGTGGTCGATCTCGTGCTGGTAGACCCGCGCCAGGAGGCCCGAGGCCTCCTCCTCCACATGCTCCCCCTCCACGGTCTGATAGCGAACGGTCACCCCCTCGGGCCGGACGATCTCGACGCTCATCCCCGGGAATGACAGGCAACCTTCGTCCATCGTGACCATCGGTCCATGGGTGGCGAGGACTTCAGGGTTGATCAGGGCCCGGCGGCCCTCGGGTTCTTGTTCCAAGTGAACGTCGACCACCACGACCCGGCGGGGGACATCGACCTGAGGTGCGGCGAGACCCACCCCCGGGGCCCGTTGCAT
>JALLOF010000197.1 GCA_027717595.1 Nitrospinae bacterium AH_259_B05_G02_I21 | reverse complement strand
GTTCTGGCGCTTCTGGAGCACGGCCCCAGCATGCTGGAGACGCTGGAGAAGGCCCTTCTCGATGCGATCCGCAAGGATGAGCCAGCCATAGAGAAGCTCGTGCCGCCGGAGGCGGAAATCATCTTCCTGGTCGAGGTTGAGGGCGAGAGCGGCGAGGCCTGCCGGGAGGCCCTATCGGCCATCGAAGAGCGGCTCGTCGCCCGCACGGGCCTGGCCACGGGCATGCTCGCTCCCGCCGATGCCTCAGAGCAGAGAAAGCTCATCGAGCTTCGCAAGGCGAGCACCTCCATATTGAATCGGGTCCACGGCGGCCGCCGGCCCGCAGCCTTCATCGAGGATGCCGCCGTGCATCCAGAGCTGCTTGCCCGCTACCTCATGGGCCTTCGGGAGATTTTCGGCGAGCTGGGGGTCGTCGCCCACATGTACGGCCACGCCGGCAGCGGCCACATCCACGTCAACCCCCTAGTCAACATGAAAGACGCCCGCGAGGTCGCCCTGATGGAGGAGATGGCGCGGCGGGCCAACGAGCTGGTTATGGCCCTGGGCGGGACGTTGAGCGCCGAGCACGGCGACGGGCTCGCCAGGACGGCCTACCTCAAGGAAGCCCTGGGGGAGCTCTACCCGGCGCTGGTGGAGATCAAGGACCTCTTCGATCCCCAACGCATCATGAACCCGGGCAAGATAGTAGCCGAGGAGCCCGAGCCCTTCACGGCGCATCTTCGCTACGGGCCCACATACGAATGGGTCGAGACGGGGAGCGCCTTCGACGCCGAGCCGCTGAGGCTGGAGGTCGAGAAGTGCCACGGCTGCGGTGCCTGCCGGGAATACTGTCCCGTGGCGATCGCTACAGGGGACGAGAGTGCGAGCGCCCGGGCCAAGGCCAATCTCCTTAGGGGAGTGATATCAGGCGAACTCGATGCCGGCGTGCTGGCGAGCGACGCGTTCAAGGGAGTCATGGACCTCTGCGTCAACTGCCAGCTCTGTCTCACCCGCTGCCCGAGCGGGATCGACATCCCCGGCCTCTGCGTCGAAGCCAGA
>JALLOF010000196.1 GCA_027717595.1 Nitrospinae bacterium AH_259_B05_G02_I21 | reverse complement strand
GTGAAGTACTTCGTGGACGACAACGCCATCGCCCCGGCGCCCTTCGGCCCCGAGGGCCCACCCCGCCAGGAGCCCTGGACGGCCGAGGTCCCCCAGGTGCTCAAGGACCTGGCTGCGAGCTTCCAGGCCGCCGTCGTCGATGTGCTGGTTGCCAAGACCCTGGCGGCCCTCGACCAGGTCACAACGCGCGAGCTAGTCGTGGCGGGTGGGGTGGCCTGCAACCGGTCGCTTCGCTCACGGCTCGAGGCGGCGGCCGCCGAGCGGAACCTCAACCTCCACATCCCCTCACCGGCCCTGTGCACAGACAACGCCGCCATGATCGCCGCGGCAGGAGCGCTCCGGGTGCGCGAGGCGGGCCGTCCGCCGGATGGCTTCCTGGAGATGGACGCCGTAGCCAACCTCCCACTCGCCACGGCCCTGGCCGCCATGGAGTAGCACGGCTGAGGCCGTCCTCACCCCCATGCGCCCCGATGTCGAGACGGCCTTCCTCCCTCCGCGACACCTGATAGCGGACACCGCCTTCGGCCCGATCACTTCGGCCGTCTACGAGGTGGACGGGCCCGACGAGCTCCCTCCTCTCGTCCTGCTCCACGGCCTCGGGGCGTGGAGCTACACGTGGCGGCACGTCCTTGCCGCCCTCACCGGTCGAAGGCGGGCGGTCGCCGTCGACCTGATGGGCCACGGCGCCACCGAGGCCCCCCGACGGGCCGATTACTCCCCCCGGGGGCTGCTGCACCACGTGGAGGCGGTGCTCGCGGAGATGGCGATCGAGCGGGCCGTCTGGGTCGGAAACTCCCTCGGCGGAGGCCTGGCCCTGCTTGAGGCCATCGAGCGGCCCGAGGCGGTGGCGGGACTCGTCTTGCTAGCCCCGGCGGGGTACCCGCAGCCGATGCCGAGGAAGCTCGCGCTTCTTCGGTGGCCGGGGGCCCCTTGGGCGCTCCATTGGTTTCCGGCCCACTTCATCGTGCAGGGCATTTTAAGCCGGATGCTCTTCTACGACCCAGAAGCGATGCTGATCCCCGATCTCGTCGAGCAATACACGGC
>JALLOF010000195.1 GCA_027717595.1 Nitrospinae bacterium AH_259_B05_G02_I21 | reverse complement strand
TGGGCATGGAATATGAGATAGCCGTGACCCCAAACCGCTCCATGGTGGGCACCGTCCTCGAGGTAGGCGAAGAAGATGTCCTCATCGACATCAACCATCCCCTGGCCGGGAAGTCGCTCACCTTCGAGGTCGAGTGCCTAGAGGTCAGGGACAGCTAGTCCCGGAGGTTAAGATGGCCCCGTCCCACCGTAACGAACGGTATCACTTTCACGATGTAATCGCCCCTCACGCTCCTCTGCCTCCAGGGACAGATTACCCCAGTAATATTAACTTTTTCCCTCTAAGCGAAAGTAACGGTTTCCTGGGATAATCGTAATTTTAGGAATTGTTTGTGTTGATTAGTAGGATAGAGTAACATTTCCCACACGTCCGTTCTTCTTCTCAAACGCCAAGTGCCAGAGAACGCCAACAGAAGGATCCAAGCCCCCCATCCTTTCTGTTACAAACTCTGGAAACTTCAGGAGGGGAAAAATCATGAGCGAAATAACGATCCAACAGGCTCGAGCGGCAGTTGATGCGGCTCGGCAGAAGTCTCAGGAACTTGGTGTCAAGATGAATATTGCAGTGGTCGATGCCGGGGCCAACCTCAAAGCCTTTGCCCGGATGGACGGGGCGTGGTTGGGTTCCATCGACATCGCCATCAGAAAGGCGCGAACCGCCCGGTTCTTCGATATGGATACCGGAGCGATCGGAAAGCTGTCACAACCAGGTGGAGCGCTGTACAACATTGAGCACTCTAACGGTGGGTTGATCACCTTTCCCGGTGGGGTCCCGATCAAGAATGGGACAGAGGAGATCATCGGCGCCATCGGAGTTTCGGGCAGCACGGTCGAAGATGACCACGCGGTTGCGGAAGCAGGAGCCAAGGCAGCTGTTTCCTGATTTACCGGTTGGTCATAGAAGTCCTGGACGATCAGGACAAACCGACACCAGTTCCTCAACGTGATAACTTCAATGCCTAGAACTCCATTGCCCCTTGTGGGTTAAGGACCGCGAGGGGCAAATAACAACGAAACCTGCCCCTAGCCTATTGAAGTAGAGGTGTTTGTTTA
>JALLOF010000194.1 GCA_027717595.1 Nitrospinae bacterium AH_259_B05_G02_I21 | reverse complement strand
TTCACCGTCCCGACGACCTGGGCCAGTAGCATCAGCCGCCTCCACGAGCGCGGGCTCTTTACAAGCCGGGCGTCTAAGAAGGGCATCAGGCAGACGGAGGGGCGGGCGGCGAGCGCCGGGGCCGGCCAGAGCAGCCAGGATGCCACAGCTACAATGATGACGGCGCTTCCGCCCATCCTCATCTCTTGTGGGGCGGGGACCCTCGGTGCTGCTCCACGGCCGGGTAGTGTTCCTTACCGTAGTGCTTTTTATGCTTCTTGAGCTCTTGTTGCTTAGCTTTTCGAATCAACATCTCCTGGAGGGCACCCAGGGCGATGCCGGCCCGCTGGAGGCCCGCCTGCTGCTCCGCGGCCTTAACCTGGTCAAACAGCCCCTGGGCCACGGCATTGTTCGGGTCGAGCTCGAGGGCGCGGTCCAGCCAGTCGTGGGCGGCGTCGAGGTCGCGGTAGCGGTCGTAGGCCTCCACCGCCATAGCGATGTAGGCATCCACCATGGGCGTGGGCGGGACAGCGGCGACCAGGGGCCCCACGTCGCCCGTCGCCCTCTCCGGTGGCCTTTTCTCTATGCCCTTTCTTGGGCCCTCGAGCTCTTCGGGAGGTGGGACCGTCTTCCCGGTCTCCTCATCCAAGACCTTCTGCGCCACCATGAAGGCCCACATTACCGCGAACTTAGGACACCCCCTGATGCTCCCGAGGGCTGTTGGCGTGACCACCTGAACCTCGGCTTCACCCTTCTCCCCGCGGAGGTCGACACTTCTGGTGCCACCTTTAAGGTAGATTTTCCCTGCAAGCCCCAATGAGCTACCTGCCAGGTCTTTAATTGGCAGAATGGTCATAGACGTGACCACTAAATAATCATCACAAAATTTAATCACTGCTCTCGAGTCAAATCCAGTGGAAATCTCATGGTCCGGCCCCAAGACGTCGCCCGGCTGGAGTGGACGCCATTCGCCAGTATCCGGATCGAGAACATCGACATCCCCCTCCACCTCCGTCACCTCGACAGACAGGCCGGTATCCCCTTCCCCAGGGCTCGCACTTGCCTCTCCCCCAA
>JALLOF010000193.1 GCA_027717595.1 Nitrospinae bacterium AH_259_B05_G02_I21 | reverse complement strand
GGCCCAGGGCCTGGGCCTCGGTGATCTCATCAATGTCTGCCGAGTCGATGAAGAGCTTCATGAGGGTCCCCCTGCGCGCGTGGGCTTTTAAAGAACCAGGAGATTGAAGGATGCTCCCTCGGGGTGCGGGCCCCGCAGGGTCGGCTTCTCCTCAATATATCACCGGCCGAGGGGTCGGGCAAGGGAAGAAGCCGGAAAGGACCATCTTGCCCGAACCGGCAGGCGGCGAGCCAAGGGCCCCGAGGGCCTCCACCCACGGTCGGACTTCCCACCGGACCTCAAGCCTCCCGCCGCACCTTTGACACATTAGACACTTTTAGACACATTTTGGGGTTTTTTACAGGTGTCTAACCAGACACAGCATATTGATTTTCAAGTGATTATATAAATATAGAGGGATCTAAGCCTTGGACAGGTGTCCAAGGGTGTCAAGAAGCCCCAATTTTCCTTAACATATTGAATTTATTGTGCTTATTGAAAAACGGGGCTGTACGGAAAGGGGGCGGGTGTCGAGGAGGTGTCTAATTTAGTATAATGTCTTATTTTTCATGATGTTACAAGGTAGACGGAGGGTGAATCCTTCTCTGCTCGGGGTTAGGGGCGACCCTGAGCACCCTTGTTCCCCCTAGGGACAGGGCTTGTCCCTGTCCGCCCCGGACTGTGGGTCATCTATTGTGATCTTCTCGCCCTCGTTCTGAGGGCGGCCGCCACGGGTCGCACGAACCGGGCCGGGAGGCTCGCCAAGGCCACCTTCAGGGCGTCGCCGACCCACTCCTTGAAGGTCTGCCGGTCGCTCGTGCCGAAATCATCGTCGGGCTTGACGGGCTCGCTCTGGCGCCGGCCAGCGAAGGCGACCGGGGGCACCAGGGGCCGGCCCCATCGCGCCTCGACGGCCACTAGCTTAAAGCCAACGAGGCCCGAATATATCTTCGAGCCGTAGATGTCGACGGCCACGGTCCCCTCGTAGTGGAAGACCGCCCCGCCGATAAGGAGGGCGCAGCGGCCTAGCCGGGGGTCTGAGGCGAGGCGCTTCAGGTCGACGCCAGCGAGGTCAAC
>JALLOF010000192.1 GCA_027717595.1 Nitrospinae bacterium AH_259_B05_G02_I21 | reverse complement strand
GTATATGTCCTGGAGGATGTCGAAGGTGAGGAAGGTCGAGAAGTCCACGGGGCTGTAGGCTCGCAGGACCTCGTAGTCGAACCGCACGATGTTGAAACCCACGACCAGGTCGGCCCGCTCGAGATGGTCGATCAGCTCGGAGGCCTGGTCCTCGTAGTAGGTGAAGAAGGTCTCCTCGGCCGTATCGTAGGCCACCCCGACCGCCAAGCGCATAAGGTGCTTGTTGGCCCATCCCCCAACCTCCTCGGCGCTGCGTTGTGTCTCCAGGTCGAAGAACACCAGGCGCGGCGCGGGATCTGCTCCCTCCGGCTCGGCTGCGACCACGGGGCTCCAGGTCTCGTCGCCCTCCTCGGCCGTCGCCCGAAGCGTCTCGGCCCGGGCGAGGTCCACCTCCCCGAGCAGGGCCTTCAAGATGAGGACGGCGGCTTCCTTGCTGAGCGGCCTATTGCCGCTCCCGCACTTGGGCGAGTGGATGCACGACGGGCACCCCTCCAGGCACGGGCACTCAAGCAGGAGCTTGAGTGTGGCCCGCAGCAGGTCCTCGACCTCGTCGTAGACCCGCTCGGCCAGGCCCACTCCCCCCTCGTAGCCGTCGTAGATGAAGATGGCCGCTTTGCCCACCTCGGGGTGCATCGTGTAGCATATGCCCCCTATGTCGTGGCGGTCGCACATCGCAAAGAGCGGGAAGAGGGCGATCGCCGCGTGCTCTACGGCGTGGAGCCCCCCCATGAACTCCTGTGTCGGCCCCTCCACGAGCCGCCGGATGGCCTCCTCGACCTCGATCCAAAAGCCCACCGTCTCGAAGGTGACCTCGGGCATATCGAGCTCGTGGGCGCTGAGGAGGTCTTGGCCCGCGATCCGGCGCTTCTCGTAGCCGGTGACGCGCTGCGTAACGAGCAGCCGCCCCCGGTTGACGACGAAGTGACCGGCGGGGCGTCGGTCGGTGGTCTCCAGAATCGTCGTCTCCTTGGCCTGGAGAGGCTGGGTGTAGTAGGCCACGTCGGTGGAGCGGGCGAAAATGTTTCGATTGGCCTGGTCGAACCGCACAACCTCATAC
>JALLOF010000191.1 GCA_027717595.1 Nitrospinae bacterium AH_259_B05_G02_I21 | reverse complement strand
GCGTCATCCGGGTGATCGCCGAGATGGTGGGCATCAACTACATCCTCGACCCCGGCGTCAGAGGGGCCGTCACCATCCAGACCGCGGGCAAGATTCCAGTCGAGGAGCTTCTGCCGACGCTGGAGCAGATTCTCGCCGTCAACAACTTCACCATGGTCCAGGTGGGAGACATCTACCGGGTCGTGCCCGTGGAGAAGGTCCTCGGGCTTCCCATCGCCGCCCGCATGGGCCGGCAGGCCCGCACGGTGCCGCTCGCAGACCGGTTCATCATCCAAATCGTCCCCGTGCGGTTCGTCCCGTCGGCCACCATGCAGGAGGTGGTCAAGCCGCTTGTGTCGGCGAAGGCCGCCATGATTCCCGTCAAGGGAACCAACAGCTTTATCCTCGTAGATACGGCGAGCAACATAAAAAAGGTGCTCCGGGTGGTCGAGCTTCTGGATACCGACACCTTCGAGCGCTTCCACACGAAGCTCTATCCGCTGGAGTACGCCGACGTGGAGACCCTGGTCCCCGAGCTCCAGCAGATGTTTACGGCCCTTGGATACGGCGACGCGCCCGGGGCCCCGCTCGCGTTCATTCCCATCCCGCGCCTCAACGCTCTGCTCGTCGTCAACGGCCTGCCCGAGCTGACCCCGGCCATTGAGATGTGGACCGCCCGGCTCGACCAGCCCGTCCAGCGCGGCGAGGAGCAGACCTTCGTCTACTACGTCCAGCACGGCGATGCCGAGAACATCGCTACCATCCTTGGAAACCTCTTTCAGCCCGGTGAGGCCGAGGCTGAAGCGCCGCCGTCACCTCCCACTCCAGCCCCCGAGCCCGGACGGGAAAAAGTCATCTCTCCCACAAGTCCCGAGTTCCAGAAGGAACCTCCACCGGCCCCGGGCCCCACGTCTTCCCCGCAGGTCGCGGCGGCCGGGGGCACAGGGCCTGTCTCCCTCTTCGTCGTTCCCGACACGGAGACCAACGCGCTTGTGCTCCGAACCAAGCCGGTGCACTACCAGAGCGTCCTGGCCGCCAGCGGCGTGCCCCGTTGCGCCGCGCTGGTGATACGTGGGCTCCCTTTC
>JALLOF010000190.1 GCA_027717595.1 Nitrospinae bacterium AH_259_B05_G02_I21 | reverse complement strand
GTCTCGGTCCGCATCATCACCGATCTGCCAAAACCCAAGAAGGAAGAGACCCCCATCAAGAAGAAAACGGCCCCGCTGGCCAACGCGGACCGTCGCTCCAAGGGGCCCAAGGAATTGGAGCGGGCCAAGGAGCCAAAGGTACCCAAGGTTCGATTACTCGCCAAGGCACCCAAACCCACCGCGCGCCTGGCTCCTCTGGTCGAGCGGACCCGCCCGAAGCCGAAAAAGCAGAAGCTCGAGCCGCCGAAGCCGAAAAAACCCGTGGTGGCGAAGATTATAGAGCGTCCGAAAATCCTGCCCAAGCCGAAACCACCCCCACCCCTGCCTCCATCCCAGGGGGTCCCACGGCTCAGGAAGCTCCCGCTGTTGAGCGGCGCCGACCTCGAGCGCTACGCCCGCCTCGACCCCGGTGCCGCGGAGTCGGAGGTGGTGAGCCTCGACACAAGGGACTTCCGCTACATCTCCTACTTCGCCACCATCAAGCGACAGATCGAACTGGTCTGGAACTATCCGGAAGAGGCCGCCAGGGCGGGCATTTACGGAGAATTGATGATGCAGTTCATCATCAGGCGCGACGGCCGGCTCGAAGAGGTGCGCCTGCTGCGCTCGAGCGGCTCGCGCATCCTGGACGAAGAGGCGATTCGCGCCGTCAAGGTCGCCAACCCCTACAACCCCTTCCCGAAGCGGATTACAAAGAAACGGCTTCACATCAACGCCGTCTTCAGCTACATGCCCTCTTCGTTTAGCTCCGTGCGTTAACTTTCAGCTTGAAGAGCTGGCCAAACGCTTTTATCTTATAGGTACCTTACACATGGCCGACCGACCGTTTGAGATCATCGGCACGACGGCCGATGTAGCCGTGGTGTCTCGGGGAGCCACGTGCGAGGAAGCGTTCATCCACGCCGCCGAGGGGATCTTCAGCCTCGTCACCGATCTCGATTCCATCGAGCCGGCCGAGCCCTTCGACGTTGTGTGTGAAGGCATTAGCCCGGAAGGACTGTTGGTGGCGTGGTTGAACGAGCTCATCTACCTTCACGACGTCCACGACGTTCTCTTCAGGCGGTT
>JALLOF010000018.1 GCA_027717595.1 Nitrospinae bacterium AH_259_B05_G02_I21 | reverse complement strand
CCCTTTCGGGCGAGGGGCCTCGGTCCTTCTGCACGGCGAGCGGAGTTGGAACAAGCTGAAGTCCGACCGCCCTCTTTACTTTAAAGTCCCTATATTTTATTCTTCTGCTCATACGATTTCCGAGGCAACGAGGCAGGACTGAGATAGTGATCCAGGGCCAAGACATCATTTGCCTTTCCACCTCCGATTGGGACCATCCGATTGGAAGCAAGCAGCAGGTGATGCGCCGGCTGGCGAAGGCCAACCGCATCCTTTACGTGGAGCATCAGGCCTCCTGGCTGCACTTCCTGTGCTACCCCGTCATCCAGCGCCGACGGAGGTATTTCGGCCAGGTCCGCAAACTCAAACCGGGGCTGTGGACTTACGCTCCCCGGGCGTCGCTACCGTTTGGACCCTACCTCGGGGGGATAAACTCCCTGAACCAGGTGCGGCTTGGAGCGGAGCTCCGCAGAGCCAAGGAGCGGCCCTGGCGCGAAGGCGCCAAGGCGGCGATCTCGGCCACAATCGGTCAGTGGACGACGGGCAGGTGGACGAAGCCCCCGCTCGTCCGCATCCTGCTCTACCACGCGATCGGGCCCAAAGGCCGGCGGGCGACGGCGCGCGAGCGGGTCCCGGCGGACCACTTCGAGGCCCAGATGGCCTACCTCGCCCGAGAGGGATACTCGGTCGTCGGGATGGAAGCGGTGGTCGCGGGCCTCCAGGGCGACGCCGCCCTGCCGGAGCGTGCGGTGGCCATCACCTTCGACGATGGGTACTCAAGCGTCTTCCACCACGCCCTGCCCCTGCTCAAGCGCCTCGGGTTTCCCGCCACGGTCTACGTCGTCACGGACTACGCGCTGGAGGGCAAAGTCCCGCTCGGCGGCTTCTTGAGCGACGAGGAGCCTCTCGGGCCCGACGAGCTGGCCGCGCTCATCGACGAGGGCTGGACCATCGGCTCGCACTCGGCGACCCACCCGCGGCTCTCTTCGTGCCGGCCGGAGATGGCGATGGAGGAGTTCACCGAATCGCGCGAGCGGCTCGCTCCCGTGGTCGGCCGTCCCATCGACCACTTCAGCGCCCCTCACGGAGACTGGACGCCGGAGCTCGCGGCCCTGCTCAAGCAGGCCGGCTACCGCTCGGCCGCGACCAGCCGCATGGGAGCGAACAGGGTCGGCGACAACCCCTTATCGCTGAGAAGGATAGAGATAACGGCCTGGGACACCGCGGCCGCCTTCCGCCGCAAGCTCGACGGCTCCTACGACTGGCTCGGCCTCTTCCGTGGAGCCTGAGACGGCGCCGTCTTCGCCCTTCCCTATCCCCTCTTTCCGCCAACCAGCCCTTGATTCGATTAGACACATTTAGACACTTTTGACACCTGTCCAAAAGTGTCTAACCTCACCATAACATATTGGATTATTATGGATTACGCAAAGGCCGAGGTGTCTAAAAGGTGTCCAATTCGCACACAGGTGTCTAAGGCTAATTGAGAATGAGAATCGGTGAGAAAGAAGTGTTGAGGGGCGCGGGGGCGAAATATTTAGCCCCGGTGGGAGGACGATGCCGCTACGACGGGACGAGGACGATGTCAAACGTCCCCGTCTCGAAGCTCCGCCCGGCGACGGTCTTTTTCGTGAGCGGGATGATGAGGGAGCGCTTGACGAAGGGGTCGGACGCGTTGTGGGGGTCGCCTTCGAAGTAGAGCTGGGTGACCAGCGCCCGGTAGCCGGGGGCCTGGACCATGTAGTGGATGTGTCGCGGGCGCCACTGGCGAAACCCGATCCGGTAGCGGCCAGGCTGGATGGTCTCGAACTCGTAGTAGCCCCTCTCGTCGGTCACCAGCCGGGAGCGGTTTCGGAACTCGGTCGTGGCCTGGGGCCTCCCCATGTCGAAGCCGGAATACTCGCCCTTGGTGTCGGCCTGCCAGATGTCGATGGTGGCCCCGGCCAGGGGCTTACGGCTGTCAAGACCCCACACCCGCCCGCTGACGATCAGGACGTCCCCCGGCTCCATCGGCGGGGTGATCTTGGCCCGGAAGGGCGCGCGCTCGAGATAGAACGGCCCGAGGATGTTGTCCTCCGTCGGGGCCCACTTGCCCGGCTTGGGTGGCGCCGGCTGGATCGTCTTCGCTTCGGCCTCTTTCAGGTACTTGGCGTAGGCGCCTAGCTCGCCGCTCGCTTCGGTGGGCTCAGCGTCGGCCCGAAGCGTCAGGGCGCCGACGCCCAGGGCCGCAAGGCCCATCGCGCCGCGCTTGAGGAAGGCCCGCCTCGAGGGCCCCCGCTCACGATTTGATCGCTTCGGCCGCAATGGTGATCTCCACCTTGTTGCCCACCACCAGGCCCCCGTTGTCCATCCGCCCGTCCCAGACGATGCCGAAGTCCTTCCGGTTGATGGTGAGGGCCGCCTCGACGCCGATCCGCGTGTTGCCCCAAGGGTCGCGCACCGTCCCAAGGAGCGTGAAGGGCAGCTCCACCTCGCGCGGGACGCCGTGGATGGTCAGGGTGCCGACGGCCACGTAGCCCTCGCCCCGCTTCTCGACGCGCGAGCTGCGAAAGGTGATGGTCGGGAACCGCTTGACGTCGAGGAAATCGGGGCTCCGAAGGTCGCTGTCGCGCTTGGCGTGGCGCGTGTCGATGCTCGCGGCTTTGATGGTGATGGCGACCGAGGACTTGGTGATGTCGTCCTCGTCGTAGAGGATCGTGCCCGAAAACTCGTTGAACTGGCCCCGGACCTTGCTGATGACCAGGTGCCGGACGGCAAAGCCGACGAAGGTATGCACAGGGTCTATCTTGTAACGGTCGGCGCTCCAGGCCTCGGGCGCTGCGGCCGCAACCACCACCAGCGCCGCGAGGGCTGTAACAACGGTCCGTCTCATCGTATCATCTCCTCCCACGTGGTATCGCTGGCTTAGAGGGTCGGTCGGCTCGGCGCGGCCGCCTTCGTGGTCGAAGGCTTTCTCCCATAGACACCGCCGCGTTGCCGGAGGTTCGCCGCCCGAGCCCATTGTACCATCACCACCCTCAAACACTCAGTCCCGCCGATTATTCCACCCCTTGATTCGATTAGACACATTTAGACACTTTTGACACTTGTCCAAAAGTGTCCAATCTCCGCCTAATATATTGAATTATTATGGATTACTGAAAGTCCGAGGTGTCTAAAAAGTGTCCAAATCGCACACAGGTGTCTAAGGTTAGTTGAGAATGAGAATCGTTGAGAAAGGGGGGGGTTGAAAGCGGTCCCCTTTTCAATTAGGTACGCGAGGTAGACCTTGCTTGCCAGGATGTTGGACTTTGTGTAGATTGGCACCCAATTAGAACTTTTTTAGAGGTGAAGTTGCGTGTCACTGGTTCATGGAAAGGCAATAAGTGCCGAAAAGATTGAGCGCATTGTTGGTCGGAAATTTACCCCGACGGATTTTGCCTCTCTCTGCAATGCCATCGCATGGGCATCGTCTGGTCTAAGGTGTGGCTCTTTACCTTCATTTACGGAGCGGGTGAATGACAAAGACGGAGGAATAGATACTGAATGGCAAACCGTACTTCCCGACGATAGTGACTATATCTCTCCTTTACTTGGCCCTGGCCTGAACATATTCCAATACAAAAAGCGAGACATCTTTACTCAAGTTCGAGCCAAGACAATATCTAATGTAAGAGCAAGTCTGAAAGGGGCAATTAAAGAATTACAAGATAGAACGGGTCGTCGGCCCGACAGATATGTGTTTTTTACCAATATCGATTTGTCCCACAAACAAAAGGCTTCCCTTAGGAAAAACATTCTAGAGGACTATGATCAACCCAAGAAAGTCCAAATTGAGATAGTGGGTGCAGGAGAGTTAGCGGCGTTTTTAAATAACCTGCCCCACCTTCGGTCGACCTTTTTTGCTACGTCGAAATTCTCCACGTGGGAAGAAGCTTGGCTTTTTCACAACCGGCAGAGACTTTACGGTGCAAACGTTCAACTTATTGGTAGGGACCAGGAGTTGGCTGACCTGCGGTCCTTTCTGGATGATCCTAATATTCGTGTAGTAATTCTCACAGGACCACACAATATGGGTAAAACCCGAATAGCTCTTCAAGGGACAGAACATCGGCAAAATGAAACTGTTTTCACCCTGGACCCGCGTGCAATGAGTGTAAACGATCTGCTAGCACTAGAGTCCCCCGGTCTGGAGACCGTAGTAATTGTTGATGATCCGGAGCCTGAATTGGCTGAATTATTAATCAACCAGGTTATAGCACGTACAAGCTTTAAACTATTGCTTTCGTTGCCGACCGCCGAGACCCTTCCAACTCCCACACTTGGTTTGGACGACCGAATGCAGTACATGAGGCTGAAACCTCTGTCAGATGCACAGTCTAAAGAGCTTTTGAAAGCAAAAGGGGTAAATCTTGGCTTTAGCCTTGAATCTTGGGTCATCGAGCAATCTGGTGGCAACCCAGGTATTATACTTTGCGCCGCAAGCCTCGGAATGGGCTTAAAGAAAACAGCCGGAACACTATCTGAAGAAATAGCAAAAGCATTTGAACAAAAGGTTCTTCGTGATTTCGGCAGCGAAGTGATCGAGATACTTAAGCTCCTTAGTTTATTATCCCATGTTGGCGTCAAGGAAGCCCCCTCTGAGGAGCTTGAGGTCATTTGCACGTTATTCGGAAATGGTCTCCAACCGAACACCGTCCTCAATGCTTTGCCTCATTTACGTGGCGAAGGCATTGTGGAACACAGAGGCTCATACACTGAGGTTACCCCTCCACTTTTCGCCAACAATCTTGCTGAATCCGTTCTTCGAGGACGTTCTTTAGAACTCTACGCCCTCTTTGCTGCATTGAGTCAAGCTGGAAGATATCGACTTATCCGAAGGCTGCGATTTCTTAAAGGAGATGAAGTCGCCAGCTTTTGGAGCGAACTTTTTGGGAAAAACGGACTATTTGGAGACTTGCCGTCTGCAATAACCAATGGTTACCTACTACGTCTTGTTGCTGGATCAGTTCCCGAAAAAGCGTCCCGACTGGCAGAGGAAGGACTCAAGAGTATGAGTCGTGAGGAACGCCTCGCTATTAGGGGCGATGAACGTAGGGAATTGATGTGGACAGTCGAGCAACTATTGTTTCGAAAAAAGACCTGCCAATCGGCGATTCGTTGTTTAGCGTTGCTAGCCGAGGCTGAGACGGAAAACTACGGCAATAATGCGACCGGTGTTTTCTGTGAATGTTTCCACCCACTACACCCCCAACTTCCATTACCGCTCCGGGACAGGCTTGAGTTGCTTAGGGAGCTCTTCTCTCCAGAACATTCCGTCGATTTACGCTTGATTGGCATAAGTGCTATTGACTCAGGCCTAAGTCGAACGGGTTTCGTAACTCACCGCGAAAGTAGTGGGCCAGAACCTTTAGATACTCGACCAGAAATGACTCGTGGAGACGTGTGGAATTACATTGAAGCGTTGGTCGATCTTCTAATGGAAGTAGCACAATCAGAAGAGCAAGCAATAGCAGAGGCAGCAGGCAAGAAGCTACCACACGTCCTCGCAGAAGGTGCTATTCAAGGCCGACCGGAGACAGGAATCTCCCGGTTCCAGACTGCAACGGATTGGATTCTTCAAAATAAAGTGCCCATTCCCATCTCTGATTTCATCGATTCTTTAAGATTTGTCAAAAGAGTCTTCTGTGACCATAAAGACAAAGATGAAGAGTCAGCTGCCAAGTTCCAAGAATGCATTGACCAGATAGAGAGTCTCCTAATCCTCTTTGACAAAGACGATGTACGGATCAGATTGATGAGATGGGCCGGGAAATGGACACGCGAGGATGACGAGGAGTTAGAAGAGGGAGCTGAACATAAATACAGATTTCAAAAGGAACTGAGTGTGCTTGCTGAAGAGGCGGTAGAGGACCCGGCTATCATAACAGACGATCTCCTAGCGTGGCTGTGCTCAGAAGAAGCAACAAAAGCCCACGTATTCTTTTGGTGGCTTGGAAGGGTGGATTCGGAGAGGACATGTCTTCCAAAGATTGAAGAGATAGGTGCTGAGAGCCAAGGCATGATAGCCTTCGCTGCGTATTGTGGTGGATGGAACCAACTGGAACCTCAAGCCGTTGGTAAACGGCTTGAAGAGCTTACAAAATCTCACGAGGTTGCTGTCGAGGCTATTATCCACGCTACGGGCTACCTTGAGGGTGACTTAGCTAGTGTCAAGCGGGTGGAAAAGCTCATCCACGAAAATCGTGTGGACCCCAAAGTTGTTGAAAATGTACTTCGTGCTAGATGGATTAATTCGCTCAGCCCAGATGAATACCTTGTGTTCCTTAGAGCAATAGCGGGCCCTGAGTTAACAAACGCTTTGGAGGTCATGAAGTCTTTAGGGATGTGGTTGCATTTTAAACGATCTATTGAAGGAGAACTTGCAGAGTTTGCGTGGGAATGCTTAGAAATTGCACAGGACGTTTCACTCAATGAGCGCTATTATTGTAATAGGATTGCGTCGCACTTAGCTCATTCGGACATAGAGCGGGGCTTTAGACTATTAGAGAAGTTACTGCTGCAACCATATGAGAGCAAATGTTGGGAACCGATTGCTCGCCACGGGCGCAACGAGTTTTGGGACGTCTTGACCAAGACTGACCGGGAACGTGCTATTCGTCTTGTTCTTTCGTTGGCTTTAAGTAATTCTTTTCACCGCTATAGTGTGACCTGGGCTCTAAGGGGTGTGATCAATCAAGAAATAGATGTAGAAGTTCTACTTGCTTTTGCTCTGGAAGATGAACAACAAGCAGAGCAGGTTTGCAAGCAGATCACCACTGGCCAACCGGGCTTCTGGCCCTTGGCCCGTAAAATTATTGAAAAATATCCAACCAGTCAAAAGATACAATATTCACTCGCTTGTGGTGTAGAAAAAATGGGAGAGGTCATTGTGGGGCCTTCGTCGGTTCATTATGAAAATTGCCGGAAGGAGGTGGAAACCGTTCTGAGTGACTCCTCGACACCCTCGGCAGCTCGACCTTGGCTTGAACAACTCGAATCATCATTCCGTGCCCAGAGCGAACGAGAACTCATTTCAGAAGCCGACGAAGACGTGAATGAGTTGAGGCGCGTAGTCGAAAGTCCGGAGGCTCCAGAGCGGATTTGGGCGGTTGGCACACTATTGCGCTTGGGTAAGATGGACAAGATTATGAATCTCCTATTGAGGGATGAGTTACTGACTATCTTGCCAAAACTACAACTATCAGAAGATCAGTTGGAAGAAATTCGGAAGAAAATCGAAAACTGGACATAAGAACCACTTCACATCTCCCCCCTACCCCTTCAGCAGATACGCTTCGATGAACGGGTCGAGGTCGCCGTCCATGACGGCGTCGATGTTGCCGGTCTCGTGGGCCGTCCTGTGGTCTTTGACCATGCGGTAGGGGTGGAAGACGTAGGAGCGTATCTGGGAGCCCCAGGCGATTTCCTTCTTGTCCTTGTGGAGCTCTTCGAGTTTTTCGCGCTGGCGCTCCTGCTCGAGCTCGTAGAGCCGGGCCCTTAAGATTTTCATCGCCGTGGCCTTGTTCTTGTGCTGGCTCCGCTCGTTCTGGCACGAGACCACGAGGCCCGTCGGCTTATGCGTGATGCGGACCGCCGAGTCGGTGACGTTGACGTGCTGGCCCCCGGCGCCGCTGGACCGGTACGTGTCGATCCTGAGGTCGCTCTCGTCTATCTCGACCTCTATCTCCTCGTCTATGTCTGGGAAGACGAAGACGCTTGCGAAGGATGTGTGGCGGCGGCTCGCTTGGTCGAACGGGCTTATGCGCACCAGCCGGTGGACCCCGACCTCGCTCCTTAGAGACCCGAAGGCGTAAGCGCCGGCCACCTCGATGGTGGCGCTTTTCAAGCCCGCCTCCTCGCCGCCGGAGGCCTCGACGAGGCTGACGGCGAAGCCGCGCCGCTCGGCCCAGCGCAGGTACATCCTAAGCAGCATCTCGGCCCAGTCCTGGCTCTCGGTGCCCCCGGCGCCCGAGTGGATCATCACGATGGCGTCCTGCCCGTCGTGCTCGCCCGAAAGCGTGAGCTGGAACTCTTTGTCGGCCACGGCCTTCTGGAGCCGCTTGACTGCGGCCTCGAGCTGGGCGACCAGCTTCCGGTCCTCTTCGGGCTCCTCGGCCGCCAGGGCCACCAGCTCGGCCGTCTCGTCCACCTCCCGGGCGAGCTCGTCCCATGACGAGACGAGGTCGCTGAGGTGCGCCCGCTCGCGGGTCAGGCGCTGGGCCCGCTCCGGGTCCTCCCAAAGATCGGGCCGGGCGATGGCCTTATCCAGCTCGGCGAGCCGGGCCCGCTTCGCATCCAGGTCAAAGACGCCCCCAGAAGGTCTTAACCTTTTCGCGCAGATCCTCTATCGTCGAAGCCAGTCCGTCCAGCATTGCTCCTATCTCCTTCTACTCGCGTTCTCTAGTCGCGTTCTAGTCGCGCTCGTAGTCGTCGTCCAGCGACAGCTCCGAGGTGATGACCGTCGGGGCCCGCCTCGGGCCCGCGAGCCCCCGGCCCACCGCCGCCGCCATCAGCAGCGCCACCAGGCAGGCGTAGGCGAAGAGGTCGCCCACGCGGGTGTAGAACGTCCCGGGCGAAGCCACAACGGGGATGGTCCCTGTGGTGTGGGTGCGGACGAAGAGGTCCGTGGCCTTCTGGACGCGCCCGAAGGGGTCGATGACGGCCGTTATCCCCGTGTTGGCCGCCCTGATGAGGGCCACCCGGTTCTCCACCGCCCGGAAGGCCGCCATCGAGAGGTGCTGGGCGCTCGCCGCCGAGCGGCCGAACCAGGCGTCGTTGGTGATGTTGACCAAGAACTGGGCGCCTCCCTTGACGAACCTTCTGACCAGGTTGGGGAAGATGACCTCGAAGCAGATGAGCGTCCCGAAGCGGCCCTGGGGGATGTCGAAGACGGTGTAGCTGTCCCCGGCGTAGAAGGTCCCGATGCCTTCGGCCATCCGCCTTACGAAGAAGAGGACCGAAGAGAGCGGTACGTACTCCCCGAAGGGGACGAGGTGGGTCTTGTCGTAATGGGCCACGGTCCCCCCGTCGGGGGCGAGCAGGTAGGCCCGGTTGTAGTAGGCAACCCGCCCGTCGAGCTTCTCGTAGGCCGGCGCCCCCACCAGGTGGTAGGCCTTCGTCCGGCGCACCAGCCCACGGACTTGGTCGAGTAGGGGCCCGTCCTGCTCGAAGTAGAAGGGAGCGGCCGTCTCGGGCCAGACGATGAGCTGGGCGGCGGCGGGCCCGCGGCTCACCTCGGAGGCCAACACCGTGTAGAGATTGACCGTCTTTTTCTGGGCGGCGGCCTCCCACTTGAGGTCCTGGGGTATGTTGCCCTGCAGCAAAGCGAAGCGGAGCTTCGGCGTCTCGGGCGGCACGGTGCGGGCCGGCCACGCCAGGACGAACCAGCCGTAGACGAGGGCCAGGGCGACGGGGACGAGCGCCGAGACGGCGAGCCGGCGGTTGCCGAGAGAGGGCTCGGGGCGGGGCGGCCCGATGCGGCCGGCCTCGGCGAAGTTCTCAAGCAGCTCGACGACCGTGGCGTTGACCAGCACGATGAGGAACGCCACCCCGTAGACGCCCGTGAACTCGGCGATCTGGATGATCGGCAGCACGGCGTGCTGGGAGTAGCCGAGGTTGGCCCACGGGAAACCGCTGAGAGCGTGGGCCCGGGCGAGCTCGGCCACCACCCAGGCCGGCGGGGCGATGAGCCACCGCAGGGCCCGCTGCCCTCGTGAGAGGACGACCACCGCCCAGGCGAAGAGGGCCACGTAGCAGGCCAGGTAGGCCGCCAGCAGCAGCAGGACCCCGAGGCTTGCCGGGTAGGAGAGCTTGCCGTAGCGGGTCATCGTGTTCATGACCCAAAAGAGCGCCGTCGCGAAGTGTACCAGGCCGGTCGCCCAGCCGAGGACCAGGGCCTCCCTTGGCTGTGCGCCCCGCAGGGCCCAGAGCAGCGGCACCAGCCCCACCCAGGCCACGACCCACAGGTTGGCGGAGGGAAAGGCCACCGTCAGCAGCCCGCCGCTTGCGGCGGCCAGCAGCAGCGTCTTGGTCAACATGGGCCCTCTCCTCTCCCGGCTCGGCCCACGAGCGGCCATGCTCGTCGGGCTTCGGTCGAGAAGCCTTCAGCCCGGCGTGCGCGACCGGCTCAGGTCCGGTCAGTCGTTGGAAGCGTATTCGAGGTACTTGGACCAGGCGGCCTGCACCGAGGCCGGAGCGCCCTGTGCGGTTCGGGCGAAGAAGAGGTGGCTTGGGCGGACGGGCGGGCGCAGCAGCGACAAGGAGGTTTCGTGGAGTGGGCGGTTGCCCTTCTTGGCGTTACAGCGCCGGCAGGCCAGGACAACGTTCTCCCACGCGGTCGCCCCGCCCCGGGAGCGAGGAATGACGTGGTCGAGGGTCAGGGTGCCGCCGCCGGCACCACAGTACTGGCAGGTGTACTGGTCTCGCTTGAAGACGTTCTTCTTGCTGAAGGCCACGCCCGGCCGATACGGCATGCGAACGTAGCGCATCAGGCGGATTACGGCCGGCAGCCGCATCGTCACCGAAGGCGAGCGAACCACGAAGCCGTCACGTTCCACTTTCTCGGCACGTCCCATGATCACCATGACCACTGCGCGCCTGGGGGTGCAAAACTGCAACGGCTCGTAAGAGCTATTGAGGACTAGCACTTTCCAATCGGGCAACATGGCATTATTCCTCAGGACGTTGCCGAGATTATATGAGCGGGGCCAAACCCTTGTCAACGGTCTTTTCCCTTCCACCCGCCCTCGGGCTCTGGTATCCTTGGGATGCGAAGCGCTTGATTTCCAACCGATTGGAAAGGAGCCCCGGTGCTTGCAAGAGTCCGGCTCGCCCACGTCTCGCTGCTTGGCCTCTCGCTGGTCATCGGAGGCGGGGCCGGCCTGCTGGTCGCCTCGCTCCAGGACCTGCCGGAAGTCAAAGCCCTCGAGCACTACCGGCCCCAGACCGTAAGCCGCCTCTACGACAAGGACGAGCGGCTCATCGCCACCTTCTACAGTGAGAAGCGGATCCTCGTGCCTCTCGGAAGCGTTCCGGCGTCTCTCATCCGGGCCCTGATCGCCACCGAGGATGCCCGCTTCTACGAACACCGGGGCATAGACCCCAAGGGCATCGCCCGGGCCTTGTGGACCGACATCAAGGCCGGCCGCATCGTCGAGGGCGGCTCCACCATCACCCAGCAGCTCGCCAAGGTCCTCTTCCTGACCCCGGAGCGGAGCCTTAGGCGCAAGCTCAAGGAGGCCACCCTGGCGCTCCAGATCGAGCGGACCTACAGCAAAGACCAAATTCTGGGGTTCTACCTCAACCAGGTCTACATGGGCAGCGGGGCTTACGGGATAGAGGCCGCAGCCAGGACCTACTTCGGAAGATCGGTCGAGGAGCTCTCTCTAAGCGAGGGCGCCATGCTGGCGGGCCTGCCCAGAGCGCCGAGCCGCTACTCCCCCCTGGCCCACCCCGACATCGCGCTTCGCCGCCGCGCCCACGTGCTGGGTCGCATGGCCAAGCTGGGCTACATCACCGCCGAGGAGGCCGAGCGCGCCTCGGGCGAGCCGCTGCGGCTGAGCCCAAAGGTCGAGGAGCGCCACGCTCCCTACTTCGTCGAGCACGTGCGCCGGATCATCGAGGAGACCCAAGGCGCCTCGGCCCTCTACCACGGCGGCCTCCATATCTCCACCACCCTCGACCTGGACCTCCAGCGAGCCGCCGAGGAGGCCTTGATCAAGGGAGCGAAGGCCGTCGATCGCCGGGCCGGCTGGGAGCCCCTCGATCCCGAGACCCCGCTTACGGAGCTCACCGGCCCCCCGACGGTCGGAGAGCTCCTGACCGTGGTGATCGACGAGGTTCGCCCCAATGGGCTGGTCGTGGCCGTGGGCGACGAAGGGGGCTTCATCCCGGTCCACACCATGGAGTGGGCGAAGATTACCGATCCGACGAAGGTTTTCGGCGCCGGCGAGCCCGTCCAGGGCCGGCTCATCACCGTCGGGTCGGAAGGCAGCCCGCTTCGCTACACCCTGGCGCTGGACCATGCGCCCCGCGTGCAGGGGGCCCTCGTGGCCCTGGACGTCTCCACAGGCGCCATCCGCGCCATGGTGGGCGGGGTGGCCTTCGCCACCAGCCAATTCAACCGCGCCACCCAGGCCCGCCGCCAGCCGGGCAGCGCCTTCAAACCATTCATCTACGCCGCGGCCCTCGACAACGGCTACACGGCGGCCGACCGGCTGGCCGACGCCCCCGTGGTCTACGACGACCCGGTGACGGGAGAGCCTTGGAAGCCGACCAACTTCGAGAAGACCTTCCGGGGCTGGGTCACGGTGCGCACCGCCCTGGAGCACTCCATCAACGTGGCCACGGTGAGGCTACTCACCAAAATCGGCCCCTCCACGGCCGTCGAGTACGCCGAGCGGCTCGGCATCAACCCCTCGCTCAGGCCCTACCTCTCCCTTGCACTCGGGGCCTTCGAGGTGACCCCGCTCGAGGTCACCTCCGCCTACGGCGTCTTCGCCAACGGCGGCATCCGGGTTGAACCCTACGCCGTACAGGTCGTCACCGATGGGACCGGAGCCGTGGTGTCCGAGCACGTCCCCTCGCCCCGGGACGCATTGAGCGCCGAGACAGCCTACCTTATGAGCTACCTGCTGCAAGGCGTCGTCAAGCACGGGACGGGACGCGTTGCGAGGCGCGTGGGCCGCCAAGTCGCCGTCAAGACGGGAACGACCAACGACTTCCAGGATGCCTGGTTCATCGGCTACACGCCGCAGCTGGTCGTAGGCGTTTGGGTGGGCCGCGACGACAACCGCTCCCTCGGCCAGGGCGCCACGGGAGCCCGCGCGGCCGGGCCGATCTGGGTGCGGTTCATGCGGCACGCCCTAAAAGGGTTGCCGGCGGCCGACTTCCCCGTGCCCGGCAGTGTCCACTTCCTCGAGGTGGACCGCCGCACGGGGCTTTTGAGCCACGACGGCTGCGGGCCAACGATTCGGGAGGCTTTCATCGAGGGCACCGAGCCTACCCGCCCATGTACTGAGACGACCATCCAGGAGCTGATGCGCCGCGACCTGGGATAGGCGGGGCCCGCCGTGGCGGCGCAGAACCGCCGGGGCCACCCTCTCTCTACGGGCACTATTCGAGAGTGGCCAAGCCAGGCCCAAGGGAATACATTTATTCATGCGCCATTACAGCGATACGAGGGGGCTGGCCCAGGGGGGAGAATAGAACGAGAATAATTCCTGAACAAATTAGTCAACTTTATTCTTGACAAATAAGACTGAATTTATAAAGATTAGTTTTAAGACCACCATCCCCCCATGCCCAACCCCGCCTGAGGGGCGCCAGAGCCTGTGCCGACGGGCGCTGAGGAAGGGGTGGCGGCTATGGTGGGAATCATCACCCGGGCGGCGGCGGAAGGGCTCAAGGCCTTGGAGGCGTCGGCCAGAGAGATAAGGGAGGCCAAAGACGAGTGGACGCCGTGACCCCGTTGATCGGCCTCGTGGTCGGGATGCTGATCGGCCTTACGGGTATGGGTGGCGGAAGTCTACTTACCCCCGCCCTCATCGTGCTGCTTGGGCGCGACCCTCTTACAGCCGTCGGCACTGGTCTCGTCATCGCGGCCGTCACGAAACTGTTCGGCTCGGCGGCCCACGGCCGCCTGGGCAACGTGGATGGCACAACGACGCTGACGCTGTTGACCGGAAGCATTCCAGGAGCCCTCGTCGGGATGAGCCTGCTTTGGGGGGTGCTCTACACCGGCCTCATAGCCCCAGGCTCGCTCGTAAAGTCGGCCATCGGGCTCACGCTGGTGCTGGCGGCGCTTTCGCTTTGGACCCGCCCCATTTGGGAGAAGAGAGGCACACAGGCGGCACGCAACCCCACGGTGGTCCGCTCCTCGACGGTGGGTGTCGCCTTCATCGTCGGGGCCCTGGTAAGCCTCACCTCCGTGGGCACCGGAACGTTGCTGGTGCCCTTCCTCATCTTTTTCCGCCGGCTGCCCGTGGCCAGAGTGGTCGGGACCGACATCGCACACGGGCTGGTGCTGACGACCCTTGTCGCCACCCTCTACGGGGTCGGCGGCCACGTGGAGTGGGCCCTCGCCTTGGCAGTCCTCGTGGGGGCCGTCCCCGGCGTGGTTCTCGGAAGCCACATGAGCCTCCAGATCTCGCAGGCCACCATGGAGCGGCTTCTCGGCTCGGTGCTCCTCGTCTGCGGCCTCAAGTTTCTCTAAGGACGAAGCGAAGAGAGAGTGACGACGTGCCAAAGCGGGGATGCACCATTTGGTTTACCGGACTTTCGGGATCGGGCAAGTCGACCGTCGCCACCGGGCTGGTCGAGGCCCTGAGGGTCCGGGAAGTCACGAAGGTCGAGGTGCTCGACGGCGATGTCGTCAGGACCAATCTGAGCAAGGGGCTCGGCTTTTCGAGGGAAGACCGGGATACGAACATCCTGAGGATCGGCTTCGTCTGCGAGCTGCTGGCGAGAAACGGTGTGGTGGCCATCGCCGCCGCCATTTCTCCTTACCGCTCGACACGCGATGCCGTCAGAAAACAGATCGGCGACGGCTTCATCGAGGTCTTCGTTGAGGCCCCCCTGGAGGTCTGTATCGAGCGGGATGTGAAGGGGCTCTACGAGAAGGCCCTGAAGGAGGAGATTCCCCAGTTCACCGGGGTGTCCGACCCCTACGAGCCGCCGTTGAACCCGGAGTTGATTCTGCAGACCGACCGCGAGACGGTCGATGTCAGCGTAACGAAGCTTCTTCGGGTCATGGAGCTGCTCGACATCCTGCCCGAGGGGGCCCCGCTCCTCGAGGCCCACGAGGACGAAGCCGTCCATGCGCAGCTGGTGGCGGCCGGCCGCCTAGCCAGCCGGGCCGAAGCCACACAGCGGGAGAAGGGGTCATGAGCCCAAGCAGCAGCGGTATCAGGCTTCCCGAGGCCGTCGAGCGGGGCGAAGAGATCTCTCCCACGGAGGTCCTCGCCTGGGCCCTGGAGCGCTTCAGCCCCCGGGTGCTCATGACGACGGCCTTCGGGCTCAACGGCGTGGCCCTCATCCACATGGCCCGCGCCCTCGATCCGGATCTGCCCATCATATTTATCGACACCGGGTACCACTTCCCAGAGACCCTGGAGACGAAGCGCCGAATGGTGGAGAGCTACGGGCTCAACCTCATCGAGTACGCCGTCCCGCCGTCCGTCGAGGAGGACGAGATCCGCTCCGGGCGGGTCTCGTTTACTGAGAACCCCGAGCTTTGCTGCGCCGAGCGCAAGGTCGAGGTCTTCCAGCGAGTGCTCGAGGAGCTGGAGCCCATCGCCATAATCAGCGCCCGGAGCCAGTATCAGTCGGACACCCGCCGGGAGCTCGTCCCCATCGAGTTGGAGGGCCGCCCGGTGCGAGTCAACCCCCTGGCCTCGTGGGGCCTGGAGGAGGTCAAACAGTACGTCCGAGACCAGGCGATTCCGTACAACCCCCTCTTCGACCGCGGCTACACGAGCGTGGGCTGCTGGCCCTGCACCCGGCCCACCGAGCCCGGCGAAGACCCCCGGGCCGGGCGCTGGAGCGACCAGGACAAGCAGGAATGCGGCATCTGGCTGGTCGACGGCGCCGTGGTGCGCCAGCCGCAGCCCTCCTCGGGGCCCGACCCGAACGAGGGGTGATCGCATGGACGACGTCCAACACGCCTACCCCATCTTCCTCGACCTCCACGGCCAGGCCTGCCTCGTGGTGGGTGGCGGCCGGGTGGCCGACCGCCGGGTCCGCCGACTCATCGACAGCGGGGCTCGCGTCACGCTCGTCAGCCCCCGGGCCACGAGGGTCATCCGGCAGCTCCACGAGCGCGGCGAGCTGACCTACGTCGCCAGAGCGTACCTGCGGGGCGACCTGGCAGGCCACAACCTGGTGCTGTTGGCCACAGACGACGAGAGCGTCCACGAGCAGGTGTTCCAGGACCGCCTCGACGAAGGCCGGCCCATCCTCATCAACGACGCCATGCGGCCCACCCGCGGCGATTTCACCGTTCCGGCCCTCCACCGCGAGGGCGCGCTGTCGGTGGCCGTCTCAACGGGCGGGCTCATGCCGAGGTTGGCGGCGGCCGTCTCAGCCGAGGTCGGCCGCCTCTTCGGACAGACTGCGGCCGCTCTGCTTCGCCGTTACCGGACCTGGAAGACGACGGTGATGCCCCGGCACCGCAGCGGAGCCGGGGCCGTGCGGGCTTTAAGAAGGGCCGTCGACCAACGCCTTCTGGAGGCCTTCCGCTCGGGCGACCTCGCCCGTGTGGCGACCACCCTGGAGCGTGCCGAGAAGCTTTCCCTCCTGGAGGGGAAGCACACAAGACCGGGCAGCGCCCCGCCGCCTCGGCCGGGGCCGTCCCAGGCGGGCACGGTCTATCTCGTGGGGGCCGGCCCGGGCGACCCGGGGCTTCTTACGATCAAGGGCCGTGAGGTCCTCCGAAGCGCCGGCGCCGTCGTCTACGACCGCCTCATCGACGCCGCTGTGCTCGAGCTCGCACCCCCGTGGGCGGAGCTGGCCCCGGTGGGCAAGGCCCCCGGCCGACAATGCATGAGCCAGGAGGCCATCAACCAGCGGCTCAAAGAGCTGGCGGGCAGCCACGAGGTGGTGGTGCGGCTCAAGGGAGGCGACCCCTTCCTCCTCGGGCGCGGGGGCGAGGAGGCCGACTTCCTCCAGGCCGAGGGCATCCCCTACGAGGTCGTCCCGGGCGTCTCGGCAGCCGTGGCGGTGCCGGCCTACGCCGGCATCCCTCTGACCCACCGGGCCTGGGCCTCCTCCGTGGCCATCTCGACGGCCCACCCGGTCTGCGCCGACGGCACCCCTCGGCCCATCGCCGTGCCCGAGGCGGACACCCTCGTCTACCTCATGGGTCTGGGCAACCTTCCGGCCGTCGTCGAGGCCTTGCGGAGCGAGGGCAAGACCCCCGATACCCCCGTGGCCGTCGTCAGCATGGGAACGACCGTCAACCAACAGGTGGTCACCGCTCCGCTTGAGGCCATCGTCGAGGAGGTCCGACGAGCCGGCCTCCGCCCACCGGCGGTGATCGTGGTAGGAGAGGTGGTCCGCTTCGCCGACCGCCTCCGGTGGTTTCGCTCGGGCGGCGCCGAGGCTTTCCCCGTAGATGAGACGTCACCCGCCAAGGGGCGGACCACACCTAAGGCAACCGAGTCGGCCCGGGCCGGCTGAGCCGCACCGGGCCGCTTAAGGAGCACCGAACTATGCATGGACTCATCGCTCCCCACGGAGGGGAGCTCGTCGACCGAGTGCTTGAGGGCGAGGAGCGCGACGCCGCCGAAGAGCAGGCCGCCGACCTGCCCCAGGTGGCCCTCAACGCCCGGGCCATCTCAGACCTGGAACTCATCGCCACGGGGGCCTTCAGCCCCCTCGAGGGCTTCATGAACCGGGAGACGTATCTAAGGGTGGTCAAGGATATGCGCCTGAGCGATGGGCTGCCCTGGAGCCTGCCCATCACCCTGGCCGTCGACGCCGCCGAGGCCGAGCGGCTCAAGCCCGGCCATGATGTGGCCCTGCTGAACCCCCACGGGGACCTGCTTGCGGTGCTCCACCTCGAGGAAGCCTACCCGTACGACAAGCAGGAGGAGGCCCGCCTGGTTTACCGGACCGAGGAAGACACCCACCCCGGTGTGCTCTACCTCTACCAGCGCGGTGATGTGCTTCTGGCGGGGCCGGTGAGCCTGGTTCGCCGCTCAATATTGAAGGGCTTCGAACCCTACAGCGTCGAGCCCCGGGCGCTTCGCCGGCAGTTCGCCGACCGCGGCTGGCGCACCATCGTGGCTTTCCAGACACGCAACCCCATCCACCGAGCCCACGAGTACATCCAAAAGTGCGCCCTGGAGCTGATGGACGGGTTGCTCGTCCACCCGCTGGTGGGCAGGACCAAGCTCGATGACGTGCCCAACTGGGTCCGCCTCGAGTGCTACCGGGTGCTGCTGGAGAACTACTACCCCAAGGAGCGCGCCCTCCTGACCGCCTTTCCAGGCGCCATGCGCTACGCCGGCCCGCGCGAAGCCATCTTCCACGCCCTGGTGCGGAAGAACTACGGCTGCACCCACTTCATCGTCGGGCGCGACCACGCGGGCGTGGGCAGCTACTACGGCACCTACGACGCCCAGCACATCTTCGGCGAGTTCGACCGGGATGACCTCGGCATCACGCCCCTCTTCTTCGAGCATACCTTCTACTGTGAGGCCTGCGGGGCCATGGCGTCGCCGAAGACCTGCCCTCACGACGAGAGCTCGCGCATAGCGCTAAGCGGCACGCGGGTCCGCGAAATCCTGGCCGACGGCTCCTTGCTCCCCGAGGAGGTCACCCGCCCCGAGGTGGCCCGCGTCCTTCGCGAATGGGCCCAGGAGCAAAAGAACCAAGTCTCCTGAGCCGGGCCGAGACACCTTCCCCGCCTAGTCCCCCGACTGCCGCCCCGAACAGCCTCAGCTCCCCACCCAAAACGCCCCCTTGACAAACTGGACACATTGGACAGATCTGGACACTTTTTGCGTTTTTCCAGAAGTGTCTAACTTGGCATTATATATTGATTTCGCTGGGATTATATGAAATCAGGACATTGGACACTTGTGTCAAGTGTCCAAAAGTGTCCAGAAGCCTTTTTTTGGCATAACATATTGAATTTATAGCGATTATCTGAATTCGCAGTTTTCCGGAAAACGGTCGCCTGTCAAGGAGGTGTCCAATCCTTATAAGTGATGGAAATTGGAAGGCTTACAGGCTTGGTCGGGAATACCGTCTCTAATTTCTTGAATCTGTAGGAACAGCCTTAGGGGCTGAACCCTGAGGGGCAATTTCCTTAGTGGGCGTGGGCGGCGGCCTGCTTCAGGTTGAGCGAGACGATCCGGCTTACACCCTCTTCTTCCATGGTCACCCCAAAGAGGACCTCTCCGTGGACCATGGTCTGCTTGTTGTGGGTGATGACGATGAACTGGGTCTCGGAGGCACGCTCTTTCAGCAGCGAGGTGAAGCGATTGACGTTGGCGTCATCCAGGGCGGCGTCTACCTCGTCGAGGAGGCAGAAAGGCGCGGGCTTGACCAGGAATATCGCAAAGAGCAGCGCCAGGGCCGTCAGGGACTTCTCGCCGGCCGACAGCAGCGTGATGGAGCCGAGCCGCTTGCCCGGCGGCTGCACGGAGATGTCCACGCCGGCCTCGAGGATATCTACGTCCGTAAGGACGAGGCTCGCCGAGCCCCCATCGAAGAGACGGGCGAAGACCTCCTGGAAGCGGGCGTTGACCGCATCGAAGGTCTCCCGCAGCATGCGGCGGGTGGTGCGGTTGATTTTCTCGATCGCCTTGGTGAGGTCGTCGATGGAGCGCTCCAGGTCGGCCTTCTGGGCGTCGAGGAAGGTGTGGCGGGCCTCCACCTCCTCGAACTCCTCGAAGGCCTCGAGGTTGACTCCGCCGAGGTTTCGGAGCCGCTGCCTTAGGGTGTCGGCCTGACGGCGGCGCTCCTCCAGGGACGGACCGTCAGGGTCGTGGTAGGCCACGAGGGCCGCCGAGGCCAGCCGCCACTCCCTGCGGACCCGATCCTCGATGTGGCCGATCTCCACCCGTACCTCCGCCCGGCTCACCTCCAGGGCGTTCATCCGATCCTTGGCTTCTTCCAGCCGATCCCGGCTTTGCCGGATTGCTTCTTCCACTGAGGCGGCCTGGGCCTGGTGGGAGGACAGCTCTCCCTCGGCCGCCTGCAGCCTATCGACGAGCCCCGCCCGCTCCGCGAAGCGCTCCTGCAGCTCTGCCTCGAGAGCGTCCAGGGATCGGTGGACCTCGCCCTCCCGCTCGGTGACCATCTCTCGGCGGCGCTCGGTCTCGGCGAGGTGGGCCTCCAGGTCCTGGAGGCGCTGGTGTGCCGCGGCCTGCTCGGCCTGGTGGGCGTCGCGCTCGCCCCGAAGCCGGGTGACCGCCAGGGACTGCTCGTGGACGGCTTGGCGGGCTTCCTCCCACGAGGCGGTCGCCTCTGCCACCGCTCGCTCGGCCTCGGTGATAATCGCCTCCTGCTCGAGCCGATCCGCCTCGGCCTGGCCTCGGCGCTCGGCGAGACTGGTCGCCTCGGAGTCGAGTGTTTCTTGCTCGGCCGCCACCCGGGCGGTCTCGGCGGCCGCCACCTCGAGCGACCGGCCGACGCGCTCGCGCTCCTGGGCCAGGTGCTCGAGGGTCTTGTCCACTTCCACGAGCCGTCTGTCCAGCTCGCCGACGCGTTGATCGAGAGCGCCGCGGTCGGCTTCCAGGGCCTCGCGCCGCTCGCGGTGCCGGGCCCGGTCTTCCTCCAGCGGGGCGAGCCGTTTCTCGAGTGCCACGACCTCGTCAGCCAGCTCCCGCACGAGCCGCTTCTTCTTCAACAGCTCCAGGTGGCCGCTGTTGACGGAGCCGCCTACGAGCAGTCCGGTCGGTTCCATGACGATGCCGTCGAGGGTCACGAACGTCGCCCGGTGGCCGTTGGCGCGCCAAACCTCCAAGGCGGTATCGAGGTCCTCAACGAGCCAGATCCCCCCGAGCAGATGTTGGATGACGGGGCGGAACTCGTCGCGGCACGAGACCACATCAACGGCGGGTCCGATGAGTCCTGATGCGGGCGGGAGTGAGTCGGGGGGCCCTTGTCCCTCGGGATGGATGGGAATGAAGGCGCTCCTGCCGGCGGCGTCGTCTCTAAGCCGCTCGATGGCGGCCCGGGCGTCGGCGTGGCTCTCCACAACGAGGCTTTGGACCCTCTCGCCGAGGGCCGCCTCGATGGCCACCTCGTAGTCCGGGGGGCACTCGAGCAAATCCGCCAATACGCCCCGGATGCCCGCCAGCTCGGCCGACTCCTCGCGGCGCTCCATCAGGTAGCGCACGCCTTCCTTGTATCCCTCGAAGGAGCGGTGGATCGCCTCCAAGCTGCTCAACAGCGATTTCCTCTCCGTCAGGGTCTCTCGCACCGAGGCGATCTCTTCATCGAGGCCGTGGAGGGCCTCAGCCGTGCGGGCCATCTCGTTTACGTTCCCCGCCCGCTGGCGAAGGGCCTCATCGTGGGCGCGAGCCGCCTCGCTGCGGGCCGCAGTGTGGGTTTCATGAGCCGCCTCGATCCGCTCGGAGGCCTCACGGTCGGCCTCGCAGGCCGCCTCCAGCTGCTCGAGGCGAACTTCGAGCGCCTTACTGCGGGTCTCCAGGGCGGTGGCCTCGTTGGAAAGACCGCTTTCGGCCTGTATGCGCTCGAACAAGAGGGCCTTGGCCGGCTCCAGAGCCGCCTGGGGCCCCTCGAGCCGCTCGGAGGCCTCCGCGGCCGCCGCCTCCAGGGATTCGTGAAGCGCCCAGGCCGCCTCGTACGACTGCTCGAGCTCGCGGCCCTTGCCTTCGAGCGCCGTCCTGCGCTCCGCCTCCTTCGCTACAGCGCCCCGCAGGTGCTCGACCTCCTCGTCGGTGGCCTCCAGTTGCTCGGCGAGCTTCTCTCGCTCCTCCCTAAGGACGCCCACGCGGTGCTCGGCCCGATCGATGGCCTGCTCACACTCGAGCCGCTCCTGGCGTCGGCCTGCCACGGCCTGCTCCAGTGCCGTTCCCTGGAGACGGAGGTTGGCCAGGTCCCCCTCACGCGCGGCCAACTCGGCGGCGCGGCCTTCCACTGTGGCCCGGTCCCGGTCGACCTCGCCATCCAGTGCGGCGGTACGGGCCTGGGCGGCGAAGAGCTCCTCGGCCAGGATGGCGAGCTCCACGCCCCGCAGCTCGCGGCTTAGGGCCTGGTAGCGGCGGGCCCGCTGGGCCTGGCGGCGCAGCCGCTCCACCTGGCGGCGCAGCTCCTCCACCAGATCGGTCACCCGCACCAGGTTGTCCCTGGCCGCATCGAGCCTTCTTTGGGCGATGGCCCGCTTGTGCATGTACTTCATCACACCGGCGGCCTGCTCGAGGAGCAAACGCCGCTCCTCGGGTTTGGCGCTTACGATGGCCGCCACCCGGTCCTGCTCGATGACGGCGAAGGCGTTGGCGGCCAGACCCGACTCGAGAAAGAGCTCCACAATGTCCTTGAGACGGCAGGGGGCCTCGTTGAGGCGGTACTCGCTGGTCCCATCGCGAAAGAGCCGGCGGGTGACCTTCACCTCTTCGAAAACGGCATACGGCGACGCCCCAAGGCTTGAGGCCACATCGGCGAGAACCAGAGAGACCTCGGCCATCCCCAGAGGCGCGCGGGTGGCCGAGCCGTTGAAAATGAGGTCCTCCATCCGGCGGCCGCGCAGCAGCTTGGCGCTCTGCTCGCCCAACACCCACCGGATGGCGTCCGAGACGTTGGACTTGCCGCAGCCGTTGGGGCCGACAATGATGGTGATTCCAGGCTCGAAGGTCAGGAGGGTGGGCTCGACGAAGGATTTGAATCCGACCAGCTCGATGGACTTGAGGTGCACAATGGACCTCCATCCGAACCAGCAGGCGCGCTATTCAAACACCCTACCACCCTGTGGAATCCATGTAAAGGAAAAAATACAATACGTTGTGCGGTCGAGGCGTCCAAAATCAAGATGTTGTGGGTGCCCAAATTCACACACCTCCAGCCTCGGCGGCCACCCCCTGGATGATTGATTTCCGCCGACCCGAGGGGTATCCTACTGATCGCCGGAGCGATTCCGGCCTTCCTCATTGTCCCCTTGCCGCAGGCGGCGGGTCTAAGAGGATACAGAGGGCGCCTTCTGCCCTCGATAAGGAGGAAAAGACCTATGACGCGCTGGATACTTATAGCCGGTCTGCTTGTGGCTTTTAGCACCGTAGCGGCCACGGCGGCCGCTCCCGAGGAGCACTCTCCCACCAAACCGCCGCCCAAGTCCTCCAGCCCTATCATTTCGCTCAAGGTCAATATGGGAGGCCAAAACATGGAGGTGGAGGTCGAGCAGGCCGACGACGGGGTGTCGGTCAGGGGCAACCTCAACGAGCAGACCATCTCGGCCACCAGCACGCGCCAGCCGGACGGGACGTTCCGCGTGGAGGTGACCAGGGACGAAGAGACGATGATGGAGATTACTATCAACCCCGAGGCCCTCCGCCAGCAGGCCAACCCCTCAACCCCGAAAACGAATCCCTAAAGGGACCCCACAGGCAAAGGCCCACAACCGGGCCTGAGGTCTAAGCCTCCCCTAGCGTTCATTCTTTGAACACCGAATGCCAGCAGATTGGACGTTGGAAGGGAATGGGAAGAGCCTCGCCCCGCCTATCGCGCTACGGCCACCTCCGCGCCCGCCGACTCGTTGCCGGCCTCATCCACAGCCGTCACCACAAGGGCGGTGGTGGACTCATCGGGGCCTGGCACCAGGTACGAGGTGCTGGTGGTGGTGCCGAGCCGATCGACCCAGCCTCCTGCTACCCTCCGGTAGAGCCGGTACTCGGCGGAGTCCCCCGATGACGAGGCCACCCAGAGCAGCAGAAGCCCCTGGCCCTCGCGGCGCACCGTGAGATTCGTCGGGGGATGGGGCGGAAGGCTGTCGATTCGCAGGTCGAGCCGTTTGCGGGCCCACTGGAAGTACTGGGGGGAGTCGGTGGGGCCGAGGTAGACGGTGACGGTGGGGCGGGTGACGTCCACGCCCTCACGCACGACGTAGCGGCCGGTGTACATCCCCGGCTCCTCCTCTTTGAGGGGCACGCTGCGTGCGAGCGGGAACAGGTCGAACCAGGCCCGGCGCCCAGGTGTGGCGGAGACCCGGAGGCTGATAACGTCCCCGAAGCGTTTGTGGCCGTTGGGCCCGTCGGCTTCCACGGCCAGAATCTCAAATGGCTCGGTGGCAAGGTGGGCCCACGAAGCCCGGGTGGGGAAGGTCTGGACGATGTCGCGGCTCAAGTCTTCGGCGGTCCGGGTGATGTTGATGGGCCGCAGAGCCAGCCCGCTACGGACAGCCCCCGTCACAAGCCCGACGGGGCCTAAGGCAAGATGGATGTTGTGCTTGCGCCGGATCTCATCCACCCTCCAGAGCGTCTTGCCCCCTTCGGCGGACACCAACTGCAGGGACACGCCAACGGCGATCTGGGAATACAGAACGACGTAGGCCAGACTCATCTCGTGGACGGTGCCGTAGACGAGGGCGTCGGCTCCAAGGACGTCACCGAGCCACTTGGGGTCGGCCCCCTCCAGCTTCTCGGGCGTTACGATACCGACCTCATGGAGCTTTCGGTCCACCTCGTTGATGTCCACATCGGTGAAGGCCAAGGTGGCGAAGTGTCCGTAGAAGGCACGGCGGACGAGCTCGGCGTCGGGCGAGAAGCCCCCAGGCGCAGGCCCAGCGCCCGGACGATCCACGGAGGGCTCTCGGTCCCCACTGAGTTTCGTCGGCTGGGGACCAGACGCCGGCTGCCCCCCGGCCTCCTCGCTTGAGGAGGCCGCGCCACCATTCACCCCAGGCAAGGAGGGACGGGGCCTATAGACGAAGGGCAACACCGCCACCCGGCGTGGGGTCTTGGCGAAGAAGGCCTTATCGACGTAGGCGTTGACAGGATGCTGAAGCTCGTAGAGGCGGTCAAAGGCCGTCTTCGTGGAGGCGCTGGGGCTGACGGAGGCTTGACACCCCACGAGGAAGGATACCGCTCCAGCTCCAACCAGCAGCCACATCCAGCGGCGCACGGCAGCTCCTTCTCTCAAAAGGGCTCAGAACGGGGCCCACTCATCCCCTCTGGGACGATAGCACCCATAGGGACGCTGACAGGGAAATAATACTATATGTTGGGGATTAAAGTCTAGCGAATTCTATATGTTGGGGTTCGCTTGGTCTAGGCGCTCCAGCGCCTGGCGGGCGGCGGCCTGCTCGGCCTCCCGTTTGTTCTTTCCCGTGCCCCGGCCCAAGCACCGCTCGGAGATAACCACCTCGACCTCGAAGGTCTTGTCGTGGTCGGGGCCCAGTTGCGCGACAACGGTGTAGCTCGGAAGGCCCTTGCCCACTTCCTGACACCTTTCCTGGAGGCGGCTCTTGAAGTCGGTCGGCGGCCCCACCGAGGCAACATCCTCAAGGACGTCGGCGAACTGGGCCACCACAACGGCCCGCGTCCGATCATATCCCGCCTCCAGGTAGAGTGCCGCCACCACGGCCTCGTATACCCCGGCCAGCAGCGAGGATTTGTCCCGCCCGCCGGTCAGCTCCTCCCCGCGGCCAAGCCGCAGGTGATCGCCCAGGTCCAAGAGGCGGGCCCGTTGGGCCAGGGCCCCCTCATTGACGAGGTGGGAGCGTCTCTTGGAGAGTTCGCCCTCCGGGGCTTGGGGGAACGTCCGAACGAGGTATTCGGAAAGCACGAGGTCGAGCACCGCGTCGCCGAGGAATTCGAGCCGTTCGTTGTGCTCTGTGGGCTCGGGCTGCTCGTGGGCGAAGGATGTGTGGGTCAGGGCCAGCTCCAGCAGGTCCTTGTCGCCAAAGGTGTAGCCAAGGTGCTCCTCGAGGGAGGCCAGAGGCGGGCGAGGCATGTCACCCCTCGCGGCTTAGTCCTCCACCCGCCGGAAGACCAGCGTGGAGTTGGTGCCCCCGAATCCGAAGGAGTTGGATATGGCTACGCGGATGTCCGCCCGACGCGCCTCGTTGGGCACGTAGTCGAGGTCGCACTCCGGATCGGGGGTCTCGTAGTTGATGGTGGGAGGGATGATGCCGTGCTTTATGGACAGGAGGGTGAAGATGGCCTCGACACCCCCGGCGGCACCCAAGAGGTGACCGAACATGGACTTGTTCGAGCTCACGGCCAGGTTGTAGGCGTGTTCGCCGAAGACATTCTTGATCGCTATGGTTTCGAACTTATCGTTGAAGGGGGTGGAAGTGCCGTGGGCGTTGATGTAGTCGATCTCCGTGGGGCCGCAGCCGGACCCCTCAATGGCCATCCGCATGCAGCGGGCCACCTGGGCCCCGTCGGGATCGGGCATGGTGATGTGGTGTGCGTCGGACGTCATGCCGTAGCCGACGATTTCAGCGTAAATCGGAGCTCCCCGAGCCCGGGCCCCATCCAGGGTCTCGAGCACGACGACCCCGGCGCCTTCGCCCATGACGAACCCGTCGCGGTCGGCGTCGAATGGGCGGCTCGCCCCGGCGGGATCGTCGTTGCGGGTCGAGAGCGCCCGCATGTTGGCGAAGCCCACCACGGCCAACGACGTGATGACGCTCTCGGACCCCCCGGCCAGCATGATGTCGGCATCGCCCCGCTGGATGATCTTGTAGGCATCCCCGATGGCGTGGGTGCCGGTGGCGCAGGCCGTGGCCACACAGCTGTTGGGGCCCTTCAAGTTAAACTGCATGGAGACCTGTCCGCTGGCCAGATTGCAGATCACCATAGGAATGAAGAAGGGGCTGACCTTCTTGTGGCCCTTCTCGAGCAGCAATAAGTGGTAGTGCTCGATGGCCATCAGCCCGCCCATGCCTGAGCCGATGATGACGCCGGCCCGCTCGGCGTTCTCCTCGGTAATCTTGAGCTTGGCGTCCTCTATGGCGGAGAAGCTCGCCGCCACGGAGTAGTGGATAAAGAGGTCCATCTTCTTGATATCTTTTCTGGCCATCCAGTCTTCGGCCCGAAAGCCCTTGACCTCGCCCGCAATACGCACGGGCAGCCCATGGGCATCGAACCGGGTGATTGGCCCCAGACCGCTCTTGCCGGCCAGAGCCCCCTCCCAGCTTTCCTCGACCGAGTTACCCAGAGGCGTTACGGCCCCCAGACCGGTGACGACAACGCGGTGATTCAGGGCTATCACCTCTCTCCCAGACGTCTCCCCTCGCGGGGCTCAACTCGCTTGCTGTAGTTTGACATAGCCAATGGCATCTTTAACCGTGATAATTTTCTCGGCCTCCTCGTCGGGGATTTCGACGTCGAACTCCTCCTCGATGGCCATAATCAACTCGACCGTGTCCAGGCTGTCCGCGCCCAGATCATCAATGAAGGACGCCTCGGGGGTCACTTGCTCCTCTTCTACGTCTAGCTGCTCCACTATAATCTCTTTCACGCGTTTTTCCAACGGCATAATCGGGGTTCCTCCTCCCTTCCATCCCTTCAGAGCGGGCTCGTCACAGCCCCGAGAGCCCATCCTACGGCATTAACATCCCCCCATTGACATGAATCACCTGCCCCGTAATATAACTCGCCCCGCTGCTGGCCAGAAACAGTACGGCGTGGGCCACATCCATCGGTGTGCCGAGCCGTCCCAGCGGTATATGGCCCTTGAGCTCTTCTCGAACCTTCTCCGGAAGCGCCTGCGTCATGGCGGTATCGATAAAGCCCGGAGCGATGGCATTGACCGTGACCCCCCGGGGAGCCCCCTCCCGGGCCAGGGTCTTCGTCAAACCGATGATGGCGGCCTTGGTGGCGGCGTAGTTGGCCTGGCCCACGTTGCCTATCGCCCCCACGATGGAGCTGATGTTTATAATGCGGCCTGATCGCTGTTTGAGCATAACCTTGAAGGCCGCCTGGGAACAAAACCAGGTCCCGGTGAGGTTGACGTCCAGGACGGCCTGCCAGTCTTCGGGCTTGAGCCGAATGGCCAACCCGTCGCGGGTGATGCCCGCGTTGTTGAGCAGGATGTCTAGCCGGCCGAGCTCGGCCGTGCAGCGAGCCACCATGGCCTCGACCTGGTCTCCGTCGGCGATGTCGCAGGCCACCGCGATGGCCCGGCCCCCTTCCTCTTCAATGGCCTGCACCACCGTTTTGGCGGCAGCCTCATTCCGGCTGGCCAGGCAGCAGGTGGCCCCGGCCGAGGCCAGGGTCCGGGCCACGACCTCGCCGATGCCCCGAGAAGCTCCCGTCACCACGGCCACCTGACCCGTCAGGTCCACTCCCTCCACCTCCACTTTAAGCCGCCAGTGCCGCAAGCGTCTTATCAACGCCGGATGGGGCATCGACTTGGTAAGTAGTGATGTCGCGGGCGTGCCGGCGAAGCAGTCCGCTCAAGACCCTACCCGGGCCCACCTCGACGGCGGCCTCGATGCCTTCTGCCACCAGCGCGTCCATGGTCGCCAACCACTGGACGGGCGAGTCGACCTGGCGCACGAGGAGCTCTTTGACCCGCTGGAGCTCGGCCACCGGCTCGGCCGTCACGTTGGCAACCACAGGAAAGCAGAAGCCCCCGAGCGCGACGGGCTCCAGGGCTTCGGCGAGCTCGACGCCGGCGGGCTCCATGAGCCGGCAATGAAACGGCCCGCCGACGGGCAACATCAGGGCCCGCTTGGCACCGGCCGCCTCAGCCGCCTCCACCGCAGCCTCCACGCTCTCTCTGTGGCCAGCCACAACAACCTGGTCGATGCCGTTCAGGTTGGCCGGCTGGAGTACACGGTCCACCCCGTCGACAACCCGCCGGCACAGGGCCTCGACCACCTCGCGATCGAGCCCGATAATCGCCGCCATGCCACCGAGGCCCGACGGCACGGCCGCCTGCATCGCCTCGCCCCGACTTCGGACCAGCCGCAGGGCATCAGCAAACTTCAGCACACCCGACGCAACGAGCGCCGAATACTCTCCGAGACTGTGGCCGGCGGCGATGATGGGGACCGGAGCGCCGGCCTCCTCTAGCACGCGGGCGACCGCCACGCTGTGGGCGAGGATGGCCGGCTGGGTGTTGACGGTTTCGGTCAGGGCGGCCTCAGGGCCCGTGAAACAGATGTCAGACAAACGGTCGCCTAGGACCGCATCAGCTTCGGCAAAGGTCTCCCGAGCCGTCGGATACGCCTCGACCAACGAGTGCCCCATCCCCACGTACTGGGAGCCCTGTCCAGGAAAGAGCCACGCGATGCGCATCGCCTCGCCTCCCCCGCCTACCACCGGAACAGGGCTGAGCCCCAAGTCAGCCCCGCGCCCACTCCGATCAGCAGCACCAGGTCGCCCTCCTTGACCCGGCCGGACCGGAGGGCCTCGTCGAGGGCTATGGGGATTGAGGCCGCCGAGGTGTTGCCATACCGTTCAATGTTGACAAAGACCTTCTCATCCGGGATGCCGAGCCGCTTGCTGACGGCCTCGACGATACGCCCGTTCGCTTGATGCGGTATGAAGAGGTCCACGTCCTCGACCCGATATCCGTGCTGGTCTAGGGCCTCGAGGGAAGCCTTGATCATGGTCCTGACGGCGATCTTGAAGGTCTCGTTGCCCCGCATCCGGAGGAAGTGGAGCCGGCGGTGGAGCACCTCCTCGCTTATGGGGTGGCGGCTTCCTCCCCCATACATGATGAGGTGGTCGGCCATGCCCCCGTCGGCGTGAAGGAAGGTTGCAAGGAGGCCTCGGCTGGTGTCCTCGGAGGCCTGGAGCACCGCCGCGCCCGCCCCATCGCCGAACAAGATGCACGTGTTGCGGTCCGTCCAGTCGACGATGCGGCTCAAGACCTCCACGCCAACCACGAGGATGGTCCGGTACCGACCCGTCCGCAGGTATTGCTCGGCCACCGACAGGCCGTAGACAAATCCCGTGCACGCGGCCCCGACATCGAAGGCCGCCGCCCGCGAGGCACCGAGGTGGCGCTGGAGGTGGCAGGCCGTCGATGGAAACGGCGTATCCGGGGTCACCGTGGCCACGACCAACAAGTCCACCTCCCCGGGGGGAACCTTGGCGTCGTCGAGGGCCACCAGGGAGGCCTGGTAGGCCATGTCGCTGGCCGCCTCGTCCTTGTCGGCCAGGCACCGCTCCCGGATCCCCGTGCGGGACAGAATCCACTCGTCGCTCGTATCGATCATCTGCTCCAGGTCGAAGTTCGTCAGCACCCGCTTGGGCACGTACGAGCCGGTTCCGATGATGTGGACGCCCTGCACCTTGTTCGTCCCCCGCCTCTAAGTCTTAGACCCGCCGGGTGGTTGTTCTTTCTCCTCGCCACCCTTGCGCTGGAATGAGCCCTTGATGGACCGCCAGATGCGGCCCTTGGCCTTTGCGCTTTCTTGAATCTCCTGGTTCAACTCGATGTCGTCATGAATGTGGGTATTGATGTTGTGGGTGACAAAACGCTGGGCCTGATGGATCGCGTTTTTGACCGCCCGTGACGAGGAGGAGCCGTGGCCGATGATGCAGATGCCGTTGATCCCCAGCAAGGGCGCCCCGCCCAGAGAGGCGTAGTCCGTCATCTCCTTGATCTGGTCCACCTCGGATTTGAGCAATACCGAAGCCATCCGACCAGTCAGGCCCGAGCTGAAAAGCGCTCCAAGCTTGGCGTCGTAATAGCCCACAAGGCCTTCGCAAAACTTCATCGCAGCGTTGCCGGCGAACCCATCGCAGACGATAACGTCGGCCCGGCCGCTGAAGACCTCTGTGCCCTCGACGTTCCCAATGAAGTGGAGGCTCGATTGCTTAAACATCTGGTACGCCTCGAGAATGGTCGCGTTGCCCTTGCCCTCCTCCTCGCCGATGGAGAGCAGGCCCACCCTGGGCTTCATGGTCCCCAGGATGTACTTGGCGTAGACCGCTCCCATGATGCCGAACTGGAAGAGCTGGACGGATTTGCAATCGATGTTGGCCCCAACGTCGAGCACGATGGAGCGCCCAGCGAGTGAGGGAAAGAGCGCGGCGATTGCCGGCCGGTGGATGCCCTTCAAGGGCCTCAGAATCAACCTCGCTGCGGCCAGGGCCGCGCCGGTGTGGCCGGCGGTGAAGACGGCGTCGGCCTCTCCGTTCTTGACCATCTGGATGGCCACCCGGATGGAGGAGTCCTTCTTGCGCCGCATAGCCTTGGTCGGCGCCTCGTCCATCGCCACCACCTGGGAGGCGTGCTGCAAGTGGATCGCAAGGCCGGCCGTCTCATGCTTGGCCAGCTCATCCTCAAGCAGCTTCTTGTCGCCCACCAACACCACGGGGATATGAAACTCCCTGGCGGCCATAACGGCCCCTTCCACGATGGTCTGCGGGGCATAGTCGCCACCCATGGCATCAACGGCAATCATGCGTCGTCTCGGCACCGATTCGCCCCGCGGGGCGAACGGGCGCTAGGCCTCCTCGACGGCCAATACCGGCCTGCCCCGGTACGTCCCGCAGGTTGGGCACGCCCGGTGGGGCCTCCTTGGCTCATTGCACTGGGGGCACGTGGTCACCGTTGGGGCCGCCAGCTTCTGGTGGGATCGCCGTTTGTTGCGGCGAGCCCGCGATTGTTTGCGTTTGGGAACGGCCATGCGTCAGGCCTCACGTCCGCGAGTCTCGCTCCTGCCACTGTTTGAGGACGGCGAGCCGCTCGTCGACCTCCTCGGTTGAACAGGTGCACGCCTCACGGTTGAGGTTGGTCCCGCAGGAGGGGCATAGCCCGCGGCAGGTGGGTTGGCACAGCGGCTGGAAGGGGATGGCCGAGACCAAGTGGTCCCGGACGATGGTCCCAAGGTCCAGCACCTCCCCGGTGTAGTAACAGAGGTCCAACTCGCTGCCGGCGAGCTCGTGGTCTTCATCTTCGGGCATCTCGTCTGTCGGCACCGCCACCACTTCCAGCGGAATCGAAAGCAAGATTGCGGCCGACTCCACGCACCGGGCACACGGCACCTCAACCGTCGTGGTGATCGTCCCACGCACGGCCACGGTAGTCCCCACCAGTTGAAGGCTTGCTTGGAGGTCAACCGGGTCGCTGAGGTGGACGTCGGGCGACTCGAGGCTGAAGGCTGTGGCCGGGACGGCGATCGCGAGACGGTACCCGCCTGCGGGAATAGCCGCCAGATCGATGACCAGGTCCGGCATACTCCCATCCCGATTATCGCCATTTTCCCAATAACTTGAATACGTTACGGGAAGAAAATCCCAAAAAAGTTGCGGGCATTATACCGGCTGCCCTGCACCTTGTCAAGATAAATCCACCCCCTCCCGAGGGCCCCTATGGCCCCGGAACCCAGTGTGTTACGGGCACAGGAGGGTCATCCCGGGGACCGCTCCCGGGGGCCCTCAGCCCGCCAGCAGCTCGAGGACCAGGCCCTCCCGGAGGCCGTACTCGCTGACGAGGATTTCCGGGGCCCCGAAGACCTCCATGATGACCCGGGCGAGGGCTGCCCCCACAACGATTACGTCTTCCCGGCCCGGCTCCATGACGGGGATGGCCCGGCGCTCATCGAGGGTCATCGCCCCAAGCTCCTCCAGGAGTCGGACCACGGCCGCCTCCGTGAGGAGGTGGGCGTTGACCCGCTCGGGCTCATACCGATCCAATCCCAGGTCGAGGGCGGCGAGGGTGGTCACGGTTCCGGCGGTCCCTATGAGCGTCGAGCCGGAGCCAGCCTCCAGGGCGTGGCGCACGGGGGTCACGGCATCGGTGAAGTACGCCATCAGGGCCCGCAAGGCCTCCGGCTCCACCGGGTCGCTGTCGAGGAAGGCCTCACGCCCCTTCACCACGCCGACGGGCAGGCTCATCACCCGGCCGGGCCGGCCCGCCCTAAGGCCGATAAACTCTGTCGAGCCGCCACCGATGTCAACGAGGACCCCATCGGCTGGCAGCCCCGCGAGTCCTCCCCGGACCCCGAGAGCCGTCAGGCGCGCCTCCTCCTCGCCCGCCAAGACCGCCAGCGGCTCGCCGATGGTCTCGGCCACCTTCCGGGCGAAGGCTTCCCCGTTGGCGGCCTCCCTCACGGCCGCGGTCGCGGCGATCTTCGCCCGCTCGGCCCCGTGGGAGCGCCACTCGGCGGCGAACGCTTCCAGCACCTCGAGGGTCCGCCGGGTGGCCTCGGCATTGAGGCGACCCGTGGCCTCGAGTCCCTCCCCCAGGCGGGTCACCCGCTGGGCGGCGTGGACGATTGTCAGCCCACCGCCCGTGGCAAGCTCACCCACCAGCAGCCTAACCGTATTGGTCCCCAGATCAACCGCCGCGGCCCTCACGGGGCGAAGGGCTCCAGGGGCTGGCCAAATCCCTCGTCCTTCATCGCTTGCAGATACTCCAGGTAGTTTCGGACCGTGCGACCACAGCGAGCCCGCTCCTCGTCGGTCACGGCTCGGTGGACTCTCGCCGGCACCCCCAGCGCAAGCATGCCCGACGGGACGGTCATCCCTTCGGGCACCAGCGCGCCAGCCCCCACAATGGCCCCCTCCCC
>JALLOF010000189.1 GCA_027717595.1 Nitrospinae bacterium AH_259_B05_G02_I21 | reverse complement strand
TCCTGGATTATGCGGCGGAGCAGTCAAAATCATGATTGATTTGCCGCTAACTATTTGATATAAAGGGACAAAACTGCCAAAGTGGGAGGCTGGCGAATGCTTGATAATGGTGAAAGCCAAAAAGAGGCGATCCGGCCATATTTCAACCGTTCCATTATGATGGATTTCCAGGGTGCCAAGATCACCTCTGATGTTGGTTTTCTCCTATTTCGTGAGATAGATGAGCGTTTCAGCATTATTGGCCCCATGAATGATTGCCTTGAAGACGTGAGATCACCTACCCATACAAAGCACTCCTTTGTGCAGATGATTCGTCAAAGAGTTTACCAAATAGCCGCTGGATATGAAGATTGTAACGACGCCGATTTTCTCAGAATTGATCCTGCCCTAAGGCTTGCGATTAGCAAAGAGCATAAATTTGGGGCCAGCCAGTCCATGCTATCTAGGCTTGAGAACGATGTTCTTGGAAATGAGAGCGGGTTAAAGGCCCTGGATGATGCTCTTCTACTATCCACCGATGCCCTTTTAAAAAAGAAAGACAGGCGGCGGCTGATCATCGACGTTGACTCCACCGAGGACCCGGCCCATGGTATGCAAGAGAGCGTCGCTTACAACGGCCATTTCGGCAAGAACTGTTTCCATCCCCTTTCGAGGCCAACCAGGCTCGGCTGAAGATGGGGGTTTTGGCCTACAACCTCTTGCACATGCTTAGGCAATTCTACGTCTGGGGTGAGGGAGTAAGGCGGTCCATCGAATGGCTGATAAAGCGTCTCATAAAGGTTGGGGCCAGGGTTTCTTATCACGCTAGGAGGTGGTATGTTCACGCGGCTTCAGCTTTTCCCTTGGCTCACCATTACCGGGCGGTTCTTGAATGAGGCTCTTAGGAGGCATTGAAAAGGTTTCGGTCGTGCTTGAGGGGGTGCTATACCCTTAGACCGGAAAATGTGGTATTTGAAGTAAAATTCTACTAGGGTGGGGCTGATTGAGATGGGTTCCCACATGTTTTGGCTACCTTCTTTTCAAAAAGCGTGACCAAAGGTGGGCCGAAGCAGGGATTTAGGTCTTG
>JALLOF010000188.1 GCA_027717595.1 Nitrospinae bacterium AH_259_B05_G02_I21 | reverse complement strand
GCGGGGCCTCGGCCGTTGCAGGGGGCTTTCGTCCCTTGGAGCGCTTTTGCTGAAATCGCTCCACGTAAAAGATTTGATAAACCGCAAGGATGAGGAACATCAATACGATAGCGAGGATTTGCCGGCGTTCCATCATGGGCCGCTCAGGCCTCCCGGCCAGGGGGGAGATCAACGCCCCCCCGGATGGAAGGGGTGGCAGCGGGCCAGGCGCTTCAGGGCCAGCCAGCCGCCCCGGGCCAGCCCACGGGAGGCGATCGCCTCGGAGGCGTAGGCCGAGCAGCTCGGGTAAAAGCGACAGGCGGGTGAGAGCCACGGGGAGATGCCCCGGCGCCACAAGGCTATGAGTCCGAGGGTGGCGGCTCTCAACACGACAGGATACCCTTATCCGTTGGACGAGGAAGTCGGCTCAAACGTCGTGACGGCTTGCTCCAGAGCCTCGGCGGCTCGCTGCATGGTGATCGGCCCTGGCAGGGAGCGGACGTAGACGACGAGATCCCAGTCGCGGCGCCACTCAGCCCTGCCAAGCCGGAACGCTTCTCGGAACGTCCGCTTAATCCGATTGCGAACCACCGCCGTCCCAACTCGTCCCGGGACGACGACGGCGAGTCGGCTTCCCGCGGGCGTGGCCGCGGGGAGACCATGAACAACGTAAGGGCCAGCTTCAACCCGCCGGCCCTTACGAATGATGCGTCGAATGTCGGCGCCCGCGCGGAGGCGCGCCCCCTTGGCCAAGCTGCGCCGCACGGCCCGCCGAGCCCGCCTCGCCGTCAGACGGCAAGGCGCCTGCGGCCCTTGGCACGGCGACGGCTCAGCGCACGGCGGCCCCCCCCGAGTCCGCATGCGGGCGCGGAAGCCGTGGGTCCGCTTGCGCTTGACAACCTTGGGCTGGTACGTGCGCTTCACGAGGCTCCCCTGCGGGCCGAAGCCGCAGCGGCGATGGGGCGCAATGGAAGGCTGAACACCGCCGCCGAAGGATGGACTCAAACCGTATATTTTTACCACAAGCAGGGTTTTTGTCAAGAACGAAAAGCAACGGAGCCCCCCTCGGGCCTGTCGTTAAGGCCCATGGC
>JALLOF010000187.1 GCA_027717595.1 Nitrospinae bacterium AH_259_B05_G02_I21 | reverse complement strand
ACTTTGTATCGGCCGTAGGAGGACTTCAGCTCAAAGTGGTAGAAGTGCCCGGTGGTCGGGACGAGGTAGGCGACGGTGTGGTAGCGACCTGCCAGCAGCGACGCCGGGAGGACGTCGGCGGCTTGCAGGACCGGCGCCGCTTCGTAGGCGGGCTTCACGTCCTTGGCGGCGGCCCGCAGCGTGGAGGCTCCCCAAAAGACGAGCACCCCGAGGGCCAGCCACGCCGGCCATCGGGTCCATGGATTCCGAAGGAGCGTGGTCATCGATGTACCCTATTCTTTCTTCTTCGCCGGCCTCGCTCCCGGCCTTTCCGCTCGACGGAGAGACCATTATCTCCTCGGACGACGCCGTCCAGCTCCGCCACCTCCCCTCGCACATGCTCATCATCGGCGCCGGGATCATCGGGTGCGAGTTCGCCTTCCTATATAACGAGCTCGGCTCGCGCGTCACAATGGTGGAGATGATGGATCGGGCTCTGCCGTTCGAAGACGGCGAGACGAGCCAGCTTATAGAGCGAGAGCTCAAGAAGCGCAAAGTCACGCTTCATGCGGGGACCACGGTGGAGAAGGTGGAGCGCCGGGAGGGCGGAGGCATCCTCGCAACCCTGAAAGGTGGGGAGACGATCGAGGCCGACTTGGTGCTCGTCTCGGTCGGGCGGCGCATGAACACCGACGATCTTGGGCTCGAGGCGGCCGGGGTCGATGTGGACGAGGAGGGCCGGATTGCGGTCAACGAGCGGATGCAGGCCTCTGTGGACACCATCTACGCCATCGGCGACGTGGTGGGCGGGCCGCTGCTCGCCCACAAAGCCTCAACCGAGGGCATCGTGGCCGCCGAGAACGCCTTGGGCCGAAACCGCGTGATGAACTACGACGTGGTCCCGGCCGGGATATTCACCATCCCCGAGGTGGGAACGGTCGGCCTCACCGAGGAAGGGGCTGCCGAGCGCGGCCTCGGCTATCTGGTGGGCCGGTTTCCGCTTCGAGCCTCGGGCAAGGCTATGTGCGCCGGCGAGACGGTGGGCCAGGTGAAGGTCATCGTCGATGCCGAGACCGACCAGATTCTAGGGGTCCACAT
>JALLOF010000186.1 GCA_027717595.1 Nitrospinae bacterium AH_259_B05_G02_I21 | reverse complement strand
GCTAATCGTCGTGGCCGCCGTGGCAGACGAGCTAAAAGAGCGAATGGCCGCCCACGGGGCATACGAGCTCAACCCCTACCAGAGAGAGCGGCTGGAGAGGCTCGTGCTCGAGCAGGAGGCCCAGGCGCCCAACGCCTCGACAGTCAATCGGGCCTGGATCGGAAAGGACGCCCGCCTCTTGCTGGGCGAGGTCGGCGTGGAGGCCCCGGAGACGGTCAGGCTCATTCTGTGCGAGACCGACCGGGAGCACCCCTTCGTCTGGACGGAGTTGCTTATGCCCATCTTGCCGCTCGTGCGGGTGAAAGATGTGGACGAGGCCATCGGCCTGGCCCATGCGGCCGAGCATGGCTTCCGCCACACGGCCGTTATCCATTCGACCAACGTTGCCGCAATGGATCGGATGGCCCGCACCATGGAGACGGCCCTCTTTGTGAAGAACGGCCCGAACTACGCGGGCCTCGGCGAGGGCGGGGCGGGCTACACGAGCTACACCATCGCCACCCAGACGGGCGAAGGGCTAACCACCCCCTACACCTTCAGCCGCGAGCGCCGCTGCACCCTGGTGGGCTCCTTTCGGATAGTCTGATGCCGCCCGCCCGCCCGCAGGCTTCGACCATCTACCCGGGCCAGCCTACCGCCAGGCCCTGACGCGCCTGCCCGAGGCTTACCTGGTAGAGGAGTGGGCCGTGGCCGCCGTGGAGCTGAACCGTATCGCCCGTGGCTTCACGGTCTGTGACGCCATGGTGAAGGTCGCCCCTGTGACCCTCATCGAGACCGCGCCGCTTTGCCCGGGTAAGTACATCATCATCGTGGGCGGGGAAGTCGCAAGCGTGGAGATCGCCTACGAAACGGGTCTCGACGTCGGTGGGACAGCCGTCATCGATCGGCTCTTGCTGGCCAAGGCCGACCTGCAGATCTTCCCGGCCCTCGTTGGCGAGGCAAAGCAGCAGGTGGCTTTCGAGGCAGGAGATAGTCTCGGGGTCATCGAGACCTGCTCTGCCGCCTCGGCCATCCTCGCGGCCGATGCCGCATGCAAGGCGGCCGCCGTGCGGCTCGCCGACTGCCACATCGCCCAAGGCC
>JALLOF010000185.1 GCA_027717595.1 Nitrospinae bacterium AH_259_B05_G02_I21 | reverse complement strand
TGGTATCGCCCGTGTGGAGGTCGAAGCGGCGAATCTGGCTCGGCGAGACGTAGATGTCGTCGGGCCCGGGCAGATAGTTGTACGTGGGGGCCCGCAGGAAGCCAAAGCCGTCGGGCAGAATCTCGAGCACGCCCTCGCCGAAGATGAGACCGTCCTTCTCGGTCTGGGCCTCAAGAATCTTAAAGATGAGGTCTTGCTTGCGAAGGCTCGATGCCCCTTCGATGTTGAACTGCTTCGAGATGCCAAGCAGCTCAGTAATCGTCATCGCCTTCAACTCCTCGATGTTCATAGCCGTTTGTTGAGCTTCCATACTCCTGGTCTCCGCCCGATCGCCGTGCGGGGGGCGATGCGGGCTCGGTGGGACGCAGACGCCATGCCAGGGCCTCAATGCGAGACGACCTGGATGAGGGTGAGGAAGGACTCGTCTGCGCGAACCCGTGAAGAGGACGCCCTGAGGGCGCTACTTACTTGAACGACATATCAGCCGTCGGCTTAATCAACCTCGCTCGCTGATTGCGGTCCCTCTTTCAAGTATTATTTGGTAGCGTGACGTTGCCTTCGTGCTACCTAAAGGGAGATTCGTGAAGTAGACTCGCGTGCGGGCGATTACTGACAGAACTCTGGGTTCAACTACTATTCATATAACACCTTGCAAGGGAAGTGTCAACACGTTTTTTTCAATGAACCTGTGGGCCGGGGGCGCTAGCTGTGTTCGGCCTCCTCGCGCGCCAGGGCTTCTTCCAGTCTCATGCGGACGATGCCGACGGGCATCTCGTGGCCGGTCCAGCGGCGAAAGGCCTCCGCTCCCTGATAGATGAGCATCCCCAGGCCGTCGAGCGTCGAGGCTCCCCGGGCCCGGGCTGCCTCGAGCAACGGCGTCTCCAGTGGCCGGTAGACGATGTCACAGACCATCAGGTGCGGCTCGATCCAGGCCGCCGGCACGGGCAGCCGTGGGTCGCCCGCCATCCCGACGCTGGTCGTATTGATCAAACACTCGGCCTGCCGGATGGCATCGGCCGTGGCCGGGGCTTCCAAGGGCAAGGGGAGAAAGCACTGCCGCCCGAGGGCCCGCGCCAGGTC
>JALLOF010000184.1 GCA_027717595.1 Nitrospinae bacterium AH_259_B05_G02_I21 | reverse complement strand
CCCATTTATGGCCGCCCTTTCGCCGCCGGCGCGTGACTGAGGCACGCGGGCGTCGAAGCTCAAATCAACGGTAGCCGCCCCGGCGGCCGCCAGGGCCTCATCCACCCGGTTCTTTATCTCCCCCTTCATGGGGCAGGCCGGGGTCGTGAGCTCCACCGTGAGGGCCACGTGCGTGCCGTCCACCTTGACGTCTTTCACCATATTGAGGCTAACCAGGTCGCGGTGAAGCTCCGGGTCGTGCACCTGGCTGAGCGCCTCCATGACCTTCTCGACCGTTATCTCGCTCATTCGTGCCTCCTCGGGGGATTAAGAAAACCTTCCTCCAGGGCTTTTATCTTTAGGGTAGTAGAGTATAAGATAAAGGGGCTCGGGTCAAAAGGCAAGTGACGGAACGCCGATATCTTGATGGACAATATCCGAAGCCGTCGGAACGGCTACGGAGGGCTGAGGGGGCTAGTCTGACCCCTATTCATATGCATTCACAAGAGGTTTGCATCCACCGCCAAGGATGGTGTACAATAGCTTATCCATCCATCTCTCTGCTGGAGTCGGAAGGAGCAGAGAGAGCCTTGTTTATGGTTGATATGATACGGTGGAGGCAACGACGAGAATAGTCCAGCCAACCTAACGACCACTAGGGAGGAAGGAATTATGAAGAGGCTGTTGGTCCTGGCAGTACTCGTAAGCATCGTCAGCATCCTCGCGGCTTGTACGGTCGGCCCCTCGGGCCAGCCCAGGCTCCTGGTCGACACGCTAGCGGAGAAGTTTACGGAGGATGCGTTCCCAAAGTAACAAAAAGTAAGGACGTTTAGAGAGCTTTAAGGCAATTGTCCTACCGAATGGAGCACAGAAGGGTGCCCCCTCAGGCGCCCTTCTTTTTTTTGTAGGCGGACCCGCCTGAGGCGGGCCTCAGGCGGAGTTGTCCCTACATCTTCTTGTCTTTGATGGCGGTGGCCAGGCGTGTGGCGAGCTCCTCAGGCAGCCCGTCGCGGTTGGCCTGCGTCACCTCAAGGAGTGTCACGGCCGGGTGGGCCTTTATGCGCCGGACGAAGGGCGGGCTCCCCACCATGACGGTCCCGACC
>JALLOF010000183.1 GCA_027717595.1 Nitrospinae bacterium AH_259_B05_G02_I21 | reverse complement strand
ACCCTGCTCCATACGGCCGATGTCCACCTGGGCGCATCCTTTCCCTATCTAGGCCCAAGGGGCAGGGACCACCGCCGGCAAGTGGGGGAGACCTTCAGGCGGGTGGCCGAGGAGGCGCTCTCCCGCAGGGTGGAGCTTTTTGTCGTAGCGGGAGACCTGTTTGATTCGCCTTCGCCGAGCCGAAGCAGCGTGGAAGTCGCCTTGGGCGTCCTGCAGCGGCTGGGCGAGGCTGGTGTCACCGTCGTCGTCGCCCCCGGCACCCACGACCACGATGGGCCGGAGTCTATCTGGCGCCTGGTCCCCTTTGAGGAGCGCATCCCCGGCCTCCAGCTGCTCATCGGTGACGGGGTCGTGGAGCGCTCGCTTCCCGCGCTCGGGGTGACCATCGTCGCCCGGCCGAACACCACCAACGCCTCGCCGGAGAGCCCGCTTCGGGGGGTGGGCGGCCAGGGCCGAGATGGGCTCGTCATCGGTCTTGCCCACGGCTCGGTCGCTGTGGGCGACCACATCAGCGAGGGCGACTTCCCCATCACCCCGGAAGAGATTTCTTCAAGCGGCCTCAACTACCTGGCACTGGGCCACTGGCACAAGCCGGCCGACTATTCCCAGGGCGTGGTCTGCGCCTGGTACAGCGGCGCCCCGGAGGTGCTCTATCCCAGGGACGTCGGGGCGGGCCGGGCGCTGCTCGTCACCGTCTCTGAGCGCGAGACGCTCGTCGAGCCGATTGCGGTCGGAAGGTGTCGGGCCGAGCGGCTCAACCTGTCGGTTGAGGACCATCCCGAGGTCTCGACCCTTGAGGCGGCCGTTCGCGCCGAGGCCGACCCCGACCTCTTGCTCGACATCACGCTCAGCGGCCTGAAGCCCCTCGATTGCTCATGGACGGCGCATACGCTCGACGAGGTGGAGGCGAGCCTCGCTCCTCACTTCTACTTTGTACGTATAGCGGACGAGGCCCATCCTCGCCTTGATGCCGAGGCCATCGGCCGCTATCCCGAACCCACCGTGGCGGGGCGGTTCGTCCGGCTCATGGCCGACCGCCTTGACGGGGTGCAGGGCGACGAGGAGAGGCGGTCGGCCATGAGC
>JALLOF010000182.1 GCA_027717595.1 Nitrospinae bacterium AH_259_B05_G02_I21 | reverse complement strand
ACCGAGGAGTTGCTTAATGTGCTGAAGCACGACCCCGACCATGCGGAGGCCTTGAACCGGCTTGCCTGGCTCTACGCCATTCAGGGACGCAACTTGAGCGAGGCCGTCGAGCTGTCCAAGCGGTCATTGGCGATTAAGCCGGAAAGTCCCACCTTCCTGGATACGCTTGCCGAAGTTCACTTCCAGCGCCGGGAGTACCGCGAGGCCCTCCGCCTGATCCAACAGGCCGTCAAAAAGGCCCCTGATAAGCCCTATTTCCGCAGCCGGCTGGTGAAGTTTCAGCGGGCCGCAAAACGGCGGCATTCGGGAGGCTGAGGACTGGGAACCTCACCACACTCAACCATACTCCATGGCGAAGGTGCATAAGGGTTATGTCTAGACGAGGATGGGCGATGGCCGTCTGCTGTAGCGCTCTGGCGGTCCTCATCGCCGGCTGCAGCGCCAAGCCCAGAAAGAAGAAAACAGCGCGCGGTCCCTACTCCGTGAAGCGCCAGGTGGAGACCCTCGAGGGTCAGGTCTCCTCGCTTAGCCGCGAGCGTGACCAGTTGGCCCGTCGCCTCGAAGTGGTGGAGGGCCAGATGGACCGCCTCTCCAAGCACCCGTGGCTGTCCTCCGTTGGGGAGCAGACTCTAGAGTCGCTGCCTGAGCCGTCGGAAGGGCCGACATCGCTGTTCGAGCGCCGCCCGCCGCCCGAGTTCCCTGAACCGCCGCCGCCCGTGAGTTCTCCCTCGGTCTCGAAGAAGGAGACGCCACGCAGGGCTCAACCGCCCGCCCCTAAGGCGGGCCGGAAGAAACGACGCTCCGTCCTCTCCAGGCTCTCCCGCCTGGTCCGGCCTCCAAAGGTCCGGGAGCGGTCGGCCAGGGAGCTGCTCCGGCTCGGCCGACGTCACTTTGAAGCCGGCGAGCTTGCGGCGGCGGTTGAGAAGCTGCAGCTCTCCCTCGAGAGGACCACGGATGGGGCGAATGTCGATGAGACGCTCGTGCTCATCGGCCGGGCCGAGCTGGCCCGGGGCCGACCCCTGGTCGCAGCCGCTAGCTTCCGCCAGCTCCTTCCATTGCCTGAGAGCCTGGACCTTGTCGTTGAGCC
>JALLOF010000181.1 GCA_027717595.1 Nitrospinae bacterium AH_259_B05_G02_I21 | reverse complement strand
ACGGCGCTCTTGTGCTTGCGGTCTCTCATATCGATGAAGTCGATGACGACCAGCCCACCCAAGTCGCGCAACCGCAGCTGGCGGGCCGCTTCCTGGGCCGCCTCGAGGTTCGTCTTATAGGCAGTCTCCTCGATGCCCTTTTTGGGGAAGCCGCGGCCAGAGTTTACGTCGATGGTCACCATCGCCTCTGTAGGCTCGATGATGAGGGAACCACCGCTTTTCAGCGGGATCTTCCGCTCGTAGATCGTCTCGATCTGCCTCTCCAACTCGTGCCTCGCAAAGAGCGGCTTTTTCTCCGAATAGAGCTTGACCCGACGAGTGTAGCGAGGCATCACTTCGGCGAAGAAGGCCTTCGCCCGCTTGCAGACCTCGGGGTTATCGATGAGCACCTCGCTGATATCGGTGGTGAAGTAATCCCGAATGGTGCGGATGATGACGTCTAGGTCCTGGTAAATGAGCACCGGCGCCGCGGCCGCCTCACCCTTCTGGTCGATGGTCTCCCAGAGCTTGAGCAGGTAGCTCAGGTCCTTGTTGAGCTCGCTCTTGGTGCGGCCGAGACCAGCCGTCCGGACGATCAGACCCATGTCGGGTGGGACGTCGAGCTGGTCCATAATCTTCTTGAGTTTCTTGCGCGTCTCCTCGTCCTCGATCTTGCGGCTGATTCCCGTGGAATCGGAACCCGGCATCAGGACGAGGTATCGCCCCGGGAGGCTCACATAGGTCGTCAGGGCCGCCCCCTTGCCGCCGATCTGGTCCTTGGTGACCTGGACGAGGAACTCCTGGCCACGTTGGAGGAGCTCATCGATGCGGCGGCGACCTCTTGACGGCTTGCCCGACCAGTACCGGGGCTGGATTTCGCCCAGAGAGATAAACCCGGACTTGCCGCCGGAGAAATCAACGAACGCGGCCTGGAGGCCCTGCTCGATATTGACCACCTTGCCCTTGTAGATGTTGCCCTTCAGCTGCTCCTTTGCGGCGGCTTGAATGTCGAACTCCTGCAGGAGACCTTCTTCGACAATCGCCACACGAATCTCTTCCTCTTCGGTCGCATTAATAAGCATCTTCCTATTCATGGGAATAACATGATGGGGGTCGCCACGCGGGCGCAAAT
>JALLOF010000180.1 GCA_027717595.1 Nitrospinae bacterium AH_259_B05_G02_I21 | reverse complement strand
GGTCAAGGACATCGTGGATGCCGTGCTATACCTGGCCGACGCGGCCCAGCGGCTGCATGCCATTCAGCTCTTCGAACTGCTCGTCCGTCCTTCCATAGATCGGGGTTTTGATAATCCCCGGCGCAACGGTGTTCACTCGGATGTTGTCCGGGGCGAGCTCAATCGCCAGGCTCCGGGTGATGGCGTTCATGCCGCCTTTAGCGGCGATGGGCGCGCTGGCGGGAATGGCGGTGACCCCGCGGAGCGCCAGCACGGTCGTGATGTTGACAATGGCGCCACCGCCTTGTTTGCGCATCTGGTTCGCGGCAGCTTGGGAGGCAAAGTAGGTCCCTTTGAGATGGGTTGCAAGGAACCCATCGAGGTCCTCTTCGGTATAGTCGGTGAAAGGCTTGGGGAAGAAGTGGCCCGCGTTATTGACGAGCAGATCGACGCGCCCGAAGCGCTCGACGGCGGCGTCCACCATATGCTGGGATGTGGAGCGCAGGCTGATGTCACCGGGCACGAGGGCAATCTGGTCGGGGCGGCCGAACTTCTCGGTCACCTCCTTGAGCTTCGCTTCGTTGCGGGCGTTGAGGACGACGTTCGCGCCCCGCTCCAGGTACGCCTCGGCGACGCCCAACCCGATGCCGCTGGAGGCTCCCGTAATCAGCACGGTGTTGGTGTTCTTCGTTGTGGTCATGGGTTTCGTGCTCCCTGCGCGTGAGGGTCCGACCATCACCATGGGTCGTGGCCCAACTGGGCCCGGTAGAAGTCCAGCACTGCGGGGCTCTCCCCGTCGGCTTCGACCCATTCGGGGTGAAGCGCCTTCAGGGTCTCAATGATGTGCTGGTCCGTGTGGCGCAAAAAGACCAAGAGGTTCCGCTCGACCGCCTCCTCGCATGTGGGGCACGTGTAGGTGGCCGTGGCCTCCTCGCCGTTGTGATTGGTGGTCATGAGTCCTACTCCTTTCCTTTTCCTTCAAGGAAAGCTACGTGTCTCATGGTTAATGGACCAAGGCGTCTAGCTTTTCCGCCAACACCTTCTTTGGAACCACTCCAGCCACCCGATCCACGACCTGACCGTCCTTAAAGAGGAACAGGGCCGGGGGGGTTGGATGCCCCCGATACAGTGGAGGAC
>JALLOF010000017.1 GCA_027717595.1 Nitrospinae bacterium AH_259_B05_G02_I21 | reverse complement strand
CTCTAAGACTGAAGGGGGCAACGAGTTTCTGGTAGTTACGATTATCCCAGGAAATCGTTACTTTCGCGTAGGAGGGGAAAGGGGCATATTTCACCAGAAATTGCCCCTGACAGATAATCCGTCCTCGGACTTGACTCCATGACTGAGCAACATCTGAATCTTGAGCCGACAATCTTAGGCTGGTAGGATGGAAATATCTTCTGGGGGCCATAGGGTCGCTCCCGACAAGGACGGAAACCCACACCTTGGTCCCATTGCTGCTTATGGGAAGGACAAGTGACGGAAACTGAATTGTCAAAGTATGTGGAGCTTCTCAGTAAACCATCGCGCTTCTCTTCCCGCGAAGAAGTGCCTTCACTAGCGCCGGATTCGGCAGGGATCTATGCTTGGTATTTCAAGCAGATACCCCAGAATGTTCCAACAAAGGGTTGCGTCCTACACGATGGTCTAACCCTTATGTACGTCGGGGTCAGCCCGGCCAGATCGTCAAGCAAAAGAACGCTCCGTGGCCGCCTTCGATCCCACTACAAGAGAGACGCTTCCAGATCGACCCTAAGGAAATCACTAGGGTGTTTACTATCTGATCAACTAGGAATCGAGTTACGCCGTATCGGTGAGAGCGAGAGAATCAGGTTTACTGATGATGGTGAGGCTATATTATCCAACTGGATGTCAGAGAATGCATTCGTTTCATGGGTCGAAGTCGCTAAGCCGTGGCGCTTAGAGGACGAGCTAATTAGAGAGCTTAAAACACCCCTCAACCTCCGTGGGAATGAAGAACATCCGTTTCACGATTATCTTTCATTACTTCGGAATAGAATGGAGGACCGAGCACAAGCCTTACCAGTTATAATTTAGCATTACAATACACATCTTTCCAAAGCTAAAGATGTAATACCATGCCCGTCCTTACAACTCTCATAACCGCCCTCTTGACCTTCCTGCTGACCGTTCCTGCCGTGGCTTCCGACCTCCAAGCCGTCCGCCGTTCGGAGCCAATACAAAGCATCTAGCCGAGCTTATGTCTGCCCAGGACGAAGCACGGAGGTTATAAGGCGTGGTCTGTGGTCTTTGACCAAGTAGGCCCGGACTGGTAAGATTGGACTATATCGAAGGGCGGCTCACCGGGACGCCGGGAGCCTAATCCCGCAGGCTCAGAGCCGCCCAACCCACCATAGAAGCGGGAAGCTGCCAAAGCGGGAGGCGGCAAGTGGATATTCAAGAACTCAACAAGCTCCTCGAAATATTTCACAGTTATGGATGGTTCGACCCCAGACATTCCAGGAAGGACCAAGAGCAGCAGTTAAAGGAAGACCGTCCCAACCTTCAGCGCCGAGAGGGCCGTAGGTACAAAGAGGCGCTGTCCGCCCATCGGACATGGAAGGGGGGTGACATAGGTCCAGCGATAGAACACATCAGGAAATATAAGACCACGGCACTGTATGACAGAGAGGTCGTTGAAATACTCAGCGAATTAAATTGGGCCTTTAACCAATTAGTCGAATGGGGCCCGGATTTCCGCGAAGCAGCGGAAACAATTAGAGGTGCGCTTCAGGAGATTGACAAGCTCCTAGCAATAGTCCCGCCGTCGTTTGGCCAGTTAAAGAAAAAGGCAACCGCTTCCGCCGCTCTCACCAGCTTCTTCGTTCGCAAGCATATGACCGGAGAGTACGATGGAAGCCTTAGCGAAAAGGCGATCGACAAGCTATATCAAGATGCGACGAAGGAAGGTATCTTCAAAGGAAAACGTTCATCATTTGAATCTAGGCTTAAAGAGCATCGGTCATTAGTAAAAAAGGAGGTTAGTGCGGTAAAAGATAAGGACGAGAAAAAAAGAAAGTTCCTTGAAGAGAAAAGAATGGAGCACTTCAAAGAGATGAAGAAGCAAGGAATCTTTGATGGTGAATACGAGGACTTCTTAATGCTTCCCGAAGCCGATTTCCGCATATTGGCAAAAAAATTCACCTCTCAAAAAAAATAACAACCTAGCCACCAAAACCCATCCAAATCAGCCCGGTACAATCATCTTCCATATGATAGTACATGTAACATATTGTTTTTATAGGGTGATATTTGATTTCTTTCGTTGACATAATTTGTGCCGACACCTATACTTTTCTTAAAGGAGTTAACAATGAACAAACAGCTGTTATCTACTGCAGAGGCTGCCAATTTCTTGAGATTGAGCCCGGCAACCCTTCGCACGTGGCGGTGTCGTGGGGCAGGGCCTGAATATCTGAAGATTGAGGGAACCGTTCGATACGACCAGGACATGCTTCGAGCATGGCTGCGCCGAAGGGTAAGAAAACCGAAGGCCCAGAGCGCGGCCGGTTGCAGTTGAAATGATTCAGAAAAGTTCAGAAAATCGGCCCTCCCGCTCGCAGCAAAGACGAGAGCAAATCGTTCAGATAATGGTCGATCCCGCCAATGACCATTTACGACGTCGTGAAATTGCAGAACTGGTCGGCATCACCGAGCGGCAGCTTTACAAATACCTTAGAGATGAGGGTTTGTGGTTTGAAGCCCGTGAGCTTCGCCGTGCAGCAAGGGCCGAGTGGCTGTGTAAGACGGACACAGCGCTCTTCGACAAGGCCATCGAGGGCGACGTGGCTGCTGCCCGGCTAGTATACCAGCGGTGGGACGGGCTTGGGCAGCCGGCACAGGTGGTTAACATCGATCTGGTGTCCAATTTCATTAAAAAATTAACTGTGAGTTTGTTGGATGAGCTCGCGGGTGAGCTTGGCTGTCAAGATAAGGCAGCTTCCCTCGTTAAGCGGGTCTTGGCCAAGTGTTCTGACGTCCTAGGTAACCCCATGAACTCGGGAAATTTTGGGTAACCCCATGAGATGCACAGCAACCAGCAAGAGAACTAAAAAGCGGTGTGGAGCTCAGGCAGTAACAGGCTCCGACAAGTGCCGGCATCACGGCGGACTGACGCCACGCGGTCCTACCTCTCCCAACTTCATCCACGGACGCTACTCCAAGTTTCCCGTTGCAGGGCTGGAGGAAAGGGTCGAAGCCCTCAAGCACGACCCCGAGCTTTTATCACTCGACCTCCGAATCGCCGAACTCCAAGCCCTGCGGCTTCATCTCACAGGGGCCGTGGTGGACCTCGGCAGCATAGACAAGGACACCCGAGATACCCTGCACCGCTACATCGTGGAGGAAGGCAAGCTCATCGAGCGGCGGGGGAAGCTGGAGGTCCAGCGTGGCCTCGTGCATATCAAATTTTTGGAGCTGGTCATATCGCTCTTTCTGGAGGAGGTGGCGCGTGAGCTTGGAGATCGGGACCGCGCTGTTGAGCTCTCCAGGCGAGTCCGAGATAGACTCCGCCTCCCGAGGGGCCACGACTTAGCGGTTAACGACAACGCTGACCAATAGGCGTAGCGGGCAAGAAGAAAAGCCCCCCGGCGGCGAAGCAAGGGGGCTAGCGAGACCAACCAGCGGCGAAAAGGGGATTCACCAACTGGCTTTTTTCATTATATAGCCATCCCCCACGTCCATGTCAAGGGAGCAAGGTTATGGATCAATCAAGGAATGCGCCAGGAAGGAGCCTAGAATCGCACAGAATCCGTGGACACGGGAAGAAGGTACTCAGACACAGATCAAATGGAAGAAGAGCGCAGATGGGGAAAGTAGAAAGCGACACCTGCGGTCGCCCAGGATGTAACCGACGGCTTGGGCGTAAACGAAAGAACCAGATTTTTTGCAGTGACCGATGCCGATGGCGCTCAAGAGATAAAGAGCTTCGGCGGCTACGTGACCTCGATTTCGAGGGACTAGTCCAATCGTTGGCCTGCTCGGAGTGCCAAAGAGCCCTGTTGGAGGCTATGGGTAAGCGGTGACGTCGAAAGCAAGTCCACAATTGGAAGATGGGTTCACCAGGATAGCGGATGAGCTTCTTGAAGCCCTGATTGCTACTCGGCTTTCGGGTGAGGAGTCTAGGATCGTGTGGGCCGTCATCCGAAAAACCTATGGGTTCAACAAAACAATGGACCGCATCCCGCTAAGCCAATTCGAGAGCGTGACAGGGATACCGAGAAAGCGATGTCACCGGCTACTAGGCCAACTCGTCTCTAAGAATGTTCTTCTCAAGGGTGGCGAGGGAAGAAGGGTCACTTACGGGGTGCAGAAGGATTACACCCGTTGGCCGATGTCCCCCAGGAGGGGGACAATAACAGGTGTCCCCCAGATAGGGGACAAGGTGTCCCCCAAGAAGGGGACAAAAGTGTCCCCCAGGAGGGGGAACTCAATAGACAGTATAGACATTAAGCAATATACACGGGGTTCCAAATATCCTCTATCCCAGAAATTCCCCTCAGATTCATGGCAAGTCCAACTGGCCGAAGAGTTCCACGAACAGCTTGAAGCGAATGGCAACGTCCCCTCCAAACTATCGAGAAATTGGAGACAGCAATGGGCGGATGTGCTTGATGAGTGCCATCGTCTCGATGGAAAGTCAATCGAGGTCATTCGGCGAACCGTTTTATACCCACAGATGCAGGTCGAGCCGAAGCCTGGCACCAACTTCTGTTGGGCCGATAACTTCACCACCCTCAACAAGCTTAGGAGGCCGTTGAAGGGCAACAAAGACGAAACATACTTCGACCGCTTGGAAAGAGAAAGCCGTCGAGCGATGAGAGGCAAGAAAGATGGAACAGCTCAAGGACGTGTTAGTCCAGACGACCCCTTCGCCTACGCTTACAAGTAAGAAGTTTCAAAGGGTGGAAGACCCCACCTGGCGAAGGGAGCAAGCTGAACTCATTCTCAAAGCACGTAGTGATACAGAAGGGATTCTTTTGCGAGCAGGCTTTGAGCGAGCCCTGGTATTTAAGACCAGTCGGGATGTCATGACTGCTGACTCGTTCACCTCCGAGCGGAGGCAAGAGGTTCTGGACCTGTCTCTCTCAATCTTAAGCCCACAAAAGCGAACGAAGCGAGGCATCTGCCTTGTAGGACCCGTTGGGCGGGGCAAGACGTTGATGGCTACCCTATTGGCCCGCCGCTTTGTGAGGAAGGGCTACGATGAGCAATGGCTCGCCATGTGCCGGGTGCCATGTCTGATAAGCCGGGCACGCGACCAATACAGCTTAGGGTTCAGCGAACGTGAAACCGTGGAGGATATGCTGGAGGTTTACACCGAGAAATGTTTCCTTGTGATAGACGACCTCGGTGTGCGCCGTGGTGAGGCAACACCATTTGAACAGGGGCTACTTTACCGTCTCATAGACGAGCGGTACCTAACAAGAGAACGTACCTTTACGGTCATTACGACAAACCGAACGCTAGCAGATATAGACCGGGACATCGACGAGCGGGTGCGAAGCCGGATCATGGGGATGTGTCATGTCATACACCTTGATGGCCCCGATTGGAGAACCGAAAACTAGTGACCCCCTCGAATTTGGGGCAATTTTAATCGTGGCCAAGCGGTATAACCTTTTGATTTCTTGTAAGAGCAGTTGGGTGTTGGGGCATATTTCGGTAGATTCTCTGACCCAAATTATTTGCCTGAGGACGGAGAGGCACCTTTACCGGCTGACTCTCTATGTGTATTGTTAGGAGTAGCGAAGGGTGTCTACGAACCAATGGGTAACAGTTAAAAGGCTGTCCGAGCTTACCGGGACTCCGATACCCACTATCCGGCTCTGGATACGGCAAGATAAGCTCAGGGCAACAACTCTCGACAATGAGACCCGACGCTTGTTCGTGGACATCTCCCACTTCAACGCTACTCTTAATCAACGCCTAGAGGAGGAGGTTGCCTATGAAGGGAGGCTAGCCGGTGAGTAAACCATTTAAACGAGTAGATAGGAACATCTATAAGAGAGGAGATAGTTTCTACATCATATTCAGGCACGGTGGTAAGTTCCACAGAGAGTCAGTTGGGCACACTCTAACGGCAGCCAGGAAACTTCTCGCCAAGAGAAAGAGTGAGTTCAACGAAGGCAACCTTGGGGCCCTGAGGAAAAGGGAAACTAGGGTTACATTCAATGAGGCTGCTGAGCAGTTTCTAGAATACTGCAAGCAGAACCTTAAGGACCCTACTAGGCCGGCTTACACAATCGCTCACGCCTCAAAGCTCTTAGGTGAAAGGTATCTCAAGGACATCACTAGCTGGGACATTGAAATGTACAAGAAGATGCGGCGCAATACCAAGAGAAACGGGAAGCAAGTTTCTCCCACAACGGTCCGTAAGGAGCTGTTACACCTTAACCGCTTGTATGTGCTAGCTGATGAGTGGGGCATGGTGCCATCGGGCTACAACCCTGTCCGAAGTGTGAAGAAGCCCCCAGAACGTAAGGGGCGAGTCCCAGAGTTATCCCTAGAAGAAGAGGCGAGGCTGCTGGAGGCATGCAGTCCAGGTATCCGGCCCATCGTCAAGTTTGCCATCTATTCTGGCTGCAGGCGAGGCGAGATTTTTGGTCTGACGTGGGATCGGGTGGATATGGAGCGGGGCTTCATCTATTTAGACAAGACCAAATCAGGGGAGCCCCGTGTCGTACCACTCTGTGAGACTGCGCTGGATGTCCTACGAGGTCTCAGCCACCATGACGGATTTGTTTTTCAGAACGAGAAGGGTGAACCCTATCGCTGTATAAGGGCCAGCTTTAACAGAGCAAAGAAGAAGGCTGGCTTAGACCGCCTAGTCTTCCATGACCTCCGGCACGTATTTGCCAGCCGCCTCCGCCAATTAGGTGTGTCGTTAGATGATATTGGAGAGATGATAGGGGATAAAACCCTTAGGATGACAATGCGCTATGCCCACTTGAGGCCCGAGGACACGAAGGGGCTTGTTGGGCTTCTGGACAACCTCAACGTAAAACCAAAATTACACAGAAAATTACACACTTTGCCCCCCACCAAGGAGGCAGCTTCCGCAAGTGCTTGATTTTATGCTGGGCGGAGCAGGGCTCGAACCTGCGACCTCCGGCTTGTAAGGCCGGCGCTCTCCCGGCTGAGCTGCTCGACCTCCGGAAGAAACTCCTCCTGCAACTGCCTCCTCAGTTCCGGTCTCATCGGTGGGCGAGGTTTGTGACTTATATTTAGGTGCACGAGGCCCTTGAGGATTTTATCACGCAACTGGAAGGGCATGAGGACCTTCATAGCTGACCCACGGGATTTCGAAGCATGATGATGATGCTAGCGGAGGGCTGATATTCCTTAATATCAGCGGCTGCCCGCTCTGAATACAAATACCGAACAGATTTCTCACCCACTTTCCTTTCATCCTTGGCTCCAGCAAATAACGATAGATATTCTTGCTCGTCTCTAATGAACCTTTGGTGATACACATCGGTCCCGAAGAAATGGGGCTCACGACGAGAGCGAGGCATAAAAATCTCCGGGTGTTCCCCAAGATAACTTTTCATAGCAGTGGTGCCGCATCTAGGTGCACCTACGATAAAAAAATCGGGCTTTCTCATACCGGTCAACCTTTGTGAGATGACAGAAGCCTCGATTTACTGTCGTGGATTATAGCTTAGAGAGCGTGAGATGGACAACGCCCGTGGGTGCAGCCTTGAGACTACCCTATACGCCGCCAAAGACCCTGGCCCGCAACAGCCGCAGCATAAGCCGATCCTCACGCTCGACACGCAGGAGGAGCAGGAGACCGACGAAGCAGAGGCTAAAGACCAGCGCGGAGAGGGCCAAGTTCCATACTGGTGAGGCAAGCGGCGCCATCTTCTGGAGCCCCGTTACAGCCAAGCCCCCAGCCAAGCCAGCGACGACAGGTTTGACCCACTTCCGGTCGTAGGGCAAGAGTTTAAGCAACCACCAGACTTGAACCAGGCGCAAGGCGTTGACTACGACTATAGATGCACCGGTCGCCAGGGCCGCCCCCAGGATGCCAAGGCGGGGAATTAGGAGCAGATTGAGCAAGACGTTCAGCACGCCTGCCCCACAGTTATTTGCAAATGCGAGACGAGTCCTGCCGGACATGCGAATTATGGCACCGCACGAGCCCGTGCATGCGTTGAAGAAGAGAGCGGAGGTCAAAACCATCAGCGCTACGCTCCCCTGCGTGAGCTCGGGGCCGAATATGGCCAATATGTCCCGGCTGAGCAGCATGGCCAGCACGAAGATGGGCAGGGTGAGGGTAAAGACCCAGCGGTTATCAATCTTTAAGAGCTGGTCGAGGCTCTCCATTTTATTACGCTGAAGGAGATCGGCGGAGATGGGAGCGAAAATGGAGGAAAACCCGAGGTGGATCATCACGCTGAGGGTCGCCACCCGAAGGGCCACGTTATAGACCCCGACCTGAGACGTGGCGGTAAAGTATCCCAACATCATCGTATCGGTCCATTCCATGATCATCCCCACTGCGCCAGCCCCGAGAAGAGGAAGGGAAAAGCTGAGGAGGGTCCAGACCTCGCCAGGCTTCGGCCGGGCCGGGCCGGGAGGGACCAAGCGCCGGAGAGCCCGGAGGGCCAGGACGGCGCTGGCGACTGCGGCGCCGATGTACGCGCCCACCGCCGCCCCGAGGCTGAAGCCCCCAAGTATGAGCACTAAGAAAAAACCGATGCGGGTGGAGGGCCCAAAGAGGTCGCTTATCCAGAATGTCTCCTCCATGCGGTGAAAGCCCATGGTCGCATGAAGCCAAAGCGAGCAGAGCACAGACGCCGGCACCGCCAACATCATCCACCGGAGGAGGCCAACCTGCTCTGGCTGGTGAAATATCCGTGCCACTATGGGGCCCGCAGCAGCCCACCCTACCAGGACCACCACCACGGAGCTGGCGAACCCCACCCACGAGGCCGTCCGAACCAAGCCTGCCACCTGGTCAGCCTGTCCCTCTGTTCTCTTCTGGACGACGAACCTCATCGTGCCTGGAGCGAGGCCCATTGCCGCGATCACACTCATTATGGTGACGGCGCCAAGCAGGAGCATGTAGGCCCCGAAACCTCCAGCGCCCAAGAAGGTGGTGAAGATGATGATGGAGATGATGCCGAAGAGGCGGCGCAAGACAGTTCCTGCCATGGCCAGCCCTCCACCCCGAAAGAGTGTGCGGAGCAAGCCTTGGAGCTCATCGGAAAGCTGGTCTTCGTGCAAGGCCGTTTCTCTCACAGGGAACCCCAAATACCCTTGGGGGCATCCAGGGGGCTGTTTAGAATCGTTTTCTTCAAAGTCTCTATAATTTAGTTATTTTTGCCTGTCCCATTCGATGGGAACCTAAAGAACCCTGAAGAAAGCCTGCCGCTCCTAAAGCAAACATGGGGAGGTGGCCCGATCCAGCCCGGCTTCCCTCGGGTCCTTATGACGGCCTCGGAACAGGCTTCCCTAACTTCTTCTTTAGGAAGTAATATACTATGTGGAGAGAAATGCTGACGCAATGTGCGATAGCTGCTAGAACGTAGAGGACATAGAAAAAACCCACCGTGCCCTTGCTCGCAATGTTATATCGCCTTTTCACAAAATCGTAGGAGGGGAAAATATACTCCCATAGGCTCACTAATCTAATCAGGCGGAACTGAACCCCTTTCCTTGTCTCCAGCAGCTTCGATTGTAAGAATGATAGGAACATAGAATAATGCTCACCCGATTTTTCGAAATCGGTCAAGAACCATCTAAGCAGACTTCGCCTCACTAATGAGGTTCGAGGCAAATCCAACTCCTTCAGTATTTTTCTGTCCACTACAGGCCCGAACAGGAGGTTTAGCAGCGTAAGACTTGTAGCGACCGACCCTGCAGTTCCCGTCTGCTTCGAACGCTCCACGAGGGCCGCCCAGTCAACCCCGGATCGGTAACGGTCGATGACTTCTAAGATGTCCGTAAACCATATCAGGCGGTTTTCGCTCAGTGGGTTGAAGATGAAGCGGGGCTCATCGCCCCGGCCGATAATGACCCGATTAAGGTAACCATGCATGTCTAGGTGCAGGGAGAGATGGGTAATGAGGTCTTCAGGAGATAAAGCAGAGGCGTGGTGGTCGGAAAGGACAGCGGGATGGGCCCTTGCCCATAAGTCCTCCATGTCGAGTGTGCATCCCATAAACTGATCGGCAAGGTTCCAATGAAGCTCCAGGTAGGTCTTTGCCACCCCATCCTCTTTGAGGAAGGGTAAGCTAAAGTGGTGCTGCTGGAAGAACCCGTCGGCGAGGAGGCCCGGCATCAAGGTATATCCGGCTTCAACGAGCATCTGCCTGGCCTTCTCAAGGTCTTCCTTCTGGATCAGCAGGTCGAGGTCCCGAAAAGGCCGTGACGCAAAATCAGTGTAGATGAGCTGCGCTAGGTATGGACCTTTAAGGACAATGACCTTTATCCCTGCACGAGTGAAGCTCTCCAAAAGCTCACCCAAGGATTTAAACAGAAGGTGGTTTAGTAGTGCAGTTCTATTGTAAAGCTGAAGGAGTTTTCGGCTGGCCTCATCGGGTATAGCTCTTCCCGCATCGACTTTCTTCAAGTTTTTGTAAAGCAGGGAGGCAACGCCATGTTGGGAGGCTACTTGCAAGATATTGCTCCATCTCAAAGACGTCTGGAGGAGCTCTTGGGTCTGATGGACAAGGTCCGCCTCCATAGACTCCCTGGAACAGTTCAGAATAAGTTGTCGTTCGGGGGCTGTAAGCATCGCGCCAGTTTAGCCAGGTTCGATACGATAGCGCGGCTCCTCGCCTCTGGCGACGCGCAGGACGTTCTCAAGCATCATATCAACCATTCTCTCCATGGCTTCCCGCGTTTGGCCAGCCGTGTGAGGCGTAAGAAGGACGTTCTGGCAGCGACGGAGAGGGTGTCGGGGGCCCAGGGGCTCCTCAGCAAAGACATCGAGGCCGGCTCCCGCGATGATTCCTTGCTCAAGGGCTTCAGCAAGGGCCTCTTCATCAACTATCGCCCCGCGGGCTGTGTTGATTAGGAGGGCTGTACTTTTCATCTTCCGAAGCTCGGCTTCGCCGATCAACTGCTGAGTCTCCGAACTGAGAGGAATATGAATGGTCACTATGTCAGAATGCCACAGCAGATAGTCGAGGGAAACAAAGGAAGCATCAAGGTCCATCTCATCAGCAGGGGGAAGCTGGTTTCTGTCGTAATAGCAGATTTTCACCTCAAATGGCTTGACACGCCTTGCTACCTCTCGACCGATTTCACCGAGTCCGATTATCCCCAGTGTTTTACCCTGGAGATCGAAGACCCCCTGGGAAATGACGGTCGTAAGCGGCCATTGGCTGGCTTTCATCAGGAGGGTCGATTCGAAGGCCCGGCGGAGTAGAGCCAAAATCAACATGATGGTGTGCTCGGCAACGGTAGCTGCATTGAAATCCGGCATGTTGCAGACCAGGACCCCGTACCGGGCCGCCGCTTCCAGATCGATGTTATCGTACCCAACCCCAAGACGCTGGACGAGTTTAAGCTTTTTGGCGCGAGCGAAGAGGGTTTCGGGAACCGGCTCCAGCCCCACGACGAGAAAGTCCGAGTCGGCGACCTCTCGCAAATCTTCTTCATCATAGCAGCCATCCGGTCGGGCAGCAATAACAGCCGACTTCCACCCCTCCGGCGTTCGGCTAGCGATCCCAGGGTTCTGGAGTAAATACGTGATCTTCATGGGTGACTGGCTTCTCGGGAGGGAGTCTCTTCGGAGAGAGTCGCTGACGACCTACGCCTGGTGAGCATACAATAGAGCCACGGGGGGAAGCCAAGGGCGCTCCGGAAAAGCGATTTGGCTACGTGTATCAGGTAGACGGAAAATACCGCGCTCTCCGGACGAAGTCGGTAATAGGGCTTGATCTCGTCCCGGCGGGGGAAGATAAATTCGAGGAGTCCGAGGAGGTTGATTAGTCGAAGCTGTGAACGCTTCTGCATCTTCAGCCACCAAGCCCTGAAGGCATCTTTAACAGCTGTTGCTGATCTAGCTTCCTTTGGCTCCTGAACGATGGCTTCGAAAAGCCACTTTCGGAAGCGACGAGGAGATGGAGGACGAAGTGAATCGAGCACCCACGGCTCGACTACTTGGCCCAACAATTTTGTGACCCAATGGAGGCTAGCGTAGACTGAGCCCTCAGTGCCGCTGGCTCTCGCCCGCTCGATCAGAACCTCCCAGTCGATGGTTCCTTGATGGTGCTTGATGGCCTCGTAGATATCCGTGAACCGAATCAGTATGTTATCCGTCCACTCGGCAAAAACGAAGCCGACAATGTCCTCCACATGCACTGCGGGGACATTGAGATATCCACGCTTATCCGGTTGGAGGCAAAGGTACAGGATTAGATCGTGAACGGATGGAATGAGAGTGTCGCATCCAGAAAGTCGAACGGGTTGGGCTTCTTCCCATAAGCGCGGATGGTCAATAGCATGAACCCTGGGCGAGTTCACCACATCCCATTGGAGCAGGACGTGGACCTCGAAATCCCCCGGCCTCACCAGAATGAGCTGGGAGCTTAACCATCGGTAAAAATTTCTGAAGGGATACCGGATTGCGTCAGCGTATCCCATCCTTAGGAGAAAGCTTTTCGTCGCCTCCAGATTTTCTCTCGGTATTAGGAGATTGAGGTCAATGAGCGGCCGCAAGCTCAAATTCCTGTAGATTAGCTCGACCAGGGACAGGCCTTTAAGAACAATAACGGGGATGCCGGCCTCGGCAAAGGCCTCGAGAAGTTCGCGGAGGGCGTGAGAGTAATGACGGTTCCGATAGCCGGCGCGGTGGGAGAGCTGCAGAAGCCTCCGCCGTGCCTCCGGCGGAATGAGCCCTTCACCATCGAATTGTTTCAGGTTGTAATGGAGCAAGGGGGCAACACTATGAAGCTCTGCGAAGATAAGGATAGTATCCCAGGCCAGGGGCCTCTGAAGGATTTCCTCGGTTTGATGGAGTAAAGGGCCGTCCAGCTCGAGCCTGGCGCAGTTTAGGAGCAGCTGTCGCTCGTCGGGGCCAAGTTGCGGCAGCCTATTGCTCATCAAGGCCTCCTTGCCAGGGTCTCCCGAATAAAGCCAACCCTTAGGGCAAGCTTTCTGAGGAATGTGAAATAGGGATCATAAACATCCATCTTCTTGCCGCTTCCAAGCCAATACCGGATTGCTGCTCGGGCGGAAATCCAAGCGTTCAGGGCCAAGTCGCACCAAGCCCAAAACTCTTTCCGCCAGCCCCATGGAAGCCTCGCTGGATACTTTGACTGAAGGATCACAAGGGCTCGCCCGTTTCTCATGTGCTGGGAGAAGTAACTGCGCGTGGTGCTTCGATGGCGGTGGAAGACGACGGCCTTAGGATTGTGCTGAAGCTTCAGATTGGTCTCCTGCGAGAACCGCCAAGAAAAATCGATGTCCTCTCCCCCTGCCGCTGGAAAACGAGAATCAAAGAAACCGATCTGGTGAAAGACCTCTCGGCGAAAGGCGACATTTGCCGTGATCGCATAGGGGAAAAAAGGACTGGCGAGACGCACTTGGTAGTTGAAACAACTCCACCTCGCCATGTACTGCTCTGCCGGGGTGGCTGGCAGGTAGGCCAAGGTCTCGCCATCGACACCGCCGATTCCATCATCCTTGAATCCCTGGACCAGCTCCCGGACCCAGCCGGTCGTCGCAATGCAGTCGGCATCGGTGAAGGCCAGGATTTCACCTTTGCTTTCCTCGATTCCTCTATTCCGCGCATAGGAGGCCCCTCGCCGCTCCTCCTGTAGATACCGTACCGGAAAGCTTTTGACTATCTCGGCCGTACCGTCCGTCGAGCCCATATCCACAACCAGGATTTCCCGCAACTCTGGAGGATAATCAATCCTGAGCAGCGAGACCAGACAATCCCTGATGGTCCGCTCCCCGTTCAGGACCGGGACTATAACGGAAACGAAAGGCGTTGTGTGACCCATCATGCGACCTCGAGCCTGCTTCAAAGATCAGGTTTTTCTTTCTGTCTCATCCGATTTCCGTTCGCCTGGAGGAGAGCCTTTCGATAGACATCCAGATACCGATCAATGGTTTGGGTAAAATCATGATGGTCCTTCACGAAAGCTCGTCCTCTATCGCCCATCGCTTTGCATTGATCGCGATTTTGCAGCAGAGACAGCATGGCCTCTGCCAGCGAGTTTGGATCACCAGGTGGAACCAGTAGCCCAGTCTCGGAGTGTGACACAATCTCAGGAACTCCGCCAACATGCGTGCTGACGACGGCTTTCCTAGATGCCATCGCCTCCAGGGCCACCACCGGTATCCCTTCGTTCCATGAGGGGAGTACAAGGAACTCGCACCCGGCTAGCAGCTCCTTGACTCTCTCTCGGCCTACCTCCCCGAGGAACGTAACCCGATCCTTTAAGCCTAATGCCAGGGTAATAGCGTGCAGGCGAATTTTCTGAGGACCATCACCAGCGATGATAAGGTGAATGTTCTTTTCCCGCTCAGCGATTCTCCGAAACGCTGTTAGTAGAACATCATGGCCTTTTAGAGGGTTCAAGCGAGCAAGCGACAGGAGATACGGAGAAGGAAAAGGAAAGCATGCGGGCCCGCCGAACTCATCAACGGCAACGCTATTGGGAATCGTCACAATCTTACCGGAGACCTCTGGCCAGAATCGGGCTGCCTCACTCGCTACGTGAGATGAGACGGCGGTAATCTGTTCTGCTCTTCGAAGGGAATAGCGTAGGAGCATCCGCCGCATTCTACTGTGCTGCGTGTTTAATTGGAGAAAGTCGTTGCCCTGAAGGGTCACGACGAATGGGCGATTCGAGAATAACTTCGCAAAAATCATATAAGGAAGATGGGGGCCAGTTAAGGAATGGATGTCAATGATCTCAATTTGTTTTTTATCCATGAGTCGAACAAGCCGCTGGATGTCAGTGGGACAACGAAGGCAGAATTGCAGGCGACTTTCCTTGGGCCTTTGCCAGAGCAGTCGCCAGGGAAACACAAATGGCATACGGTGAACCTCGATCCCATCGATAATTTCGAACGAAGGATGAGCTTGGTCCAGCTTTGGGGTGACGATGATAACATTATGCCCCATTCTCACAAAGGCTTTGGCGAGGTTTTGGACGATGATCGGGACTCCACTCCTTTGCGGGAGATAGGAAACCGGTGAGAGAAGGATGTTCATTCATTCCCCCTCCCGCCAAGCACGAGTGTGGCTGAGTTCCGCCCATAGTTGATGGGTAGGGAAGGATCCCCCCCCACACCCCCCACGCATTCTTCTTCGAAGGCCTGCACTAAGTCATGGAGCCACCCGGTGCTTACCACACAGTCCGGGTCGGTGAAGGCCAAGATTTCACATTTGCTGGCCTCGATCGCCCGATTCCGTGCATGGGATACCCCCCGCCGCTCCTCCTGGAGATACCGAACCGGAAAGCTTTTGACAATCTCAGCCGTCCGGTCCGCCGAGCCGTTGTCCACTACCAGGATTTCCCACCGCCCTGGAGGATAATCCACTCTAAGCAGCGAAACCAGGCACTCCCTGATGGTCCGCTCCCCGTTCAGGACCGGGATAATCACGGAAACGAAAGGAAAAGAATAAGTCTCTGGCATTTCTTGACCACTCAAAAATACAGGTAGCCTTGACTGATGCTTTGCCTGATAAATCCTAGTCTCTCGGCCAGCTTCTTAAGGAACTCGAAATAATAGAAGTAGAAATCCTCCCGATCGCCTTTGAAGCCATAACGCAAAACGCTCTTTGCCAGCCCCCAGGCCGCTCTGGCCAACTCTCGATAAGCGAGAAAACTCTTCCGCCAGCCCCATGGGATTTCCTGCCGATACTTGATGTAGAGCTTGGCGTGGCCCTTCCCGTAATTCCACTGCTGTCGAAAGAACTCCCACGCTGTAGCACGATGACGGTGGAACACGATCGCTTTGAGTGCATACTCGAGCTTCAAGCCGGTACCTCGGAAGAACCGCGTACAAAAATCCGTCGCTTCGCCCTCGAGGATAGTTTCATCCAAGAGACCAATCTTGTCGAACACGTCCCGTCGGAAAGCCAAGTTCGCGAATACGGCGAATGGCAGGAGAGGGCGGGAGAGATATTTCCGAGGGGACAAGTGCCTGACTCTGGCTGCGTACCACTCCGCTGGCGTCTTAGGAGGGTAGGCGACGATTTCCCCAGCTACCCCTCCCACTCCCTCTTCGTCGAAGGCCCGAACCAGCTCCCAAAGCCATCCCCGGCTCACAATGCAGTCGGCATCGGTGAAGGCGAGGATTTCACCTTTGCCTGCCTCGATCCCTTTGTTCCGGGCAGAGGACGCCCCCCGCCTCTCTTCTCGGATATACCTAACCGGAAAGCTCTTGACGATCTCAGCGGTCCGGTCCGTCGAGCCGTTATCCACAACCAGGATTTCCCTCCGTTCTGGCGGATAGTCCATCTTGAGGAGCGAGCTCAGGCACTCCCTGATAGTCTTTTCCTCGTTCAGGGCCGGGATGATGACAGACACAAAGGAAGTAGCTCTCTTTTCCAATCTTCCTCCGCAACGGGCCTGCCCTCAGGTGCGGGGCAGCAGTTCCAAGAAGCGCTCAGGGGCCCCGTTTAGATCCTCACCGATATGGAGCAGGTGACTTTCCGTGCCTCGGGCGAGGTCAGCAAGGAGCTGAAGCTGCTTCTCAGTTATCTCCTTCCGCAAGGATGGGATTGTCTGATTGGCGAGCCGAGCGAAGGAGTCATTAGATGTAAGCCGAGAGGTCTGGCTCTTAGAGGCTGACGTTTTATGTTGGTGGATCAGAAGCTTTGGGCTGCAACGGGGGAGGAATGTGTCCTGGTACACCCTTGAGATATCAAAAGGACGCTTTGTGGTACCAGGGAGAGGGTTGAGGTCTTCCAAGAAACCGAGTTCCGGATAGTGAAGGCTGATGTCCGGGTCAATGTTGAAGCGGCGTGTAAAAGCCAGAGCAGCAATTCCGTTGTCCTCTCTTCTCAAAAGCACCTTGTCGTCCCCTAGGTACTGAAACCCATTTTTTAAAAGGCTAAGGGCAATGGTGGTTTTCCCTGTTCCCGAATCACCAGGGAATAAGTAGCCCGTGCCCTCCTTCGTCAGGGCGGCGGCATGAAGGCCGAAAAACCCCCGCTCCTTCAACATCTCCATTAAGGGCGCCATCAGCAAATCATTAAAGACATAACGCGGGGCCACTAGCAGTTCCTTTGAGAGGAGACCCCATGTTCTACCAGCCTCAACATCCACCTTCAGAAAGGAGCCGTCCTTCGTGTGGAAAGAGAACAACGTTCCCTCCTTAAGGCATGAGACGTTAGCAAACTGGACGAACGCCTTTGATCCGGAGGGCATCGACCGGTCTGGTTCCCCGTCATAGAGGTTGAGGTGAAACTCTAGAACGAAAAGGGGTGCGTGGCCATCCTTGCCATCCATTGGCGCGAAGAACTCTTCGGCGTATGTCCGGACCTCAGGATGATCGCCGTAGACTTGTATGGATATACCATGGAGTTGGCAGGAAACGACCCAACTGCTTTGCGGATTGTTTGCGGTGTCCCGGCTCAGCATACCGTTTCCTAGGCTAGGAGAAATGGGCGCATTTGGGTATCAAGGCCCCCCCTCACCTCGACAAGCTGGGCCTAACTATTCTGCCAATGGAAGCTGAGGGTCAAAGGGATTCATGACCACTTCGTGAAGTGGCTCATCATGTTTGATTAACTCAGGTTCGACAAAAGGCCGTTTCTGCTGGGATGGTGCCGGCGCGCTGGCTGACCCTTGGTGTGGCCGCTCACCTTCTGCTTCACGATGCGGAAGAGCCAGTTTCTCACGCTCGAGCTCCTGGAGAAATCTGGACACACTATCCTTTGCCGATTGTCCGTCGACCTCATACTCTTCCGCCAGCTTCTCGAGCATGTCTTCAAGGTTTTCAGCGGAATCAAGCAAACGCCAGACCGCTTGCCCGACCTCATTTAAACTATAGTAAAATCTAGTTTCTAGATGAAGAAGAACCGCGCCCTCTTCCAAGTCCGTGTACACTACCTCATCATGCTTCATCATCTGCACCATTAGGCTTTCCTCGCCTATAGGGGTTAAGATTATTAACCGAGAAATTCTACTGGCTTTCGGGTATTTTGTCAAGCGGGACGCGGCCACAGGGGGTGACTCTCCCACACTAGTCCTCAACACGTTTAAAGATGTAAACATCTCGATTTCGGTCAAAATCCGTCTTGGGCCCAAACGAGTGCCGAGGTAGCTCAGGCCGTTGAGTCTGGTCCCAGTAAATGTTTAGTCTCTCAGCCAATCGATACTTGAATCTTACAATTTCTCGCCCCTTCAGATGGGGGCGCGAGAAGTGCAGCAACATGCCTTCCGCAGGCCGGTGTAGACCAAATGCTACAAACCAGTCTGGGTAGTGTTCGTCATTGAACAAGGGCGCGTTAAGCTTCCGCAGATCTTCCTTCGAGAGTGGGGATTTTTTATTCAGAAGGCAGCAGAGCCTGACCTTGTCACCAACATAAAACATGATAGGGCCACTAAAATACTCTGGATAAGCATAAACAAGATCATCCTGTCTGGCATGCTTGCTTAAGTACTCGGAGACGGCACCAGCGGAGGAGGGATACTCATGGTGGACCTCTCGGACATAGGCGGGCAACAGCCACTGAAAATCCCTGCCAAACAGAGGCAAGGTGAAGAGATTAGAGCACACCAGCACGACGAACATGAGGATACCGACGGGCTTCTTCCACTGATGGACGAGCCAACATAGAATTCCGAGAAGTCCCGCAAAATAAGGAAGGGAAGCTATGAGAAACCTAATCTCAGCAATCCCTAGTTTGCGTATCGGCTGGTGGGAAACCAGCGCAATAACGACTACATTGCCAATGCCAAGGGTCGCCCACTCAAGAGCAATTCGCGTTAGCTTCCTCTGGCGATGGAGGATCAACGCCAGTGCGAGCAAGGCGAGGATCATCCAGGGAAGGGCCGATATCACGTTGACCTCTCTGAGGTTCCACCATAGAAGCGTTAGTTTCCGCTCGAGCCAAGGCTGGGGTGGTCCCATAATCATGTCGAGGGTCCAGTTCCTGTGGATTACGATATACGGAAGCGTAGCGCAGGCGAAAATGGTCACCGAAAGAGCCGACTTGGCCCAGTCCTTGATGCCGAAATCGCTCCGATGGAACACTAGGTGAAGGATGCCTAGAGAGAGCAGAAACGCGCCCCCGACCAGATAGTTACTGTAGAAGAGGGCAATGGATGAGATTGCGAGGAGGATGAACCATCCTATGTGCCGAGTTCTGAGGCACCTTCGGTATAGGTAATAGCTAAAAGCGGAGAAGAGTAACGATAGAGCATAATACCTGGATTGCCGAATATGGAGCAGGAACGTTACGGAAAAGGCCAGAACACCCAGAGCATAGACCCAGAGCCAAGATTGCGTTCCGAACTCCTCCCTAAGAATCATGGCAAAAACGAACAATGTTGCTAAGCCGGCAATGGCAAACGGGAAGCGTGCCGCCCATGTAGAGACACCAAAGAGTCGGAACGATAAGGCTGTGACGGGATAGTGCAACGAAAAGTAATGGACCTTCAGCCCGGGCTCCATCCCTGCTCCACGCTGGTATGCAAGGAGATTGCGACCGTCCCAAAGCGTAAGCTGACCGGTGGCAAGAAAGTTCTTCGCGACGATAGCCGTCCGAGCCTCGTCGTCCCAAAAATAGGTGTTGTCTAAGCCAGTGAGAGCCAGGTATCCTGATGCAACAAAGACAAAAACCGCTACCCAAATCTTGGGAGATATTATTAGGCGAGGCGGAGTTGCGGATTCAATCCGCTGCTGATTCCTGGAAGCCATAACTTTTATTTAGACCCGCATCCGTTTGGGCTTAGACCCATCCCCTCTCGGGGGGCTCGTCTCAAGGGGGCTTGTAACTTCGTACCCAACGGGTAGACCTTTCGTGAACCCAGCCTCTCAGAGCCGAGCCAGGCAACGGCTGAGAGCGCCGCAAGCTTAGATTCTACCTCTACTGCTCAAACGGCCTGGACCACTATGACACGCGTTTTCTTTTGTCACATAGTTTATAAATGTTAGAGAAACGAAGTATTCATTCTTCGTGATGCGAATTCCACACCCTAGTACTTGGCACGTCGAAATATGTACACGCCCAATCGGTCGCGGTCGAAATCTGTCTTTGGGCCGAAAGAATGCCAAAATAGCTCCGGGCGTTGGGTTTGACGCCAATAGGCGTCTAATGTTTGAACCAATTGGTAATTGAAATTCACAACCTGTAGCCCCCTCAGATGAGGGCGGGAGAAGGCCCGCACCATCTTCAAAGCTTCTGGATGGGCACCAAATACAACAACCCAATCGGGATAGTGCTCGTCAATGAATAAGGGAGCCTGGAGCTTTCTCATATCTTCTTTGGACAGCGGAGATTTTTCATTTAGGAAGCAGCAGAGCTTGATCTTCTCGCCAACATAGAACAGAAGGGGCCAGTTATATTCCGACGGAAGCACGTACACTAAATCGTCTTGCCTTGCATTCTTGTTTAAGAAGTTGGAAGCGACAGCAATGGAGGTTGGATAATTGTTGTGGACTTCTCGAATGTATGCAGGCAGAAGCCACCGAGCACCCTTTATAATGGTCATTCCACCTATTATACGGTTGTCTAACATATTAATTGTAAAAACGTTGGAGCATAGCAGTGCGGCTAGCATGACAGGGCCGAGGGGCTTCTTCCACTGATGGAGCAACCATATAAAGACTCCGGTGAAGCCTGCAAAAAATGGGAGGGAGGCTATCAAATATCGGACATCAGCCACTGTTGGTACATTTGTCGGCTGGGGGGATGTTAGGGCAACAATTATTACATTTCCAAGACCAACGATAGCCCACTCCAGAGTTATTCTACCCAGCTTTCTCTCACGCCGGAGGATCAACAGGAAGGTGAGCAGCACTACGGTTACCCATGGAAGGGCGGATATTCGGTCGATATCTATTAGGTTCCACCATAGCACCGTCAGCTTCCGGGCGAGCCAAGGCTCAGGTGGTCCCATGATCTGGGCTGGGCGGTACCAGATACTATGGGTTACCCCATAAGGCACTGTCGCGCCTGCAAATATGGTCACACTAAGGGCCATTTTCCCCCAATCAATAATGCTAAAAGATTTCCGATGGAAGACCAGGTGAAGGATGGTCAGAGAACCCAGAAAGGCGCCGCCTACGAGATAGTTACTGAAGAAAAGGAGAATAGATGAGATTCCGACGATAATGAACCACAAGAGATGCCTCGTGGCCAAGCACTTTCGGTATGCGTAATAGGTAAGAGAAGAGAACAGGAGGGAGAGGGCATAGTACCTACATTGCCGGATAAAGAGGAGGAACGTTACGGAAAGCGCAAGAGATCCAAGGGCATAGACCCAGAGCCAAGATTGCGTTCCGAACTCCTCCCTGAGAATCATGGCAAAAACGAACAATGTTGCTAAGCCGGCAATGGCGAAAGGAAAGCGGGCCGCCCATGTCGAGATACCGAGAAGACGGAACGACAAAGCTGTCACAAGAGAGGACAGCGGCGGTTCATTGACGGTTAATTCGCGAGTCAGCGTCTTTCCATTGCGAGGTGCAAAGAGATTGCGCCCGTCCCATGCTGTAAGCTGACCGGTAGAAAGAAAATTCCTTGCCACAATGCCCATTTCCGCCTCGTCATCCCAAAAATAGGTGTTGTCTAGGCCCGTGAAAGTCAGATAACCAGAAGCAACCAGTATGAGAACGGCCACCCAGGCCTTGCCCGACACCCTATACCGAGAGGGGATGAAAGAGTCGAGCCGATTTCGGTCCGTAGAGTCCATAGCCATCTTGGAGAACACCCCTCCCAGTGGGCCGGTTCGCCGTGGTGGACTGCATGGTTCAACAGACCAGACAATGATCCAACCGTTACACCTCTTGCCTCTTTATGGGGATCGGAGTCCGCCCAGAAAAGATACCAAGCCCTAGTTCGAAAAGAAACCCCGCTTCTTAAAAGCTTCATCATCGGTTATCTTCAAGAGGTTGCAATTAATATTGGCGCTCTCAGGCCATGGTCACCTCGGCCACTTCACGGAAAAGGAAGCAATTTCATCGTCCTACACATCCTTGCTATCCATGTTGTGTCGGCAGACTCAGGGCCTATGGGGACAAATCCCGGGCCTGATCCGACACGATTGAGGAGCCTGATCGTTCTTTCCCAATCAATATAGATTAGTCATCAGAGCCATAGAGCTCTAGGGGGTGGGCTTCCGCTTTATAAATAAGAGGGCAGACAGTACTAAAAACGCGATAAAGGAAATCCCAGAAATCAATGCACCTATTATAAAAGAGAAAGGTCGGAATTGAAACTCAACCGTATGAGTTCCGCTTGGCACAACAATTCCTTGGAACAGATAATTGGTTCGATAAATAGATGTTCTTGCCCCATCGATGAAAGCGTTCCATCCAGGGTAATAATTCTCGTTAAAGACTAGCAGGGCATCATCCGAGACCTCCACGCGAAGCCTTATTTTTCTTGTGCTTTCCGAAACGAATTCAATGGATCCCTCGGGCGATGGATTGAGCGGAGTGGGAAATCGGTCTTTATCGCTTTCGACTATTCCAATGGCGTGAGCCTTTCGTTCGTTCTCCCGTAGAGCAGACAAAGCTTCTCCTGGCGAATTGGCGAGCTTGACTTCTGATGTTATGAAGGCTCGGGGCAAGACCTGGCGGTTACGATACACTTGAATTCCATTATGTTCGGCGAATTTATCGAGCCTACCTATCGGTAACGGGATTTTGGTTATCACATACTTGATGTTGGCATATGTCATCAGCCCGGTGTGACCTTGTATCACATCTCTTATTAGAGCCTTGGTATAATTGCTCATCCTTTTAAGCCTTAACGGGGAATAGTAAGCGAACGACCTAACGCCCCACAGTAGATTACTATTCGGGATGAGCATCTCCTTTTGTTCTGCCTCTTTAGCTCTAAACGGCAAGACAAAGATACGATAGGCGCTCTTCTCACCTTGAAAAAGCTTGGCCACCCGTGGTTCCGACAAGGCTAGCTTCGCCGATGCTGCGATATTGTATGAATAGCCGAAGGAGAACAGGTCGATCGCAACCAATAAGAAAGCAAGTCCTTGGAAGATTTCGCGTTTTACATTCAAAAACCTAGCGCCTATTAACAAAAGGGCTGAAGCGGCGAGAAATATACCCGGCATAAAAAGCGACGGATTCGACAAAGAGATCGCCTGATTAAGATTCCGTGAGAAGTGTGAGCTAAATTCTTTTGGAGAAAGTTTCGACATAAAAGGACCGGGCGCCCAATAGGAAAAGTAGTGAGAGTAGAATTCTAAGGTTCTGGTCATTAGACCTTCTCCAATCCGTCCGGACTGAAAGGAAAAGATGGCTAGGACCCCAATAAGGAAGGTACATACAACAAGGCAAGCGAAGAGGATTCGCCTGAGCGGAAGCTGCCGGTCTTGACTCGTCATCGAATCCACACACATAGCGGTGAGAACCGCAAAGCAAAAAGTGGCCAGGTAGATAAATCTGGCGGGCACCCGAAAAGCATTAATCGGAGGAATGATCGCCAAGAATGTATATATGGGTGTAAACCTTCCGAGCATTGAAATGAATGATACAAGTAGCATCACGCGGAAAAAAGTGGCGGGGCGTTTCAAGGGGACGAAAAAGGCCGCGGCGGTCAGCAAGAAGGGAAGGATTCCCACATAAGAAGCCGTCTCCCAGTAACTGACCTTGAACCGGTAAAAGTCTTGATACCAAAATTTTGTTGGAAAAAACGATGCTCGAGAATAGCCGAATAGGTTCGGGACAACATAGGTAAAGAAATGCCACGGCGGGAAGGACAATTCGGTGGAGAATCCCGTACGGGGACTGGCCCTTACCGTGAACTCTGTGAGCTCATATGTGGAAATTAATTGAAGACTCGCTAAGCTCGCTGCGAAACCTAGCACAAAAAGCCACAGAAGAAATGGAGTGAACCATCGCTGTTGGAGTTCCTTTAAGGGGAATAAGGATCGGTAGAGAAAGTAGGTTGTCGTGGCGGCGATTGAGTAAAAAACCACCTGTGGATGACCGCCCAGAAGCTGGATAGCGAAGACAGGAGCCAACCAGAGGAGGGAGAGGGTTTGGCGGGAACGCCTCCATCGCTCGATCAAGTAGAATAAGAGCGGTAACCAAATCCCCGCGCTCAGAATGTCTGTGTGGTTGACGTGACAGACGAAAAATGCCCCGAGTGAAAAAACGATGCTCCCAGTAAGTGAAGGGACGGTTTGTATTTGAAGAGACCTACAGAACAGATACATAAAGAGTCCTGCCAGAACAAAATGGACGATGATGAAGTAGTTAACCGCCAGAGCCAGCGGCAAGAGGAGATATAAGACGTTGAGAGGATAAAAGACTCCCCCCAGGGCCTCAGCAAGCAAAGGAGAACCAGCCCCGGAATACGGATTCCACAGCGGAACGGCACCCTGCTTCAGCTGATTCGCGATATATTGCTTCAAAGGCGCAGATATGAGCATGATATCCTCGTGAAACATAACTTGCCTCCCTGTGACCAATTTATTGAAAAAGAGCAAATAGGCCCCAAGGAGGACGAGGACAGAAAGCTTACACCATCTGGGAATTGGTTTTTGAAGGGGTGGTTGGGTCATGGGAGCGATTGTACTCAACTGGTCAGAAGGAAGGACGTCCTCCAACACACCTCAAGTTAAAGTTAAAGGATGCAAATTGCAATGAATTTTGGTAGTGACGATTTTCCCATAAAATACTGAATAGGCAAGTTTACAAATAGGGACATATTTCGGTGTTATTTGCCCCTCGGAACTCAAGGACTATGAGGGGTGATTACATCGTGTTATAAAACCTTTCTATACGTGAACGCCCTTAGCTAAGACTTGGTTTTTCATTTTTATTAATCCACACATTTCGATTATAGGTATAATTACGCTCAAATAGCGAAATTTGAAGCTTCACCTTTTGGAATTGTGAAGGACGTTTTGATTTTGAGAGAGCAACTGGCCAGGTAGGAACAAGGAGCAATTATTGATGAGGGTGTTTCGGTTCGGTCGGTTCTTGTCCAGATCCTTATTGGTTGGATTGAGCATAGGGTTTGGCGTTGCCCTTATGGAGATTGCGCTTCGCTTTGTCTTGTCGGGACCACTACTAAAAATATACACGGTTGACATACGGGGGTTGCACAAAATTAGCCATATTCCCGGACTAGTGTATGAATTGAAGCCACGGGCAACGCGAGTAGTTAAGATAGGAGACTACGCCGCGACGTATCGGATTAACTCGGTCGGAATGAGAGATAATGAGTATCCGGTTGCAAAGGGCAACGACGTTTTCCGGATCGTATGTATAGGTGACTCGGTTACTTTTGGTGCTACGGTCTGGAGTCGTCTTGGAGTGGAAGTGTTTTTTCTATCTTTATAAGCAATTCTGGCTTAGTAGGCTGCCCATGAGTGAACATTTTTTGGGCTAATTTTGGGCCATTTAAGCGGTATTTATGTGGATTTTTTGGAAATACGCAAAAAGCAGGCTTTATGGGCTTCCTGCATACCATTTAATTATTTGATTATATTGGCGGGGCTGACGGGACTCGAACCCGCGACCTCCGGCGTGACAGGCCGGCACTCTAAACCATGCTGAGCTACAGCCCCGCCCTTCCGTGCGGTCCCAATCGGCAATGAGGCTTTCAGCCTCGACTTAAATTCTACGATAGACCGCGGCCCTGAGCAAGGGGAAAATCACCACGCCACGTACCCGCCAGGTTTCGACTTATTCCGAGACGCCTATTGGTGTATAGTTATGGGAGATACGTGGGAGGTCAGCCGATCGATCCATCGGTGGCCAGGCCCTCCTGCAAGCAGTGAGGAGGTGAGCGATGCGCCGCTACGCAAAACCACTCCTCCTTGTGACGTTCTACATCGTCTACGCAATCATCTACGCCGGGTGGCTGGTCTACGGGCCACAGATCCCACCGGTGTTTGAATACTCGCAGCCCTACTCGTTCTTTCTGATCGTGATGGCCTCCGGCTTCTTCCTTCCTCTCATCCTGCTCCTCTACGCGCGGTACGTCGGATGGAAAGGCCTCGGGTTTTCCCTACTTCCGCTCGGGGTCGTATACGTCGCCTTCGCCATGTACTACTACTACACCCAGCACCATTCTTTCGACCCGTTCCTCCAAAGCCCGCCCCCCCCGCATAGGTGAGCATCCACGCGCCGGCGGGGGAGACACCTTCCGCATCCTCGCGCTTGGCGGCTCGACGACCCGAGGCATGAAGCTCCCGGCCGAGAAACGGTATCCCAGAGTGCTGCAGGCCCTGCTTCAGAAACGCTACCCTTCGGTGCACATCGAGGTCTTCAACGCCGGGATGGACTGGTACACCACCAAGCACTCCCTCATAAGCTACGTCACCTACTACACCCATTGGAGGCCGGACGTCGTCATCGTCATGCACGGCATCAACGATCTGACCCGCTCCTTCTCGCCGCCCTACTTCGCCGTCGGCCCGTACAACGAACAGTGGACCCACTTCTACGGTCCCGCCATCTACGGGGCCAAGCCCCCGACCTTCGAGCAGCACCTGCTCCACACGCTCTTTATGCCCATGATCGACGGATGGTACTACCAGCTGCGCGCCCGGGCGGTGGACTACCCACAGGAGAGATACCGCTCCCATGCTATGTTCGAGAAAAACCTCCGGAAACTCATCGCCTCCATCCGCCAGGACCGCTCGGAGGTCCTGGTGCTGACACAGCCGTTCCTCTACAAGGAGACCATGAGCGAAGAGGAGCTGGGCGTGCTGTGGTTCGACAAGGTCTTTTGCGCAACGCGACGGAGCTTCCTCAACGAAGAGTACCCGTCGGCGGCTTCCCTGCATCGCGCCATGAAGACGTTCAACCAGACCACCCAGGAGGTCGCCCGCTCAGCGGGGGTACTCACGATCGATGCGGCGGCGCGGATGGATAAGAACCTCGATTACTTCCTCGACGACGTGCACTACACCGAGCACGGCGCCGACGTCCTGGCGAACCTCGTGGCCGATGCCGTGATCGAGACAGGTCTCATAGAGCAGCGATGGAGGCCCGAGCACCACGCGGAGGGCACTGGCCCCCGGGCGGGCGAGAGACAACCCTTCATCGTCGATGCCGCCCGCTGAATCACCAAAGGAGGGCCGAAGGATGCAGATGCGGTTTCTGGGGAAGACGGGCCTCAAGGTCTCGGAGCTCTGCCTGGGGACGATGACCTTCGGAGGGCGCGGGTTCTGGAAAACGATCGGCGAGCAGAGCCAGCAGGAGGCCGACCGGCTGGTGGGGATGGCGCTCGAAGCCGGGGTCAACTTCTTCGACACCGCGGACATCTACTCCGAGGGCCTCTCGGAAGAGATGCTGGGTAGCGCGCTCGGGACGCGGCGGGGCGAGGTCATCGTGGCGACGAAGGTCCGGGGCCGGATGGGCCCGGGGCCGAACGAGGTGGGCCTGTCGCGCCACCACATCATGGAAGCCTGCCACGCGAGCTTAAGGAGGCTCGGGACCGACTACATCGACCTCTACCAGGTCCACAGCTTCGACCCCGAAACACCGCTGGAAGAGACGCTCCGGGCCCTCGACGACCTCGTCCGCCAGGGGAAGGTCCGGTACCTCGCCTGCTCGAACTTCACCGGCTGGCAGCTTATGAAGGCGCTCGCCATCCAAGACAAGAGCGGCTTGGACCGGTTCGTCTCGCTGCAGGCCTACTACGCGGCGGTGGCCCGCGAGCTCGAGCACGAGCTCGTGCCAGTATGCCTCGACCAGGGCCTCGGCATCCTGCCCTGGAGCCCACTCGCTGGCGGGTTCCTCACAGGGAAGTTCCGCCGCGACCAGGCCGGGCCCGAAGGCGCCCGCCGGAGCACCGAGGAAGGCCAGTTCATCCCGATCGACGAAGAGCGGGGCTTTGCGATTGTCGAGGAGCTGGAGCGGATCGCCAAGGCCCACCAGGCCTCCCTCGCCCAGGCGGCGCTCAACTACCTACTTCGAAAGCCCGCCGTCACCTCCGTCATCATCGGGGCGAGGACGCCAGAGCAGCTCGCCGACAACCTGAAGACGACCTCATGGGAGATGACGCCCGAAGAGGTCGCCCGCCTCGACGCCGCAAGCGAGCCACCTCCGTTGTATCCTTACTGGTTCCTTGAGAAAGTCAGCCAAGATCGATAGCCAGGATAGGCCGCTCCCCGCCTTCTCCCTCCGCGCCCGCGATCGTTCAGACCCTTAGACACATTAGACACTTTTAGACACTTTTGACACATCCCGGAAGTGTCCAATCGCGCCATAACATGCTGGATTGTCAGAGATTAGTGGAAGTCAGGAATGTCTAAAATGATAATAGGTGTCTAACAGCGCAACGTAACATAATATAAGATAAAATAATATTGTAGCACGTTGAGGCTTCGGAGCGATTGAAACCGGAAGCTGAGGATTCTAAGGTGCGGCGGTGACCCTGACGGGGGTAAAGTGTCGTGTCAGTTCCACGAGCACTACATGATAGTTATCTTCCCCACCATTCCCAATTGGGCATGCTTGTCTACATGGCTGTAAAGCCGGAAAGTGCCCGTCTTCACAGCCACAAACCACCACTCCACCGTGGAGCCGGGTAATAGCTCTACCTCTCGGATTGCTCCCTTCACCTCCATGGAGCCGTCCTGGACTTTCCGGGTCCAGATAGCGGCAGCGAACCCTTCCGAGGTAAAATAGTGCTTGCTGGAGCTGGGATTGGTCAGCACCAACTTGTAGAGCTTGCCCGTCTCGAAGGTCAGGAGATTGGGCTGAAAGGCGAGCCGGTTATCTTTGGTACCCAGTTGGACCTTGACCGTCGTGGGGTTTTGGCGGCTCAGGTCGCCGGCCGCCGCCGCTGGCTGCACCGCCATCGCGGCCAGTAAGGCGGCTCCGAGAATTCTTTGTGTCCAGCGAATCGTGAATCCTCCCAGGGCCATGTTACATAGGGTAATCGCATTGTGAAAGCGCCACGAGCCAGCCGCTCTTATGTGTGTGACGTCCCCTAGCTATTAGCCCTTGAAAGGAAGAGATGGTAATTGATAACTATACCAACTTTCGCTAAGCGGGGCAAAGGTCATATGGTAGCTATGATTATCCGAGGATATCGTAACTACACAGTGGAAGGGAAAAGCGGACAGCCACCCGCCTGAGGCGGGTCCTTACGTATGAATGGTCCCAGGCTAGGTCCGCCTCAGGCGGATTTCACCGTAATATGCTACTCGGCTAAATGGAGGGAAAGTTACTATTACATCGTGAGACTGTCGAAAAAGGCGGGGTTCTTGTGAGAAGGATGTGCAGGGCCTCCTCCCTGCCCAACTACTTTTTCACTTCTCTTTTTCCTCTTCCACTATTGATGAACCTGCGCGTGGGCTAGGGCCCGGGCCCGGATGAGGTTGAACCACCGCTTGATGTTGACCACCAGAACCGTGAAGAGACACTGGAGGTTCACCTTGGCCAGGCCCCGGTCAGGGCAGTACATGCAGGCGTAGTCCTCGTCGTTGATCAACGGGTAAAGGAGGATTGTCGCCCGTGGTATGAACGTGGTTGCTGGTTTAATCATGCAAAGTGTAACTGGAAGGGGTTACCCCCCCCCATCTGATGAGATCAAGAAGAAGTGTTACGATAAGATGTCCCACCGGCCCCGTTTTCGGGACCCTTGAAAAAGTCAAGTGATCCGTCGGCCTCTCAGCCGAGGAGAGGACTTTGCACATGGCTTTCGATATTTACCCCAGGTTTTTCGCCGCATTTCTTAGGAATCCCAAGAGCATCGGGGCGATAGCGCCGAGTTCTCAGGTTCTGGCCCGGATAATCACCGAATGGATCGACTGGGAGAACGCGGACACGGTGATCGAATACGGACCAGGCACCGGGGCTTTCACCGAAGAGATCATGGCAAGGCTGCGACCGGGGGCGAAGTTCTTCGCCATCGAGGTGCACCCCGGAATGGTGGCTGATCTGAAGCGTCGATACCCCAATGTGGTCGTGTACCAGGACAGCGTAGCCAACATCAAGGAGATCTGTGAAGAACAGGGTGTCGAGGAAGTTGATGCCATCATCTGCGGCCTACCCTGGGCCGCCTTCACGGACGAAGAGCAGACGATCTTCCTCGAGGCGATGATGACTGTCCTGAAACCGAGTGCGCAATTCACGACGTTTGCATACCTCCAGGGACTCCTGCTCCCGGCAGGGCAGAGATTCAAAAAGAAATTGACCGAATACTTCTCGCAAGTCGGGCGCAGCAGGACCGTGTGGTGGAACCTACCACCCGCCTTCTGCTATCGCTGCCGTCGATAGACAAGATCCTGGAGACTACGGTTTATTCTTGTGGAAAATCCAAATTGAAGCGAAAGAAACAGAGTTTAGTTAGCTGACCGTGAGGTGGACCCGGTTTCTTTGGACAGGTAATTGTGTTAATGGTTGATGTTTGATTGATGTCCAAGGAGGCCGGAAGATGAATCGAGGAAGAGAGGATCGGAATGAGTTGGCGGGGGCTGTTGCTGGAAGCGATCGTCACCGCCTACGGACAGCCACAAGGGGTGGCCCTCAAATAGCGACTTTAGCTCCGAGGATGTACCCCACTTGCAGGGCATGTTTCACCAGAAATTGCTGCTCAGTTTATTGATAATGATGGATTTCTCAGAGTTTGGGGAAGGAGCCGTACATAATTAAGGAAACAAAGGATAGGACCGAAGCTAAAATTAATAAGTCAAAAGAAATCACAGCGGCTCCATTGATTTGCACCCACTTTATGTTTTAAAAGCGCGTTTCTATGCTTAGAGAGCCGGAGAGGTGCCCTCGAACCGCTTTCCGAGCTCGAGTGCCCACGCCTCGTCACCCTCGTCAATAGTAACCCCTGGAGGCCAGTACTCCTGGTCCTCCTTGGCGGGTGCGTCGTGGCTCCGTGGCGGCCTCTTGTACCTGACCTCCTCTACAAGGAAGAAGGTCCAGGGGCCCCAGTTGGCGGCATGCTCTTCAGGCAAGGTATAAACGCATGTCGCGGCGAGCTGGACAATTGTCCGATCGTGGGTTTCGTGCCATATGCGGGAAACGACAAAATGTCCTTCCTCGCGCGGGTCCTCGGCGCAGAAGGGGCAGTTGATGAGCTGCTCGCCCTTTGGCTTGTCCATGGCTAGACCTCCAGTATCTGCTTCGGCGCTACACGCCAGGCCTTTAAGCATCTCGATGGGCTCTTGGAGCCAGCTTCACGAAGGGCCACCTTCCAGGAGCCGAGGCCCAGGAGGGATAGGAAGGAGTCAAGAGAGAGAGGTTCCCTTACCTCTGCTCGCTAAACCGCCTACTTATCTGTTTTGCTGACCTTGGTGGGCTCCGCCTGGGGTGTCATATCCTGGGCCAGCCCCTCGATTATGCTCTCGACGTATGGCTTGGCCACGCCATTTGGGCCGACCGTGCAGCCCATTACGACGCTTGTTATCAGTGCCACGAAGATAAGCTTCTTCATCGCTTTTTTCTCCCTGTAGGAGTGGGGAAGGTTAAGGGTGAGCCTTAACCTTCGTCCTGCGTTGGCCATTGTGGGCAAAATGAACGTTAGTCCAGCTCGTCAACGAGAGCATGAACGAACGACCTGTTGAAGCTGGTGGCCTTGAGGACCTTCTGCACAAGGCTTGGATCATCTTCGATCGCGTCAGCAATCTCATCGGCCAGATCCTCGAGTGCATCCTGGTCGCCCGACACCTCACCCACGTACTTCTTCAACCAACCCTTGCCCTCCAACATCTTCTGGACATCCGCCTTCGAAACATCAATACCCATGGTTTTCTCCTCCTTGCTTGTTTAAAAGTCCGAACGTAAGAACCAACCTCGGTTCAGCTACGTATAATATACCCACAATCCTGCTCTACTAAACGCCCAGCACGCCTGCTTCCTCCGCCGCTGAACCCTCGGCTTGACACATTGGACAGATTTAGACACTTTTAGACACTTTTGAGGGGGTTCCCGAAGTGTCAAAATGCCTATATCATGTTGAATTAGCGCATGTTATGTGAAAACGTAGGCTTCGAGAAGGTGTAAAGGTGTCTAAGCAGCGCAAAGAAGCCCTGACTTACCATAACCCATTAATTTTACTGAGATTATCTGAAATAATGGCTTTTCTGGAAAGGGACGGGTGTCAAGGAGGTGTCAATTTCCTGTAAGGAATTGATAATGCAGGAACAGGGCTTGTCCCTGTCCGATAACGATTGTGTTCACCTGCGTACAGCCACAAGGGCTCGCTCGACCGACTTGCTTTGAGATGAAACCAAGAAGATAAGTACTGTCATAAACTCTCTTTAGGTTTATGACCTGCCTTCAACGCTTCATTCAATCTCCTATTCCACTCTCTCTGTTTGACGCTGTTCTTGTTGTAATCGGTTTCGTTATCATAAATTTTTTGCCGCTTATGCTGTTCGTTAACAACATCCTGGGCGTGACGGGCAAACTGTTGTTCTAAATCCGCTTCGGCTTCTTCACGAGTACCACCCTCTCCCTTCAACTGGTCCATAATTTTTCTTTTGTTTGCGTCCAATTCTCTTGCTAGGATTTCCACAATGTCGAAATGCCCCTGCTCATGTCTGAGAAGGTCGCCATTTATCGTCTTGTCCCTCCACCACGATTCATCTTCTGCAAAATAGGATTCGTATCTTATATCGATAAGTTTGGACTCATACCTCCCATCGCCACGCAAGGTGGTTCTGAATGACCAGCTCACCGTTATGCCTGAACGGGTGGTAGCCAGGCGGGGGTCTGTAGGATCGGGTGTCCCTTTAAAGTTGTCTTTGGTGAGCTGCTGATAAGGAATTCTGTTATCGTCGCTCATGATCTAAAATATATTCAGGAAATTGAACCAAAAAACAACCACAAAACTCTACCCCTACTGGTTCCTGGAGAAAGTCTGGCAGGATCGGTAGGGGTAGGGCTTGCCCCTGTCCGGACGGACAGCCATAAAGGCTGTCCCTACATAGGCAAAATAAAATGAACGATGACGGGGACTCCCGACTTTGACCTTTGAATGTAGGGACAGGGCTTGCCCCTGTCCGCGGACTAAAGACCTTCCAAGGCTTCCAAGTGCTCGGCAGAGGGAACGTGCTCACCAGCCTCCCAGCGGGTGATGCTCACCCTGGAGATGCCGAGTCGCTTAGCTAACCCCTCCTGGGTCAACTTTAGCTCCCGCCGTCGGGCTCGGACATAGTCAGCTACAAGAGGGCGGGATCGAGACCCTCTCGCACTGAGGAGCTTTTCATAACCCCCCAAAGCCAGGGCAAGCAGCTCTTCACCGCTTGCCTCTATAACGGACCAGCCTTTGACCTGGTCTGCCGGAGCTACCTCCGGTTCCTCTTCCAACGGGTGGTACAACAAGAGCACAGGAATACCAAAACCAGAAAGGAGGTGGTTGGTCGTTATCTCAGCTATGTGATAATGACCGTCAGAATCGGTTATGCGCATGGCTAGCCTCCTCATCAGCAACGATGTGAGCCTGGGAATGCAACTTACCTTTCTATACATCATGTTACCTAGCGTGTCAAATTAAAAGGGTAGTCGGGGTGGCCCCTCACCTTGACACATCTCCAAATTTTCCAAAATGTTGCGGTTTTGCTCGGCAATAACCACTAAATCTTGTGGTTTCCCCTTGACTCCAACCCGAAATTCTGGCAGTCATATGTGAGAAGGCTTTAGCGCGCCTTGAAAAGTCTATATCCCTTCCCAGTGGACGATCACTGAAAAGAGGATGGAATAATGGCTTCCAACACCCCCAAGAATAAGATGGCAGATTTAAAGTACTTGATAGAGAACGAATTATTTATTACCCGTCCCCTTATCAGCACGGACAAGTTTATCTCGTATTGCAAAGAGCGTGGTATACGCACCTCAAAACAACAGTTAGAGCAATTTGAAAATTTAGGAGTCTTCTACCCTATTTCGCGAGTTCGGTTTCCTAAGATAAAGACAAAGATAGAATATGTTGATAATGGCAAAAGCTATCGAAATTTAGGAGAATTAATAGAAGGCGAAGAATGGTCTGGATACATAAGAGAGAAATATGAACACTTCTGGTTTGAAAGGGGAGACGCCAAGGACTGGTTAGAACAAGGGTTGATGTGGGACCCGGCTTCCCAACCATTTCAAGCTTGGGAAACGTTCAAAGATGAAAACAACTATAGATATATTGAAAATTTCTATTCAATCTTTCAGTGTTATTCTCTCTATAACTTAATTCGTTTCACCAGATTTGAACTCGGGGCGGAATGGTTAGTTTCCTATAGTGATGAAGACTTTGAACAACTAAAACGTAGAGCTTCAGACTGGGCAAAAATGGCGATCTCCCACTATCAAGAAAATGGTATCAGAGGAGAAGCCGCTCCAGCTCTCTGCCAAATCCTATCAAATAGATATTTTCCCAAAACCCAATCAGACAAGAGGTATATCAAATTGTCATGCTCAACCCCATATCACGAGTGGGATTGGGACGAGTACTGTCGAAATTGGGATGCCAAGTCTGTGCTAGCTGACATCGACATAAGTATTGATGCGGTGGAACAGCTCCACAGGCTAGTCACAATAAATGCACGATCAGTTGATCCACTGAAGAGATGGTATGAGCTTATTAGCTTTGTTTCTGTAGAAGAGAAGAAAAAACTGCATGGGAATGCTTTACTTGCTCAAACCCTTTACTCAATGGAACAAATGATTCGCCTCTTTTATGAAGAACTAACAGGAACCAAATTATATCCACCCGATGAGTCGCCAAGTTGGACAAAGGATAAGTATTATGGAGATGATGTAACTCAGAGCGAGTTACAATATCTAGAATTCCTCACTAACAAATACCGGCTTAATCCAAGGCCAAAGCTAATTCTCGTCGTTGAAGGTCATGGGGAATATGAACAATTTCCTCGTCTTTCCAAAGAACTCCTTGGATATTCTTTCGAGAAATTAGGTATTGAAGTCGTAAATATTAGAGGCGTTGGTAATTTTACGGGCAGAAAAAAAACTGACCGGTATGGTGCTTTAGAGAGGTTTATTGACAATTACCATAATAGACAAACCATCGTCTTTGTCGTCCTCGACAACGAGGGTGATGTTCAAACAATTAAAAGACGTCTTATACAAGCGCCCTCCAAGTATTATGATAGACGTACAATTACGAAAGACGAATATATTAATATTTGGGATAAGAATATTGAGCTTGACAACTTTAGTTGCGATGAAATCGCTCAAGCAATGACTGAACTAGCCAGTGGAATACATACTTTTGAAGCCAATGAGATAACAGAATGTGAACGTTGCTTTACTCATAAAGGAGGGGACACGCTACAAGAGCTCTTCAATGAAAAGACTGGTGAGAAACTATCAAAAACTAAGCTGTTGAAAATATTGTTTGGATTCATTGTCTCCAGTCCCGAGAATGAATTTGACGAAAATGGCGTATCGAAAAGACCCGTTGTTCAACTAATTGAGAAAGTAATCGAGTTAGCAACAATAAATCACCAGCCAACTACTCTTGACGTTTGGAGAAGAAATCAAGAATCGGGCTATCTGGGAGAAATCATAAAGCATAGAAACTAATAGTCGATTCAATCCTCAATACGCCTTCCCGACCACCACCCTCTGTTTGCTGTCCCCGCCGCACAGGATGCAGCGGCCGTTCTCTTGCTTGCCGTCGAGGGGGATGGCGCGGATGGTGGCCTTGGTCTCTTCCTGGAGGCGGTCCTCGCAGCCTTCGGCCCCGCACCAGTGGACGTTAAAAAAACCAGCGTGGGCTTCGTTTATCTCCTTTAGCTTCTCAAACTCGTCGAGAGTGTGGGTGTGTTCTTTCTGGAAGGCCCGAGCCTTCTTCAGAAGGCCGGACTGAACGTCCCTTATCATCTTCCGGACGGCCTTGGCCGCCCCCTCCTGCGGAACGGTCGTCTTCTCCCCTGTGTCGCGCCGGGCGAGGACCACCTGGCCCTGCGCCAGGTCACGCGGGCCGATCTCCACCCGGACGGGTACGCCCACAAGCTCCCACTCGTTGAACTTCCAGCCCGGGGTGTGCTCCTCGCGGTCGTCCACGTGGCAGCGTACCCTGGCCCTGCCCTTCCCGAGGTCCTTCCGCAGCGCTTCGGTCGCCTCCAGGACCCGGCCCTTCTCGTCGTCGCCCTTGAAGATGGGGACGAAGACGACCTGGGTGGGAGCGAGCTTGGGCGGCAGCACGAGGCCCTTGTCGTCGGAGTGGGTCATCACGATCCCGCCTATGAGGCGGGTCGAGACGCCCCAGCTAGTGGCCCAGACGTACTCGAGCTCGCCTCTCTCGTTCTGGAAGGTGACGTCGAAGGCCTTGGCGAAGTTCTGGCCGAGGTTGTGCGACGTGCCGGCCTGGAGAGCCCGGCGGTCCTGCATCATCGCCTCGATGGTGTAGGTCGTGACCGCCCCGGCGAAGCGCTCCCGCTCGGTCTTTCGGCCCGTGATGACCGGCATCGCCATCCACTCCTCTGCGAAGCCCTTATAAAGCTCCAGGATGGTGAGCGCCTCTTCCTCGGCCTCCTCGTAGGTCGCGTGGGCCGTGTGGCCCTCCTGCCAGAGGAACTCGAGGGTGCGGATGAACAGGCGCGTGCGCATCTCCCACCGCACGACGTTCGCCCACTGGTTTATGAGAAGCGGGAGGTCCCGATAGCTCTGGATCCACTTCTTGAACATCGCCCAGATGATGGTCTCGCTTGTCGGGCGCACGACCAGGGGCTCTTCGAGCTTCTTGCCCCCGCCGTGGGTAACGACCGCAAGCTCGGGCTTGAAGCCCTCGATGTGCTCCTCTTCCTTCTTCAGGTAGCTCTCGGGGATGAAGAGCGGGAAGTAGGCGTTGACGTGGCCGGTCTCTTTGAACATCCCGTCCAGGGTCCGCTGGATGTTTTCCCAGAGCGCGTAGCCGTTTGGGCGGATGATCATGCAGCCCTTGACCGGGGCGTAGTCGGCGAGCCGAGCCTGGAGGACCACGTCGATGTACCACTGGGCGTAGTCCTCGCTCCTGGGGGTGATGCGCTCTGCCATGGGATGGTCGTCTCTGCTCTTCTTACAGGGTGGGTGGTGGGAGGATTCTACACACCGAGGGGGGGAAATGCAACCTAAGGGGCCCGCTGGCAGGCTCGCTCGGGTCGGAGGAGAGGTTACAGCGTCACGACCTGGACCTCGCGGGCGACCTTCCAGCCGATAATCTGCTCGGCCCCGCCGATCCTGAGGGTCAGGGGGCCTTCGAACGGTCCCTTACCCAGGAGGGTGAAGGTCTGGTCTGGGGTGAGGCCGACCGAGGAGAGATACTGGAGCATGGCGGGGTCCTGCGCCGTGACCCGGCGCACCTCGGCCCGCTGGCCGACCTCCAGATCGGTGAGCGTGGCGAGGGCTTTTTCGTCCAAAAGCCCCTCCTCGGTGGGGATGGGGTCGCCGTGGGGGTCCACGGAGGGGTGGCCTAGGATCTCTGCGAGGCGCTCCACCAACCGGTCCGAGACGGCGTGCTCGAGCCGCTCAGCCTCGTCGTGCACCTGATCCCAGGGCAGGCCCACGACCTCGGTCAGGAAGAGCTCTATGAGACGGTGGGCGCGGATGAGGCGCAAAGCCTCCCGCTCGCCTTCCTCCGTCAACCCGACTCCCCTAGAGGCCGTGCGGTGTACGAGGCCGCCCTCGGCGAGGCGCTTCGCCATATTGCTGACCGACGCCACGGCCACACCCAAATGGTCGGCCACCCCGGAGACGGTCACCTCCCCCTCCGCGCCCTGAAGGCTGTGGATGGCCTTCAAGTAATCGCGCATCTTCTCGGTGAGCGTCATCGCTTCCGCGCTCCGAAGATGGTCGCCTCTCTAACCTTCCAGTCTGGTAAGTTAAGCTCGACAGAGGATAAGGCGACTATCATTTATCCAATAATTATAACCCGAAAGCAACCCCTTTTATCGCCCGCCTCGGCCGCCCCCTCCACGGGCAGACTGCGGCAGCGAGGGGATGGGCCTTTTTCGGGGGCCGCTTTTCCCGCTCTATGCTTAACCCAAATTTAGATTACGCCTACACAAGAACACAGCATAAGGCAAACCATAATAAAAAGTTAGACTATGCTTGACAATTTCTTATTATTGGTCTAAATATACCGATGAGTGAGAAGGAATGGATCCCTCTGCGCCGGAGTGGAGGGCACTTTCATAGAGGCACCGAAAAATGATCGGGAGATTCCGAAGCGATGAATAGAGGAGTGTTTGGCATTGGTGTGGTATCTTTCGCACTGGCTATATTGATGATTTGTGCTCCGAGTCGGGTCTCCGCCCAGGAGGCCCCTGAACTCGTTACC
>JALLOF010000179.1 GCA_027717595.1 Nitrospinae bacterium AH_259_B05_G02_I21 | reverse complement strand
ATAGTCGCTTCTTCCCCCACAGCGGCTCTAAGCAGGTTTACTATCTTGATCTCGCGTCCCAGCCCATAGGGAGCGATGTGGAGTTCTGGAAGGTTCACGGTGACTGGCGCCGCTACTTTGAGGTGAAAGAGAACGTCGTGTATCAACCCCGCGTCCGGATGGGGTTTGCCGGCGGCTTGGGCGGCGAAGAACTTCCTGCATTCGAGCGGTACTTCGTGGGTGGGACCTCGACGGTTCGAGGGTTCAAATTGCGCGATATCGGCCCAGGCATCGGCACCGGTCGGAGCCGTCGCGCCCTGGGTGGTGATGCTCGCTTCGTCCTGAACAACCAGGTTCGCTATCCCCTGGTCGATATGATTAATCTCTCTGGAGTGGTCTTTCTCGATGCGGGCAACGTCTACAGCGAGTATGAGGACTTCAACCCCTTCGACCTTCGGTACGGCACCGGTGCTGGGGTTCGGTTGCTGTCGCCCATTGGACCCCTGGGGCTGGACTACGGGGTCAAGATCGATCGGCTGCCGGGCGAGGATATTGGAGAATTTCACCTCAGTCTTGGCTCGCAGTTTTAACGCTCTGCGTGACCCCGGGCTGGGGGCGTAGGGCGTTTTTTGTGTACCGGGGAGGTCTGGCATGATGGCTCGCCGCAAATGGCTGCTGGTGGGCTTGGGCCTCGGAGCGGCCGGCCTTGTTGGGTTCGGTCTTTTGGGGCGGCCTGCCGTGGGGGCTGAAGCCGAGGGGCGGCCCCTGAGGGTCACCCCCACCATCAAGGTCGGGACCATCGACCTAAGCCGCGCTTTCAAGGCGTCCGAGACAGTCAATGCGGCCAGGGTTGACCTCGTCCAGGAGCGCAACCGCAAGCTCCAGGCCCTCCGGGCTCGGCGTGAGGAGCTCAAGAACCTCAACCAGGAGCTCCAAAACCAGCGGGCCTTGCTCTCGGAAGTTGTCCGGCGCAAGAAGGAGGGGGAACTTCGACGGAAGCTTCGGCGGCTGGAGCGGTTCAGGAATGACTC
>JALLOF010000178.1 GCA_027717595.1 Nitrospinae bacterium AH_259_B05_G02_I21 | reverse complement strand
CCATCGATGTCTCTCCTTCGCCGCGCTCCAGGCAGGTGGTTCCAGAGGGAGGGGTCGCCCCTTATCCCTCACCCGTGTCCGAAAGACTGCCCGGCTCATCGCCGGCGACGACGGGCAACTGGTGGTCATTGCCCCAATCGCCCCACGAGCCTTCGTACCCGAAGACGGCCTCAAACCCAAGCCAGCGAAGCACGAAGTACGTGTGGGCCCCGCGGACCTGCGCCTGGCAATAAGTGACCAGCGGCAGCCCGTCGACGGCGCCCGCTCTCCTGTAGAGCTCCAGCAATTCCTCGGGCTCCCGAAAGACGGGACAGGCTCCCGTCTCGCGCAGATTGCGCGTCCACTCAAGGTGGACGGCTCCGGGAATGTGTCCCCCGCGGTCAGCCTTGCGATTCGTTCCGGTGTACTCCCCGGCCGAGCGGCAGTCGATGAGGACGAGCCCATGGCCGTTGGCCATCCGGTGGTGGATCCAATCGGCGGTCACGAGCCGTTGCTCGACGGGGCGGCCTTCATACGATGCGCGGGCACGCATTGCGGGCCGAAGGCTGCGCCTGCGGCCCTCGTAGCACCATTTTGAAAACCCACCGTTCAAGAGGCTGATGCGCGGGTGGCCGAGGTAGTCGAGCGCCTAGAAGACCCGCGAGGCGGCTAGGCCGTCCCCCTCGTCGTAGAGCACGAGGTGTTCGTCCCGCCGGAAGCCCGCCGCACCCAGGCGCCGGCAAAGCTCGTCGTCGCCTGGCAAAAGCCCCGGGCGCCAGCAGCGCTCGTCGGTGACTTCGCGCATCGAAAAGCTCACCGCCCCCGGGACGTGCCCCATGTAGTACTGGGCCCGCCGCCGCGTATCGACGACCACGAGGTCGCGGTCTTTGGGCCTCTCCTCCAGCCAGTCGGTCTCAACCAGCAGTGGAAAGCGGTTATCACTCTTCATGGATTCGCCCCAGTCCCTGCTGCTTCGTTGCCCCTTACCTATCCACCGGGAGGTCGTCCCGGTTGCCCCACTCCTGCCAAGAGCCGTCGTACCCCCTGAGCTTCTTATAGCCCAGAAGCCTAAGGGCGAAGTACGAATGGCTACCCCGCACGTGGGTCTGGCAGTAGGGCACCACTTCCTTATCAGGCGTCAAGCCCGCCTTGGTGTAGAGCGCCCGAAGT
>JALLOF010000177.1 GCA_027717595.1 Nitrospinae bacterium AH_259_B05_G02_I21 | reverse complement strand
TGGAGAGAAGAGTTCTCCGGCGAGGGGCAGTTCATCGAGGGCACCGGTGCGGAGGAGGGTTGAGGGGGCTAGATGGGGCTTCAGGACCCGAAGGACGGCCCGTACCCCGAAGGACGGGACGACCGAGAGCACCGTAGAGGCGGACGAGACGTCCGAAATATCATTGGTCGGCGATACGGCCTCTGGCAAGGGAAAGCCCGGCAAAAACAGGCGGTTTTCCCGAACCCGAACCATCTCTTCGGCCAGGTCGGGCTCGCGGACCCAGAGGGTCACGGGGTGGCCCTGCTCGGCCAGGTGGATCGCCAGGGTCGTGCCCCAGCTTCCGGCTCCGACGACGGAGATAGGTTCAGCCACGGCCATTCGACTCCCGGTCTCGGGCCTCTAGCCCTTGACAACCCCCAATGGCCGGACTTTGGCCACGGTCTTGGCTATCCCCGCTCCCTGGACGACCCGGACCACGTCGCTCACGTCCTTGTAGGCTTCCGATATCTCCTCGACCACGGTGCGACGGCCCGCAGCCCGAAGCAGAATGCCCTTGTCCTCCATCTCTCGGAAGATTGAGCGGCCCTTGGCCAGCCGGGTGGCGGCCTTTCGGCTCATGACCCGCCCGGCCCCGTGGCACGACGAGCCCCAGCACTCCCCCATGGCCTCGGGGGTGCCGACGAGGATGAAGCTGTATCGGCCCATATCACCGGGGATGAGAACGGGCTGGCCCACATGCCGGAAGGCATCGGGGACCTCGGGGTGGCCCTTGGGAAAGGCCCGCGTGGCGCCCTTTCGGTGGACCATGAGGCGGCGCTGCTCGCCTTCGTGGGTGTGCTCTTCGAGCTTGACGATGTTGTGGGCCACATCGTAGAGGAGGTGCATACCGAGGTCCCGCGGCCCCATGCCGAGTGTGCGCTGAAAGGCCTCCCGGGCCCAATGGGTCATGGCCTGGCGGTTGGCCCAGGCGTAGTTGGCGGCCCCTATCATCGCGCCCAGATAGTCTTGGCCCTCGGGGCTTGAGTAGGGCGCGCAGGCCAACTGCTTGTCCGGCAAGTGGATATCGTATTTGCGGAGCGCCTGCTCCATGACCACCAGGTAGTCGGTGCAGATTTGGTGGCCGAAACCCCGCGAGCCGGAGTGAATCATAAGGGTTATCTGGCCCTCCCAGA
>JALLOF010000176.1 GCA_027717595.1 Nitrospinae bacterium AH_259_B05_G02_I21 | reverse complement strand
GCCTCGTAATCGGGTTGGTCGGGATAGCTCAGGTAATCGGGTTGGTCGGGATAGCTCAGGGATTTACCAAAGGCAAAGGGGACGCTGAGGACCAGAATGCCCAGGAGCAGGGCAGCCAGAGCCGGGGCCCATCGTTTCATAAGACCCTCCGCACCATAGCATTTTCGGTACGTTTTCTGCAGAACCATCTCGCCATATGCTCCCACAAGGACTTGCAGGCCTTGTGGGTCCTTCTTTTCGGATGTGCCGCCACGAAGGCTTTGCTCTCGTGCACGCCCACTCCTCCAAAGCGGGCATCCTGGACCGGCGAGCCGCTGGCAGGCGGCTGTCTCACACCCCCCACGGCCACATTTTCAATGGATACTACGAACCCATCCTCCTCTCGGCTTTTTATCTCCTCCGAGCGTTTAACCGTGAAAATCAGCCTCACTATTGTTTATCGTCATAACACGCGGGGGATTGAGGGGCACGTGGCCTAGCGAATAGCTCTCGAGGAGGAGTTCACGGCCTTTCCCGGCAGAGAGGAGCTTGAGGACGTCACTTCTATTTTCTCCCCCGGCCGCGGCTCTTCCCCCGACCGCGGCTCTTCCCCCGACCGCGATCGGCAGGCCCGCTACCCTTACCCTTACCCTTACCCTCTTCGCTGGCGGAAACCTTCGGGGCCTCTGCTCCTCGGCTGACGGGAGCCTCTGAAGGCCTCCTATCAGGCCTATCAATCCCTCGACGAACCTTCCGTCCTTCCCTTTCAGAGCTAGCGTGTGTACCACCCCCTTGTCTCCGGCCGAGAGTCTGGTCGCGCGTCAGAGGCTGGGATTCCTCCTCCTCCTCGGGTTGAAGGATTATCCCTTTCGTTCTGGCGGCTTCGCCGACGGGGCTTTGGCTTTCTACGAACCCTCGAACCACATGTTTCCCTGCGCGGCTCTCCCTAGACCCTCGAGCCTCAGGCACAGGAGACCCTCGAGCCTCAGGCACAGGGGCCCTCAACGTGAGCGCTAGCAATTGTTGGGCCGCAGCCAGGGCGTCCTGCACAGCCGGGTTGAGCCCTTGGGGGACACGACTGGCGATGGTCTGGAGGAGTTCCATCTGGTGGTGGCCGGTCACTTCGATGGACCAATATGCGCCAGCGGCGGTCAGCGCCTCCCGTGGAAGCGTCTGAAGG
>JALLOF010000175.1 GCA_027717595.1 Nitrospinae bacterium AH_259_B05_G02_I21 | reverse complement strand
TCGGTGGACGACCCGCTTTGCGCCCTGGCGTTCAAGGTCCTGATGGACAAGGGACGAAAGCTCGTCTACCTTCGGACATACTCTGGCCGGCTTAGGGCCGACAGCGTCGTCTTCAACGTCACCCGCGAGAGCAAGGAGCGGGTGGCTCGGCTCTTTCGCATGCACGCCAATCGGCGCGAGCGCCTCGAGGAGGTCGGCCCCGGCGCCATCGTCGCCGCCGCCGGGCTCAAGGGGGTCACCACGGGCGATACGCTTGCTCTCGAGGATCAACCCATTTTGCTGGAGACCCTAGATGTACCAGAGCCCGTCATCTCGGTGGCCATAGAGCCCAAGAAGGTTGCCGAGGAAAAGAAGCTCCACGAGGCGATCTTCAAGCTCGTCGCCGAGGATCCGACCCTCACGATGACGTCCGATGAGGAGACGGGCCAGATAATTATCAGCGGGATGGGCGAGCTCCATATCGATGTGCTGGTAAATCGAATGAGTCGTGAGTACAATGTGGTTGCCAAGGTCGGCCGTCCTCAGGTCGTATACCGCGAGACCATCCAGCGCTCGGCGCAGGGGGAGGGCCGATTCGAGAAAGAGGTGGCCGGCAAAGTGCAGCGGGCACGGTGCTGGGTGCGGCTCGACCCGGTTCCGTCCCCGACGGGCATCCAGGCCGTCTGCGAGCTGTCGGCGCAGGAGTTCCCCCGACCTCTCGCCGAGGCGGCCCTGGAGGGGCTTTGGGGGGCCGCGACAAGTGGGCCGTTGGCCGGATACCGGGTCGTTGACTGCACGGCCACCATAACGGGTGCCGAGGTGGACCCGGACCTCACGACGGAGTTGGCCTTCATGGTGGCTGCCGGACAGGCCTTCCGCCAGGCCGCCGTGGAGGCCGAGCCCATCTTGCTTGAGCCATTTATGGAAGTCGAGGTGTTCGTCCCAGAGGAGTTTCTGGGGCCGGTGATAGAAGACCTCGGTGCGCGGAAGGGGAAGGTCGAGGGGATTGAGGCCATGCAGCGCAGGCACCACGTCCGGGCCTTGGTTCCCCTCTCGCAGCTTTTCGGCTACTCGACCGACCTGCGCAGCCTCACCCAGGGACGGGGGTCTTATTCCATGCGCTTTGTTCGGTTCGATAACATGATGCGCCGCTCGCCGAAGGCCTTTGTTTCCTAGGGGCGCATGGATGAGTAAC
>JALLOF010000174.1 GCA_027717595.1 Nitrospinae bacterium AH_259_B05_G02_I21 | reverse complement strand
TATTATTTAGAGGTCGAATGATGGGCGAGATTGCAGAGCCGCACGTTTCCGAGCTGGCGGGATTTATGGGACGGCTCACCCGCCTCTCCCACGTCGCTTCCCGAGATGATGCCGACTGCTGCGGGGTCACGGTTGCCCAGTGTCATATCCTCCTGTCTCTACGAGAGGCCGGGAAAACGACGATGCAGTCGCTGAGCAGTAGGCTGGGCATCGCCCCCAGCACCCTGACCCGCAACATCGAGCCTCTGGTGACCAACGGGTGGATTCTTAGAGAGCGGGCCGACGACGACCGCCGCCGGGTCGTCGTCGAGCTTAGCTCCGAGGGGCAGGAGAAAGCCAACGAACTGAAATCCGTACAGCTGGAGACCTGTCAGCGTCTTCTGGAGGGCCTGCCGGCCCCGGAGCGCGAGACGGTCCTGGGAGCGCTGGGCGCCCTTCTTACGGCATTGGAAAAAAAAGCTTATCAAGAGACGTTACCCTGAAGAGGGGTCCGAATAGATAGTTCCACCTTAGGACAACGCCTGAAGGAGAACCCCATGAAGAGGAATGACACGCCGGGAAAAACGCAGAAGGAGATCGTTCAAGAAGCCTATGGGGCCATTGCCGAAGGCGGCCGGGCTTCTTGCTGCGGGTGTGGGCCCGACAAGGGAAGCGCCCTGGGTGTGGGATACTCCACACAGGATGTGGAGTGCCTGCCGGACGACGCGCTATTGGGCTTGAGCTGCGGGAATCCTGTCGCCGAGGCCGCCCTGAAGGAGGGGGAAGTGGTCCTCGACCTTGGAAGCGGCGGAGGCCACGATGCCATCCTCGCCAGCCGGCAGGTGGGACCCCAGGGAAAGGTCATCGGCGTCGATATGACGCCCACCATGGTTGAGCGGGCCGGCAAGACGGCCGAAGAGATGGGCCTTGAGGGGGCCGAGTTCCGCCTGGGGGAGATTGAAGCCCTCCCCGTCGATGACGCCTCCGTGGACGTGGTCATCTCAAACTGCGTGATCAATCTTTCCCCAGACAAGCCTCGGGTCTTCCGGGAGGTTCACAGGGTATTGAAACCCGGCGGGAGGATGGTCATATCAGACATCGTGTTGACCAGGGAGCTGCCGGAGCAGGTGCGGAACTCTCCTGAGGCGCTTGTGGCGTGCATCGCCGGCGCCGTTACCATGGAGGAGTACCTTGAGATG
>JALLOF010000173.1 GCA_027717595.1 Nitrospinae bacterium AH_259_B05_G02_I21 | reverse complement strand
GTATAATCGAGAGCGTAGTGGATTCACATACTGCAAACAACCTTCTTAAAAAGAGCGCACCGAGGAGCTACAACACATTCAAGGGTGAGGCGGTTTGGGGCTTTTCCACAGCTGTGGAAAAACCTGTGTGTAAGCTTGCCCCACCGCTGGCGCTGTGCGGTGGTGTTCAGGCCGCGCCCACCCTCCATCGGCGAGGACCACCAGCCCCCCTCGGTGCCCAGGAGAGCGAGGAGCCACTCGTTTCACATGGCTTGTTGAGGCGGCCCGGGGGCCGACAGGGGGTTAGGTGCCATGCAAAACGTCTGGAATGAAAGCCTTTCTCAAATCGAATCTAGCATCAGCAAGCAGTCATTCGATACCTGGATTCGCCCGACCCGCATCGTCGCCTGGAGCGACAGCGAGGTCACGCTCGCCGTTCCCAACCGGTTTTTCCGAGACTGGGTGGCCGACAACTACTCGGACCTGATCGCGCACTCGCTGACCGCCACGGTGGGCCGCCAGACCGAGGTCAAGGTAATCGTCCAACCATCGCTGGAGGAGGCCGGCCCCGCCGTCGCGGACCCAGACGAGGACGGGCCCCACGCCACCAAAAGCGATCCGGCCTACGTCCCGCCACCGTTCCTCAACCCCAAGTACACCTTCTCCAACTTCGTCGTCGGCTCATCGAACCAGTTCGCCAACGCCGCATGCGTGGCCGTGGCCGACATGCCCGCCAAGGCTTACAACCCGCTGTTCGTCTACGGGGGGGTCGGCCTCGGCAAGACCCACCTGCTCCACGCCATCGGCCACCACATGTTGAGCCGCAACCGGGGCGCGAGGGTCTGCTACATCTCCAGCGAGCGGTTCATCAACGATCTGATCAGCTCCATCCAGCACGACCGGATGGCGGAGTTCCGCAACCGCTACCGGAGCATGGATGTCCTGCTCGTCGACGACATCCAATTCATTGCAGGGAAGGACAGAACACAGGAGGAGTTCTTCCACACCTTCAACACCCTTTACGAGAACAACAGCCAGATCGTGGTGTCCTCCGACTCGTTCCCCAAGGACATCCGCGGGCTGGAGGAGCGCCTGCGCAGCCGCTTCGAGTGGGGTCTCATCGCCGACATCCAAATCCCGGACCTCGAGACCAAAGTTGCTATCCTGAACCGGAAGGCCTCCGAGCAAAACATCCCGATTTCC
>JALLOF010000172.1 GCA_027717595.1 Nitrospinae bacterium AH_259_B05_G02_I21 | reverse complement strand
AGCCAGGCCGGCCAGATCTGGGAGGCGGCCATGAGCGCCCCCAAGTTCGACCTCGACACCCTGTGCGTCATCTGCGACTACAACAAGGTCCAGCTCGACGGGCACGTCTGGGACATCATGGACCTCGAGCCGTTGGCCGACAAGTGGCGCGCCTTCAACTGGCACGTGATCGAGATCGACGGCCACCGCTTCGAGGAAATTCTGCCTGCCCTCGATGAAGCCGAGGCAACCAAGGGCCGGCCCACGATGATCATCGCCCACACCGTCAAGGGCAAGGGGGTCTCCTTCATGGAGAACACGAGCGCCTGGCACGGCATTGCCCCGAGCCGCGAGCAGGCCGACCAAGCCATTGCCGAGCTGATGGGCGAAGACGGAGGAGGCGGCCATGAGTGAGCAGAATGGGCGCGAACCCAAGGCCACACGGCTCGCCTTCGGCGAGGCCCTGCTTGAGCTCGGCTCCCGCGACCCCAACGTCGTGGTGCTGGACGCCGACCTCTCTGTCTCCACCCAGAGCCACTTCTTCGCCAAGGCCCACCCGGAGCGGTTCTTCCAAATGGGGATCGCCGAGTGCAACATGATAGGGACGGGGGCGGGCATGGCTCTGGCGGGCAAGAAGACCTTCATCTGCACCTTCTCGTGTTTTCTGGCCAACCGCTTCGAGCAGGTGCGGATGTCCATCGCTTTCACCGGGGCGCCCGTCACGATGGTCGGCACCCACGCGGGCGTCGCCATCGGCGAGGACGGCTACAGCCAGATGGGCCAGGAGGATATGGCTCACTTGAGAAGCCTGCCGAACGTCGCCATCATCCAGCCCGTGGACGACCTCGAGACCCGCGGGGCGGTCTTCTTCGCGGCCGACCACGACGGGCCGCTCTACCTGCGCCTCACGCGCCAGAAGGTCGAGCCGCTCAATGCCGACGACTACACCTTTACTTTCGGAAAGGGTGTCGTGATGCGGGAGGGCGGAGACGTGACGTTGGTGGCCTCGGGCGGGGTCGTGGCCAACACGCTTCGGGCCGCCGAGCAGCTCTCTGCCGACGGGGGCGTGAGCGCCCGGGTCGTCAACATCCACACCATCAAGCCGATAGACACCGAGCTGCTGGAGGCCTGCGCGGCCGAGACGGGCCGGATCGTCACCGTGGAGGACCACTCCGCCACAGGGGGGCTGGGAAGCGCCGTCTGC
>JALLOF010000171.1 GCA_027717595.1 Nitrospinae bacterium AH_259_B05_G02_I21 | reverse complement strand
CCCAGGGGCAGGGTAAAGCCGTTGCCCAGGGGCCCGAGCATCTCAAGCTCGTCGCCCGCCGCAAAGCCCTCCATGAGGCGGGTGAGCTTGCCGATAACGTGGTAGAAGAAATCGACCGTCGGCGGACCACCGTTGGCGCCGGGGCGGACGTCGAAGACGGCGAATGGGCGCGGCAGGAGGGGGTCCAGCCGCCCCGGGGCGCGCAGCATCACAAACTGGCCCGGTCCTACGGCCTCGGGGCCGAACGGGCTTTCGGCGGTCAGGAGATGATAGCCCCCGCCGAGCTCCCGGTTGTCAACGACACGGACCCGATGCATCAGGAGGTGCCCTCCGCCACGCGTGTGCGGTGGTGCTCCTGGAGGGAACACACGCCGAAGGTGCCGTCCTCCATCGCCCCGGCGAGGTCGCAGATGGCCTTGACCATCGCCTCTGCCCCCCAGATGGTGGTCGTGTAGGAAATGTCGCGGGCCAGGGCGGTCCGCCTCAAGGTGTAGGAGTCCTTGAGCGCCTGCTTGCCCAGAGTCGTATTGATAACGAGCTGCACCCGGTCCGCCTCCATGGCGTCCACGATGTTGGGGCTCCCCTCGGTGGCCTTCAGGACCGGCTCGGCCGGGACCCCCGCGGCGGCCAGGGCCTTTTGCGTACCCCCGGTGGCGATTAGGCGGAAGCCGATCTTGTGGAGGTCGCGGGCGATCTCGACGGCGCTTGGCTTGTCGGCGTCCTTGACGCTCACGAAGGCCGTCCCCTCCAGGGGCAGGCGGCCCAAGGCGGCGAGTTGGGCCTTGGCGAAGGCCCGATCGAAGGTCGCGTCGATGCCCATCACCTCGCCGGTCGACTTCATCTCGGGCCCAAGCACGGTATCCACCCCCGGGAACTTTATGAATGGAAAGACGGCCTCCTTGACGGCGTAGTGGCGCGGGGCGGTGTAGCCCGCAAGGCCCATCTCGCTCAAGCTCGTGCCCGCCATCAGCCGGGCCGCGACCTTGGCCCACGGGATGCCCGTGGCCTTGGATACGAACGGCACCGTGCGGCTCGCCCGGGGGTTGACCTCCAGGATGTAGACCTCGCCGTTTTGCACAGCGAACTGCACGTTGATGAGTCCAACGACCCCGAGCTCGAGGGCAAGCGCCTCGGTCTGTCGGGCGATCTCGCCCGCGGTGTCCTCGCCGAGGCGATAGGGAGGCAGCGAACAGGCG
>JALLOF010000170.1 GCA_027717595.1 Nitrospinae bacterium AH_259_B05_G02_I21 | reverse complement strand
GACGAACGCCACCGAGAAGCGCCGGGAGGCCTCCAGGCGGCCGTCGGGCCGGGGCCGCTCCAGGACGAGCTCGGCCCGGTAGCGGCCGCTCACCGGCTGGCGAATGGTCTCCGACCAGGGCCCGAAGGTCGAGAGGCTCGCCGGCGGGGAGGGCTGGGTCTGGACCCCCTGGGGGGCCGAGACCTCCCAGGTGGCGAAGAACTGATCGTAGGCGGTGGAGCGGAGGTCCTGGGGGGTGACGGCGAGGATTATCTCATCCGCATCCGCGTCGTGGAGCAGGCGGATGAAGCCCGGCACGCCAAAGGGATCGACCGGCGTGGCCAGAACCTCGCGGGTCTCGCCGCCCAGGGCCGCCGAAGCGCTCGAGGCCAAAAGCAGCAGGGCGAGCGGGAGGAGTCTCACGCGGTGTCGGTTCATGGCGATAAGCCCCGGCGGTGATGGGCGACGACGATGCCATAGTCTACGGAAGGGCCGGGAGCGTGTAAATAGGCAAAGGCGGCTCGCCCGCCTACGGTCGGCGAAAGACGATGGGGACGGTGCCCCACTGCTCCTCGGCTTGCGCCGAGAGCGGATTGAACCGCCACCCCCTGAGGAAGCGGATGGCCACCGCCTCCAACCTGGGGTCGCCCTTTCGCAGCGGGACTATCCGTCCCACCGTCCCGTCGGGCCTCACCCAGAACTTCAGCAGCACGGCCGTCTCGCGCTCCACGGTGACCTTGGGCGGGCCGGGCCGGTAGAGGACTTGTCGGCGGGCCGCCGGGCCCGTGATTCCCGTCGTCGCAGACGTCGGTGCGGGCGAAGGCTTGCGGGCGAGCTCGGCCTCCATGAGGCGGCGGGCCAGCCGCCGCGCGCTCTCGCTTGCCATGGCGAAGGGTACCCGCTCGCCCGCGGCCCCAGGCTCGGCCTGGAGCTCCTTCCCGGTGGGGGCACCCGGCATGACGACCGCCTGGCCGAGCCGGGCCAGGGACTCCTGGAGCACCACCGCCTCGGGCGGCTCGGCCCGCTCGGGGGGCTCCGGCGTGGGCGGGGCAGGCAGCGTGAGGGCCAGGCCCGGGTAGGCGAGGGTCTTGCCCAGGCTCTCGGTCCGGGCCCGGCGCAGGGCCTCAAGCGCCCGGCGCTCCAGCACGGCGGCGGCCTCGCTCTCGACCGACTTCCAGACCTTCTTCTGGACCGGCCGCTTCGGAGACGGGGGAGGGG
>JALLOF010000016.1 GCA_027717595.1 Nitrospinae bacterium AH_259_B05_G02_I21 | reverse complement strand
AGGGAAGTACGTGACGACAGGCCGTGTTGCGGTGTGCTATCTATGTCGAGTGGACGCTTGGAGCGTGGCCAGCGGTTGCGAGGCCCCATCGGGCGGGCTACGGCGAGGAGATCGTCGTGAAAGCTCCAGGGTGGCGGGTGTTCAGTTCAAATTAGGACACTACCGAAACCTTAGCGCTACGCGCCGTCGAGGAGGGTCAGGTCGACGGGATATCCCAATGCGGAAAGGCTCGTCACCACCGCCTGGGAGTCCCGCCCCTCGATGGTGGCAAAGGGGGTCGAGTTCGACCGTTGCAACCATCGAAAGAGGGCGCCGAAGTCGAACGTCCCCTCCCCGATGCCCAGATGCTCGTCGTCCTGGCCTCGGTTGTCATGCAGGTGGAGGACGGCTATGCGATCACCCAGGGCGGCCCACCACGCGGAGGGCGAGGAACGGGCAAAGCAATTCAGGTGACCCGTATCCAGGCAGACACCCACCCGGTGGGCCGGCAGGGACTCCACCAGGGCCCGCACCAGGGAGGGCTCGGGCTCCAGCATGTGCTCTAGGGCAAGGGCGACCCCATCGGATGCGGGCTGGGCCAGAAGGGCCTGCCAGGTCTCGAGGCTCCTCGCCAGCCAACCGGCCGGGTCGGAGGCCGCCTGGGCCGGATCGTACCCCGTGTGGGCCACGACGTAGGAGGCGTCCGTCGCCTGGGCCAGAGCGCACGCCATGGTGAGCAGTCGGAGCGCCTCTTCGCGCTTGTCCTCAACAGGATGGCCCGGGTCGATATCTTCATAGGGGGCGTGGATGGCAACCCGCCCGGCAATCGCTTTGAGGGCGCTGAGCTCGGCTGCCATCGCCTCCAGCGTGGAGACCTCCAAGTTCTCGGCCTCGACAAAGACTTCCAGGGGCAGGCCTGCCCGCTGGACGACATGCCGGTACTGGGCAAGGAGGGCGTAGGGAACGTGGACGAAGAGGCGCTCGGGGTCAATCACGGCTCAGCCGGCCGGGGGGACGGCCTCCAACACACGGCGCCTCGGGTGAACCAGTTCGTGAAGCACCTCTTGGAGCTCTTGGTGGAGTTGCTCGTCGGCGGGCTGAGCCTCCAAGGCCCGATGATACATCTCGACGGCCTTGTCCAGACGTTGTTGCTTCCGATACAGGCGGCCCAACCGGTGATAGAGCTGAGAGGCACCGGGGGCAATGACCGTCAGCTTGGAGTACTCTCGGATGGCCAGGCTGTATCGGCCCCGGGAGGCGTAGAGCTCGCCGAGCTTCAGGCGAGCAACCGGATCGGTGGGCTTCAGCAAGAGGGCTTTCGTGTAGGCCTGTAGCGCTTTTTCCGGCTCGTCGAGGCGTTCGTAGACCAGCCCAATGTGGTAGTGGATCACCGCCTGGTGGGGGGCGCGCCTCATGGCCTCCTGGTGGGCCTCCAGGGCCTGCTCCCACAAGCCTTGTTCCTCATAGACCAGACCTCGATTGAAGGCGGGATACGGGCTCACCGGCCAGCGGCTATCTACGTCGGTCAAGGCGACAAGCGCCTCGTCCATGCGGCCGAGCTCGCGCAGGCACACGGCCTTGTTGATGAACGGCAGGGGGCTCGCGGGCTGCCGACGTATCAGCTCCTCGTACAGGGCGAGGGCCTCCTCATGGCGGCCCATGTCCTGTAGAGTGAGAGCCAGGTTGGTCTTCGCGACGAGGTTTTTGGGCTCCTTTGCCACCGCCTGGCGGAAGGCCGCCACGGCCGCCTCGGTGTGGCCGCGTTCGTAAGCCCGCAGGCCCTTCTGCATAGGGCTTAGGGCGGCAGGTGGGCCCCCGCAGCCCACAGCGAACACCATCCCGCCCAGCAGGAAGGACAGCCAAACCGGGGTCCGCCTCCCCATGGCTCCTAGCGGCCCGCCGGCCGCCCGAGGCCCCCGTCTCGTCGAAGCTCCACCTCGACACGTCGATCGGGCGCCACACCGGAGGATGACGAGGATTCCTCAGCCTTGCCGAACAGATTGACGAGCTTCCAGGGGTGCTCTTTTATGTCCGCGCTCATGACTTTCAGGTTCTCCGAGATGGTCCGAAGGTTGAGCGTCAACGCGAAGATGTTGCCGCTGTTATCGTCGACTACGTATTCGGCCTTCGTCGCCAAGCGATTGAGCCCGTCGGCCAAGGTATCGAGCTTCGTGCGCATCCGGCCTGAGAGGTCCCGGAAGTTGGCCACGGTCTCGATAGCCGGGTCCCGGGTATTGGACAGCAGCACCTTGAGATCGGCGCTGGATTGCTTCAGGTCTTTAATGGTTGCCCGCAAGTCCCCGCGGTTGTCCGCGAAGACCTTGGCCATCCCGTCCATGGCTCGCTCGGCCTTTTTCACGGCCTCCCTAAGGGAGGTTTTGAACTCCTCGGAGGCCACCACGGAGTTGATGCTGGTCAAGGTCAAGCGGAACTCCTTGCCGATCTCATCAACCGTCTGCATGACCTCTTCGAGGGACTTGGCCTCCTTGCCGAGGTAGACCGTCTTCTCCGGCAGGCTCGTGGCGCCACCGCGGGTCGGGGTGATGTCCACGTACATATCGCCGAGGAAGCCCTTCGGGCGGATGGCAACCTCTTTGATGGCTGTCAAGTCCACCCGAGCATCCACCTCCAAGATCAGCTCCACCTGCTTCTTGTGCACCCCGGCCCGCTCCTGGCCGCTGAGTATCCGGATGTCGGCCACCCGGCCGACCGTCACCCCGGCGTAGGTGACCGGTGCGTCTACCTCAATGCCCTGGGCGGAGCTGAACAGCACCTTCAGCTGCTCTTTCTTGCCGAAGAGGTTTTGGAAGTCCCCTACGATAAAAATCATCCCGCCCAAGATGACAAGGGCGACCATGATCAGGACCCCCGCCTTCGTCTCCTTTCGAAAGTATTGTGCCATGGGGTCCCCTCCTCCTCACATGTAGAGCAGGTCCTCGCCGTAATCTTTGCTCGAGAGCCTGCGAGGCACAGGCCCTTCGGGGCTCCCGGTGATGAACTGCTGGACGATCGGGTCCTGGGAGCTTTGAATCTCTTCGGGGGAGCCTTCGGCAGCCACCCGCCCCTTGTATAACATGACCATGTGGTCGGCAATCTTGAAGGCGCTTCTGAGCTCGTGGGTGATCACAATGCTCGTGATCCCGAGCTTGTTCGACAGATCCATCATCAGCTCGTCGATGACGGAGCTGACGATGGGGTCGAGGCCCGACGAGGGCTCATCATAGAAGACGATGTCCGGGTCGAGGGCCAGGGCCCGGGCCAGGGCCACTCGCTTGGCCATCCCGCCGGAGATCTGCGACGGCATGAGGTTCTCGGCGTCCCGCAGGCCCACCAGCTCCAGCTTCATCTTCACCATGATGCGGATGACGTGCTCGGCCAGCTTCGTGTGCTCGCGGATGGGCAGCGCCACGTTCTCGCCCACAGTCATGGAGTTGAACAAGGCGCCGTTTTGGAAGCACATCCCAAAGCGCTTGCGCACTTCGTTCACCTCCCCTTCGCTGAGCCGGGCGATTTCTTTCTCCCCGATCCAGATCTCGCCTTCGTCAATCGGCAAGGCGCCGATCAGACATCGAAGCAGCGTGGACTTGCCCCCACCGCTGCCGCCCATAACCACGGTAATCTTGCTCCGCTCGGCGGTGAAGCTCACCCCGTCCAGCACCCGCCGGCCGTCGAAGCTCTTGACCAGATTCTCCACACGGATCACGACCGCCGTCCCCTCATAGGAGAAAGTAGAAAAAGGCCGTCAAGATGAGATCGGCGATGATTATGGTGACCATCGAGTGGACCACACTGATCATGGTCGAGCGGCCCACGCCTGCCGCGCCTCCTTCCACGATGAAGGCCCGGTAACACCCGATCATCACAATAATCATGGCGAATATAAAGCTTTTCAGCAGCCCTGAGAAAATATCCTTGAGGACCAGGGCATCGAATGTCCGCTTGAGGTACAGGTGGGCCGGAATATTGAGGCTGCCGACACCGATGATGTAGCCTCCTAACATGCCCATGACGTCGGCCACGATGGTGAGCATGGGCAGCATGATGAAGATGGCGAGAAAGCGCGGAACAATGAGGAACCTTACGGGGTTGAGGGCCATGGTCTCCAGGGCGAGAATCTCTTCAGAGACGTTCATGGTGCCAAGCTCGGCCGTGAACGCGGCCCCGACCCGGCCCGTTATGACGAGCGCCGTCATCAAGGGGCCGAGCTCGCGGACGAAGGCGACGCTCACCAGGCTGGCCACGTACTGAGTCGCCCCGAACCGCTCCATCTGGTAGGCAGTCTGCATGCAGAGGATGACCCCCAGGAAGAAGGAGATGAGCACCACGATAAACAAGCTCTGGACGCCCACTTCCACCATCTGGCCGATGGTGGCCCGCACGCGCAGCCGGTGGCCCTTCAAGGGAGCCGCCACCATCCAGTAGAGCGTGTCCATGAATAGGTAATAAATGGAGGAGAGGTGTTCAAAAAACCGCGTAATCGACTGGCCAACCGCCGTTTGGGCGAAACCCATGGGTCCTCCCTATACCAAGTCCCCCAGCGCCGCCTCCCTGGTCTCGAAAATCTCGAACAGGCTCTCGAGCCTGGCCATCTCGAAGACGTCTTTGACCGCTGAGGTCATCCCGTAGAGGCGAAAGGGGATCTGGCTTCGGTGGGACCACTGTAGCCCTTCCACCAAGGTCGCCACCCCGGAGGAGTCCATGTAGCCGACGCCCGAGAGGTCGACCACCAAGGCCTTGGGCTTCTCGGCAAACAGCGGTGTCAGGGCACTGCGGACCTCGAGCGAGGTGTTCATGTCCACCTCGCCCGAGACGGCCACGATGATGACGCCGCTATCGGCCCTATCGACGTGGAGTTCCACAGAGAGGCTCCTACCTGTGTTTGTGCCGCACCTGCGGCGACTTGTATTTTACCAGATGCAAGATACACCCTACCCCCGGCGACGTATCGTAGGTCACCTCGTCCATAATTGACTGGATGAAGTGGGTTCCCAGGCCACCAGGCCTCACCTCATCGAGATCGCGGGGCCGGATTCGGTCCACGTCGGGGCGTTTGCCGAAATCCTGAATCCGGATCTCCAGCTTCTCGGCGCTGTCGGTCAGGGTGAGCGAGATGGTCTTGGTCGGGTCGTTGTCGTAACTATGCTTGATGACGTTGCTACAGGCCTCGTCCACCGCCAAGATGAGCTTGCGGCCCTCATCCTCGGTGAATCCCCCCTCCTGGGAGACCTGCTGGATTACCTTGCGGACCAAGCCAAGGTACCTGGCATGGCTCGGGACCGTCAGGCAAACCGAATCCGTCGGTGCATTGGAACTCACGGCCGCAGAGTCCTCACAACCCTCTGACCGCCAAGCACCCCCGCCGCCGAGGGGTGGCAGTCATCCCGGGCTTACCAGTAGAAAATAATAATACCTCAGAGGCGAGAAACTGCGCAAGGGAAAAGGAGATAGTAAGATACGGGGGCTGCAGGAAGAGCCTCTGGCCAGCTCCGACCCAGCCAGTCCCCAACCCCGGGGTCTCAGCGAGACGGGCCGGCCCTCGGCCCCCGCTCGAGCTCGTCCAGGAACTCTTCGATCCGCGCCTGCAACGCTTCGGCCTCCGCACGGACCTCCGGGCTGCCCTGTGCCCTGAGCACCCCAAGCGTCACAACCGTAAGCCGAAGGGTTCGGGCCAGCTCGCTTTGGCGGTCGTTATCGGCCTGGCGGCTCAAGGTGGTCATTTGGCTTGCGAACTGCCCCAGGGTCGCCTGGGTTTGCGCCTGGCCCTCGGCCAGGGTCCGCAGTTCGGCCTCGGGCTTTGGAGGGCGAAAGAAAAGCACCGCGATGGCCAGCAGCGCGATGAGGGATAACCCAATGGCCAGGTAGCTCAGGGTATTGAATTCGGACCGAAAGATGGAGCCAGCCTCGGAAAGGCTCGCAAGCCGGCCCCTGGTGTGCCCGGTCGCCTCAGCGGATTGCTCCCCCGGGGCGCCTCGGTAGAAGGCACCCAGCCGCTCGGCTCGGCGCTGGCGCTCCTCGTCGCTCGACTCGTCGGGCTCCCCTGGAACATGTGTCAGCGCTTTGGCCATACGGTCCCCCTCGAGGCTTCGACGGGCGGCAGTCTACCATGCGCCCGGGCCATGGGGAAGCGGCTTGTGTGCGGCGCTTGACAGGGATGAAGGGCCACGATACCGTACGCGAATGATGACGCCCAAGGGCGAGTCGGCGATGACCCAGCACCCGTTCGAACGACCAGGCCGCCACATCACCGTGAACGCCCGCCTGGAGGGCGAACCACAGCCGGCAGAAGACACACCCGCCTGCCCTGTTTGTCGAACGGCCATCGACCTTGAGAAACTCGAGCACTCCATAAGGGCAAAGCCCACCCGAACAGGCCCCGGTGGACCCACAACCCATCACCTTTTGTGCGCCACACCATGCTTCAACGATGACTGCCCGGTTTACATGAAGCTGGTTGTCACCCTCTCCGGTGAGGAGTACGAGACGTGGTTCAGCCACCCGACCAGACGGTTCGACTACACTTACCTCCGCGACGGCCGCCCCATAACCATCGAAGCCTTGGCCGACGAATCGGTGACGACTCCTCCCCCCACCCACTGCCCTCTCTGTCGGGTCGAGCTCGACCTGGCCGCCCTCACCCCGCCGTCTGCGCTTCTGGTCTCCGGTGCCCCGTTGCCGGATTCGGGCGATCCGCCTCAACACCGGGTGACCGCCTACGCGCACTGTCCCGGCTGCGGCTCGCACCTGACGTGCTTGTGCTTGGCCCCGTTTGAGGAGCTTCGCCACCTGCAGCCCGACTCTCAGGCTCCGGGCGATCCTCCTCAGTAGACCTCGCAGGCCACACCGGTGGTTTCCTGGCACCGACGGGCGATGGCATGGAGACGAGCCCTTGGAGCGGGCTCCAGGCTTTTGTCGGCGGGAATGCGATCCAGCGTGTAGGCCTGGACGGCAAGGGGCCGGATCTGCGCCACCTTCGCAATCCAGGCGGCTACCACCTCGTCGGTGGTGTTATCGACCCGCCCCTGGACAAACATGCTCTGCAGGATGCAATCGGTAAGTCCTGGGATGTGGGCGATCATCCGATCAAGGTCGAAGGGGGGGTGAGGAAGGTTGACGGCCCAGAGGGTTTCCGGATCGCCGGCGTCGAGCTTCACTTGCCTCTCGTCAAGGCGGTTGAGCGCCCGGAGGACCTCGGGGTGGTGGAGGGTGGAACCGCAGGTGAGAATCGAGAGCTTCACTTGCGGTACAAGGCGGTCTCGTATGGCGGCGACCACGTCAACGAGCTCGGCGAACTCGGGGTGCAGGGTCGGCTCGCCATTGCCCGCAAAGGTGATGCTGTCGAGTCGCGTCCCGTCTGATACCCGCTTCTCTAGAGTCTCTTCCAGCGCGGCACCGACGGCTCCGACCGAGGGGAAAACCTCGTCAGGCGCCTCCCCGACGTCGCCCACGTACATATCCGTCCAGCCGAACTGGCAGTAGGGACAATTGAAGGAGCAGAGCTTGACATCGAGCGGCAGGGGATTGATGCCCAGCGACATCCCCAGCCGCCGGGAGACCACGGGCCCGTAGATCAACGTCGGAAAGAGGCCCCTCCGGATGAGGGAGGCCCCCTGGGAGGCTGAAAAATGTTGGTCCATAAAGGCTTTTCCCATTCCGCGCAGGCGAGGCCACCGAGCACCCGCGCCCAGAACCTGATTCAAAGGGTAACCATCCCGCCAAAATAATCAAGATGAGATGTGCTTTTTCCCCCCGAGCCTTGATTTTTCCCTTGATACTACCATATTGGGAAATGAGCGGAGAGCGCCATTCTTGGCGCGAACCTCATGTAAGGTACTGAGCCGTGCGGCAATATCAGGATTGTTTCGGAACGCAGACCCCTCACCGGATTCGCTTCAGTGACGGGAGCTACATTGTAGTTTGGGCCACCGTCGACGAGCTCTCCAACCTCACCAGCCTTGAAGAGCTCGGCCATCAATGTCTTCTCTGCGAGAATGATTACCTTTGCTTCGAACTCTCGCGGTGCCGGGATATCTTCATACCGCGCGAAACACACGTAGCGTAAGACGAACCAGGCCTTTCTCTCCAAGTCTCCCACTCACTTCAATTCTATCGCTCCACGAGGCGGGTTCTGGTATAATTCCACCCCCCCACCCCCCATTTCGGGCGCCCTCCATTCCACTCAGTGTCCGGGCTTGCCCAGCGGGAGCCAGCCATGGCGTCGATCCTCGGTTCCATCCTCTTCTACCTGGCCGTGACGGCGGCGCTCCTCATCATGGTCTTCTACGTCCTTCCCGTGGTCGCCGCTTTCTCGCTAACCGGCGGCAGCACCTTTGTCCCCACGAGCAAGGAGAAAATCGAGACGGTCCTGGACCTGATTCCCATGGAGCCCGGCGCCGTGGTGATGGATTTGGGCTGTGGCGACGGGCGATTCCTCGTGGCCGCCGAGCGGCGCTACGGGGTCGAGGCGGTCGGCTACGAGATAAACGTCACGGCCTACCTCCTCGCCCGCCTCAATATCCTGCGCCATCGAGCCCGAGCGCGAGTGCATCTCAAGAACTTCCGGAAGGTGGACCTTGGCCGGGCCGATTTCGTCTTCTGTTACCTCTTTCCCGACGCCCTGGGAGGCCTGAAGTGGAAATTCGACGCCGAGCTGAAACCCGGCTGTGTGGTGGTCTCGTGTGACTACCCGATCGAGGAGTGGCGCGAGCCCGAGGTCACCCCGTTTAGAGCCAAAAACAAAGAAGAGATGATTTACATCTATCGGCTCTGAGGGCCCAATGGGCCGGGAATCGGGAATAATGACAGGATTCGGGACGGTTACGGATGGTAGAGGGGGCAGTTCAACGGGGCTGGCGCTGCCAACCGGCCCGAAAACATGTGTCCGACAGGTGGTTTTGAAGGCCCCCCGGGGTGCCTGAAATTGTGAAACTCCCTGAATTTCTTCAGATTATAAACTTCGCAGGGCATAAAACAACATTTTGGAATTTCCCTTGACATCGTTTTTATGGCGATGATATGATAGTTAACCAAATCACCCTATGCTTATTCGACTAAAACTCTTTTTTATCTCACCTGGCAGGCAACGCCTAAAGCCTAATGGTTTGGTGTGCCTGAGTGGGATAGGGTGATAGAAGACTGTATTTGTTTGAGGAAGCCCGCTTCGGTTTCTCATCGCCCAGAAGGGGCTTCATCAACGGACAAGGGATTGTTGATGAGAAAGGAGGTGATGGGGAGACGAGCCACACCAAGGTAGGGAAACACCGGATTTAGCAGTACATTTATTAATTGTCCCAACGAAGTTCTCCATGTTCTCACGAGTCAAGTTTTAGAGGAGCTTCATAATGAATCGTTGGCTCATCATGTTTACCGGAACCGCGATTAATATCATGCTGGGAGTACTTTACTCCTGGAGCATTTTCGTGGTTCCTCTGTCCCAGAAGTTCGGATGGACCCGTGCCCAGCTGAGCTGGCCGTTCACCATGTCCATCTTCACATTCGCTCTCGTGATGGTGGCGGCCGGCAAGTGGCAGGATAAAGTCGGACCCCGGATCGTCTGCGTGACAGGCGGAATTGTCATGGGGATAGGCTTCATCCTGACGAGCTTCATCACGACGTTCCCTGCTCTCGTCATTACCTTCGGGGTCATCGGCGGGGCCGGGGTTGCCATGAGTTACGTGACGCCAGTCGTCACCTCCATGAAGTGGTTCCCCGACAAGAAGGGGCTAGCCGCTGGCATCACCGTCTTTGGCTTTGGCTTCGGTGCCTTCGTCTTCACGCCAATCGCGGTGAAGCTCATCAAGGGTGTGGGCATCATGCCCTCCTTCTTCTACCTGGGGATCATCTGGATTATCGGCGTCGGCGGTTTGGGAATGGTCCTGCACGTCCCTCCGCCGGGCTACAAGCCTGAGGGCTGGGAGCCTCCGGCTCCCACGGCTGCCGCACCCGGAGTGGCGGCGGACTGGGAAACCAGGGATATGATCAAGACCCCGACCTTCTGGTTGCTGTGGCTTGCTTTCCTTGGTAACGCCAGCGTGGGCATCATGGTGATCTCGATGATCGCGCCATACGCCAAGACGTTGGGGATCAGCGCGGAGACGGCGGCCTTCTTTATCGGCTACCTCTCCATCACCAACGGCTTCGGACGCATCATCGCCGGGTGGCTCTCCGACGCCATGGGACGAACCAAGGCCATGGTGCTCATCTTCTCCATCACGACGGTGAACGTATTCCTGCTGCCGCTGATGGCGAAGACAACCGCAGGATATGCCGTCGGCCTGATGATCTGCGGGGCTTCCTACGGGGCGAACTTCGCCCTCTTCCCTGCGGCTACGGCGGCGTTCTTTGGCTCGAAGAACCTCGGGGGCAACTACGCCGCCGTCTTCACCGCATGGGGTGTCGGAGGCGTCATTGGTCCGCAGTCCAAGGCCGCGATGTTGCGGAAGTACTCCGCCGGCCTCTCAGGCGATGAGCTTCGCCTAGCGAGGCTCCAGGCTTACAAGATTGCCTTCTACATCGGGACGGCCTGCGGCATTTTGGCCGTGGTCACAGCGGTCCTGTGTAAGCCTCCAGGGGCACCACCGACGCCGGCCAAGTAAGCGCTTGGCGTCACACGCCACCGTCCGGTGGCATGTCAGGCAGTAAACCAAGAGGAGGGGTTCCTTCAGCAAGAGGAGCCCCTCCTCGCTCTTTAGAGGATAAAGGCCCCATTTTCCAAGGAATAACTACTATCCCTTCAATGTTTTTCAGTTGAAGGTTTTTGTGCGGGCTCCTATATTGAGAGGGACCAATTCGGAAGGGCCTCAAAACAGATGACTTCTTCCAATGCATTCCTCCAGCGCGGCGATCGCCACCCGCCACCGGAGGTGGCCGAGGTGGTGGAAGAGTACGCCCAGGCCCTCGGGTTGCAGGCCGGATTCGACGACCCTCCAAAGGGCTGGCGGCCGCCCCCGCGCGATGGGCGCCTGTGGTGCATCAACGATGCGGCACCCATCCCTCCCAAGCTCTTCGGCCGCCTCCCGATCCTGCCCCGGGTCGAGCGGGGCGCGATTTTCGGCCATTCGCTCCCCAAAGACGCCTGGACGGCCCTTGGCGAGACCCGCCGGCCCGGCCGGGGGACCTTCATCCGGGACGACGACCGCCTGGTGGTGGCCGAAGTGAAGCGGACGGCCTGTTACCTCTCGTTCGACCTGCTCTCCTGGCCCGGCCCCACCGCCGCAGTGGTGTTGCGCAAGGTGCTCGACGCCGCCCTGGTCAACTGCGGCGAGGTCCTGGCCGTCGGCAGCACGCTGTCGAGCGACGCCCGCCAGCTCGCCATCAAAACGCTGGCTCAGGGGACCATGGAGGCCGACGCCGAGCTCGCCCGCCAGCGGGATCGAGAAGCCCGAGAGACCCTCATCGAGGCCGGCAAGAGCCACGCATCGAGCCGCCGCGAGTACCTCGAGGCGGAGATCGCATCTTTGGAGCGCAACCTGGCCGAGTTCTCCCGGCGCATCACGACCGACAGTCGCCGCTTATTCATGTGCCAGAGGGAGCTGGCCTCCCTCGAAGGCGACGACGGGGAGGAGCCGGTTGATTTCGCCGCCGAATATGACCAGATCCGTGCCCATCAGCTCGTGCACGAGCTGACGGCCTCGGACGACCGATTCATCGCGACCACCCTGCCGTTGACGGCCATCTTCGAGGAAGAGTCTATCGACCTGGGGCGGTTTGAGATCAAGGTCTCCTTCGACGGGGACGTCCGCATCACCAACCTCACCCGGAGGTTCTGGTTCTACGACCACCCCCACATTCGCGAAGGGGTCCCATGCCTTGGGAACATCCAGGAGGGGGTGGCCAAGCTCATCGGCACGTACCAGTTCGCCGCCGTCACCCAGGTCCTCATCGACTTTCTCCAGCTCGTAAACCCCAAAGAGTGGGTGGTCTCTGCTCACTACTGGCGGGTCCAGGGAGGGAGCGTCTCCCATGATTGAGCGGGTCCGCATCCACCCCGAGGCCTGGAGAAGGATGGACCTCTACGTCGAGTGCTGCGAGACGGAGATCGGGGGTCTGGGGCTCGGGACTCTCGAGGGCTCGACCTTCCAACTGGAAGAGGTGGTCCTCATCGAGCAGCACGTGACCGACTACGACACGCTCCTTACGCCCGACGGGCTCGCCCGCTTCCTCCACGATCTCGTTGAGGGAGGCGGGGACCCGGCCAGGGTCAAAGTCTGGTGGCACAGCCACGCCAATCACTCGCTGCACTGGAGCAGGCAGGACGAAGAGACCATCCGGGTGCTCAACAACGACTACCTCCTGTCGCTCATCGGCAACAAGAGCGGCGAGTGGCTCTGTCGGCTCGACCTCGTGGGGCCCCCGGCCCGGACCATCGATCCGGTGTCCCTTGAGCCCCGGGAGCCGACCGAGCGGGTTCAACCGGCCGACCCGGAGCTTCGGGCCGCCATCGAGCAAGAGATCGCAGAGAAAGTCAAGACCTGGGAGCTTGTCCGCATGCCTGGGCAGGCAGGGTACTTTTTCGGCACCAAGATCGTCACCAGCGACTACTCCTACGCCCTGGAGAGCTACGGCTCCTTTTTGCTGCCGTGGGAGGGCAGCCAGGGCGGCTCCGAGTCAGGGGGATAGGCGCCGACATGGACTACTTTCGCCAGACGGACCTCGTTGACCAGGAGGCCCTCGACATCCCCATGGTGGTGATTGGCTGCGGGGGGATCGGCTCGATTACCACGCTGGCGCTCGCCAAGATGGGATGCCACAACCTCACGGTCTACGACGACGACACGATTGAGGCGCACAACCTCCCGAACCAGATCTATCGGGTGGAGGACATGGGAAAGAAGAAGGTGGAGGCTATTGCCGATATCCTGGAGGCGTACACCGGGGCCAGGATCCGAACCTACCCCGAGCGTGTCGCCGGCCAAAAGCTTAGGGGCATCGTCATCAGCGGGGTGGACACCATGACCGATCGAATCAGGATTTGGCTCGATTCGATCAAACTCAACCCCGCCGTGCCCTTCTACGTCGACGCCCGGATGGGGGGCGAGGTGAGCCGGATCTACGCCGTCCGCCCCGTCGACCCATTCCAGATAAAGGCGTACGAAGCGACCCTCTACAGCGACACGGAGGCCGATCCGCTGACGTGCACGGGACGGACCATCATATACAACACTTTCGCGATCGCGGGCATCATCACCAGCCAGGTGAAGAAATTTCTCATGGGAGAACCTTACGAGCGGGAGATTCTTCTCGATCTCCACACCTTAACGCTCGATTATCATCAACCAACCAACTAGAGAAAGGGGGTTCATGAGATGAAGCGATCAATGGTTGACGAGTCGACGGTCGAGATCCGCATGGTCTCGATGGGCCGGGGCGTCCAGAAGTTCGTCCGGGAGAAGGGGATCACCGTCGGTGACTTCCTGGACCAGGTGGGCGCAGACCCCACCATGGACTTTCGTATCAACGGTGGTCTGGCCGAGCGGACCCAGCAGCTGGCGCACGGCGACCAGGTGCTCCTCGTCCCAAAGATCAAGGGCGGTTGATTCCTCCGTCCTCCGCAAACAGCAGAGGCGGTCCGACCGAAGGTCGGGCCGCCTCTCGTCGTTTACCAGCTCTATCCCACACCCGACGACTCAATCAGCCCCCGAGCACCTTAATCACCACACGCTTCCGCCGCCGTCCATCGAACTCGGCGTAGTAGACCTGCTGCCATGGGCCCAAGTCGAGGTGCCCGTCGGTCACCGGCACCATCACCTGGTGGTGGACCAGGATGCTCTTTAAGTGCGCGTCGCCGTTGTCTTCGCCCGTGCGGTGGTGGGCGTAGTCGCTTCCGAAGGGGGCGAGCGTCTCGAGCATGCCGTCGAGGTCCTGGATGAAGCCGTCCTCGGCGTCGTTCACATATACGCCTGCCGTAATGTGCATGGCGCTGACCAGGACAAGCCCCTCCTGGATGCCGCTGTCCGCCACGGCGGCCTCGAGCCGATCGGTGATGTTCACGTATTCCCGGCGCTCGTCGGTCTCAAACCATAGATACTCGGTGTGGGCGCGCATAGCTCCCATAACACAGGTTCTCCCTCATGGTAGCGAGGGCGACGCCGGGGGAAGGACGCTCTTCGCCCGCCCCTGGCCTCCCTCACTCATTAAGGCCCAGCTTCTGTTCGCTCTTGGTAATGTATCCCTCGGGGCTGGTGAACCCGTCGCAGGTCTTGAGGCTCGGAGGGGAGATGATGCGTTCCAAGTCAGTTTCATCACAGGAGGGGCACCGCGCCTCGTCGGTCGCGCGAAGGAGAAGCTGCTCGAACTGAGTCTCACAGCCGAGGCACCGGTACTCATAGATAGGCATCGTCGTCTCCTCGGGCATTCCCCACCCACATGGTGGATGGTGGAATTCCCCTGTCTACTTGCTATAGATCAAGTAGGTCCTGCCGGCGAGACTCTTGCCCAGGAAACTCGGAGCAAGTGGGGCGCCGACCAGGAGGTCATCTTTCCCATCGCCGTTGACGTCGGCCACGGCGATGGCCGCGCCCGTGCGGTAGCCGCTTCGGTGTCCATAGAGGACGAAATCCACGTGGCGAGCGAGCCCAAAGGTGCCGGCTAGGCCCTTGGAACCGTAGAATCCGTAGACACGCCCGACGTATTCGGTCGCCGTCACCTGGGCGGCTCCGAAAGGCGCCCCGATGAGGACGTCATCGATCCCATCGCCGTTGATATCGCCCGCAGCCACCGCGAACCCGGAATCCTCGCCGACCCCGATCAAGTTGACATCGCCGGAAAAATCCTCTTCGTACCGATTGCCGTAAAGGGTCACGTGCGCCTGGCTTTTGAGATCAATCGTGGCCGGCACGCTCTTGCCACCAAAGACTACGTACACCTCGCCCTCAGCTCCCCCCTTCGCCCCTCGGCGAAATATGGATTGGCCGAGTGGGTCCTTGTCCGTCACGCCAAGGATGTCGTTGAGGACGGCCCGGCGGACAACGTTTTGGTGCCGGGCCGTCGGGGCGCCGATAATGGCATCATCGATCCCATCGCCGTTGATATCGCCCATAGCCACGGAGTAGCCCGCGCCGTCTTTGGGTTCGGTGCCGAAGAACCGGACGTCGGCACCGGTGAGGAGGTCCACATTGGGCGGCATTTGGGTCTGACCGAAGAGGATATAGGCCGCCCCGGCGCCACTCCGGGAGGTCCCGTGCACCTCGGGCGTGGCCAGCGGAGCCCCTATCAACAGGTCCGCCAGCCCGTCGCCATTGAAATCGCCCGTCGCCATGGAGGTGCTGGCCCGCTCGTTAGCGCTGATGCCGAATATAATCACATCGACGCTTTCTTTGAGGTCGATGCGGGGAGAGAAGGTCTTCCGTCCGTTGAGGACGTAAATGGTTCCCGACAGGCGACGGCTCCAGCTCAGGTTCGTGGAGCTGATGGGCACACCGATAATGAGCTCAGCCAGGCCGTCGCCGTTGAGGTCGGCGATCGCCAGGGAAGCCCCCGCATATTCCTGGGTCTCGGGGCCCGAGATGACGATGTCGGCATCGCGGGCGAGGTCCAGGCGGCCAACGAGCTTCTTGCTGCCCAAAAAAACGTAGACCAGCCCTTCTTTATCTTTCCGAAACGGCACAAACCCATCGGCGTACGGGGCGCCAATGGCTATATCAGCCAGCCCGTCTCCGTTGAGGTCGCCCATCGCCAGGGAGAACCCCCCGCCCTTGCGACGACCCGTGATGATGAGGTCCGATTGGGAGGCCAGGTCGCGCCGGCGCATCAGAGTCTTGCTGCCGTAGATGACGTAGACCCCGCCGGTCCCTTTAACTACACCAGTATAGGCTGAGCTGTAGGACGCCCCGAGCGCCATGTCGGCCAATCCATCCCCGTTGATGTCCCCCAAAGCCACACTCCGGGGGAAGATGCCGCCCAGGTAGTCGACGTGCTGATCGTCGAATCCCAACATGGCATAGCCTCGCCGGACGGTGCCCAAATCTATTACCGACTCTTGGGCCACGCGCCCCCGACGGCTGTCCGGAGGCACGTGCTTCGGCTCGGGGATGACCAACTTCGAGACCGTGCGGCACGCCCCCACGGTGAGCACAATAAGGCCCACCACCACAAGAACTCGTTGTCCCAATCCGAGTCGCTTCACGGTTTCCACCTGTCTTAGGGTTCAGCCCTCAATTGCTCTAAATGCTTACGGCATTTGATGATAACGCCGCGCCTGGGCGGTGTCAACGGATTTCTCGCCCCTCCACGGGGCGCCTTTCCTTTCTCCCGCCACTATGATATACACGCAAGACGACCGCTTTACTCCCCCGCCCGGAGGCCGCCCAGCCGTGCTAAGCCGCGAGCAACACGAAAAACTTGAAGCCGACCGCCTGGCGCCCTACGCGATGAAGAGCGCCTCCTCCCGGGGGCGCCGCCATCCCGAAGTCGAGCACCCCGTTCGCAGCGCCTACCAGCGCGACCGAGACCGCATCATCCACTGCGCCGCCTTCCGCCGCCTGGAGTACAAGACCCAGGTCTTCGTCAACCACGAAGGGGATTACTACCGCACCCGCCTGACCCACACCCTCGAGGTCACCCAAATCACCCGCACCATCGCCCGTATCCTCCGGCTCAACGAAGATCTGGCCGAGACCATCGCCCTCGCTCACGACCTCGGCCACACCCCCTTCGGTCACTCCGGCGAGACGATCATGAACAAGCTCATGGCCGACCACGGGGGGTTCGAGCACAACCGCCAGAGCCTGAGAGTGATCGAGGAGCTGGAGACCCGGTACCCCGACTTCCCTGGCCTCAACCTCACCTACGAGGTTCGGGAGGGCATCGCCAAGCACAGCTCCGAGTACGACCAGAGCCAGGCCGAAGGCTACGACCCCACGACCCTCTCCACCCTGGAGGCCCGGATCGTCAATGTGGCCGACGAGATCGCCTACAACAACCACGACATCGACGACGGGCTGACCTCAGACATGATCGATCCGGAGGCGCTCGAGGCCGTCACGCTGTGGAGGGAGCACTTCGCGCGCATCCGCCAGCGGTGGCCGAGTGAGCCCTTCAGCCTGTGGAAGCACCAGACGGTCCGCCACATCATCAACGCGCAGGTGACCGACCTCGTCTCGACCGTTCACCAGTGCTTGGGCGACGCGCAGATCGATTCGGTGGAGCAGGCCCGCGACCCGCGCCACGCCGACCTAGTCTCCTTCAGCGCCGATATGAGCAAGAAGAACCGAGAGCTGAAAGACTTTCTCATGGCCCACCTCTACCAGCACTCCAGGATAATCCGGATGGAGGCCAAGGCCCGAAGGATTCTCACCGACCTCTTTACGGCCTACGCGGAAAATCCTCGCCAGCTGCCTCCCTCTTCCTACGCCGCCATTGCTGAGACCTGGGAGGAAAACCAGCGTCTGGATAAAGAACTCCCCGACGACCTCGCCAGCGAGGCCCGCGCCACCGCCTTACGGGCCAACCCGATCCACCTGGAGAACGAGGGACGGATAAAACGGGCAATCTGCGATTACATCGCCGGCATGACGGACCGCTTCGCCATCGACGAGCACAAAAAGCTCTTCGACCCCCACGAGAGGGTTTAAGCCTCTGGGCGCTCAGGCGGGGTCTTGCCCTGGGCCCCCTGCTGTCGGCGGAAGGCGAGCCAGTCGCCGCCGATTACCTCCTGGCCCTGGTGCAAAAGCGCCTCGTGCTTGGCGGGGCTGAGACTGTAACACCACGCCTCGACCGAAGCCCCCTCATGGGGCTCCACCTGCTTGACGATCCGGACGAAGAGGCTCGCGGTTTCGTTCCCTGGCTGATAGCCCTCGATCCGGTCACACACCTCCAGGACCTTCTCCATCGGCTGATTGAAGCGCAATAGCTCTCCGCGCACCCAGCCGGTCTCCGACTCCACCAGGGCCGGGTACCCGAGAGGAAGGTGGAAGAGGCGGCCGCGGGTCCGGCCAGCCTGTCGGCCAGCGACCATCGGGGCGATCCACCGGAAGTTCGCCTCTCCCGGAAGGAGGGTGCCGTAGACGAAGACGGCGTCCGGCCCGGGGCCCGTCATGCGTCACCTTCCGGGGTCTCGAGCATCTGCATGGCCGAGGCGGCGTAGAGCGCCACCCGGGCGGAGGCCGGATGGCGGTCCTCCAGAAAGGCTCGACACTCCGGCCAGTCGGCGAACAGAGCGGTGGACGCGGGAAAGACGAACTCCAGCTCGCGCCGGGTGACGTTCGGGCAGACGACCGCCACGGCCCGCCCCTCGAACAGACCGGCGAAGCCCGCCCGCTCGGCCAGCGGACGGTAGAGCCGCCCGCCAGGGCCCAGCAGCCCGTGGGTGCCAAACCCCTCTGAGGCCGCCGTCAGGACTACGAGCGTCCCGCCGTCGGCGACCAGGGGCTGGGAGCGGTCGGCCCAGACGTTGAAGGCGTTAACCACCTGGAGAAATTCGGTGTCCTTTGGATAGGCGTTCAAGCAAAGGATATCGACGGGGCCGGGGGGGGGGCCGGGACGGTGAACAACTCCCGGGCCTCGGCGCAGGCGACTCGGTGGGCCTCCACCGGGTGGCCGGCGACGAGCGCGGCGACCTCACCCGCGGCCGGGCAGACTACGTTGATGCTGAAGTCCACCCCTACTGCGGCCACTCCCTCCTCCAAATCGGCCCGGAGGGCATTGTCCTCAATCTGGCCCACCCGCCCGGCCACCTCCCTGACGGCGGGCCCGTGATTCGCCTCCAGCGCCTCGAGGCTGGCGAGCCCCGGAAGTACGATCTTCGCCCCGCCGCCGAAGCCGGCCGTCGGGTGGGGCAAGACCGCTCCGACGGTGATTTTGAGGTCCGCCTGGGCGAACCACCTATTGATGACGATGGGCGTGCCACTCTGGGTTGTGCCGAAATCCACCAGGCCGTCGTAGGGCGAGTGGTTGAAGACGGCCACCTGCCCAACCACGTCGGGCCCAAGCTTTTTCAACAGATCGCTTCGCTGGAGGGGCCGGTGGGCCCCCAAGGCCACAACGACCGAGACGTCCTCGGGGCCGATGCCCGCCTCCCCGAGGGTCTCCAGTACCCACGAGAGCACTCGGCCCGCCGGCGTGGGCCGGGTGAGGTCGTCAACGGCCACCGCCACGCTGGAGCGCCCCCGGGCGAGCTCCGCAAGGGGCGGGGAGCCGACGGGACGCTCGAGGGCCTCTCGGATGGCCTCGTCATCCAGGCGCGGGCCTCCCGGGACGGGTGGGGCGAAGAGCTCATAGCGATCGGGAAAGGCAAGGCGGCGGGGTTCGCTCTCATACCACGCGCCCCAGGGAATGATGACGGTTTCCATACGGAGGCTCCTCGGGTCCGAGAGGTCGAAGGCGCTCGCCCGAGCTCAAGCGGACAGGTGGGACCTAAGCAGATCGAGGTTTTCGACGTCCTCTCGATTGTAGCGCAACAGCAACTCCAGGGCCTCTTCCTCGCCCCGATCCACGTAGGCGGCCCACAGGCGCATGGCGTCCCGCCCGTCGAGGTGGGGCAGGGAGCGGGGAATGCCGAGCTGGCGCTCAACAGCTTTCAGGCCCCCGTAGAGGCCGCGACGCCAGCAATCGTACATGAGGTCGCGGGAGGCGAAAAGCCGCCTCAGATTGAGACCGAGACGCCGATGGATGACAGGGAGGTCGAATCGGTGGCCGTTATAGGTATAAAGCGCCTGAGCGCCGGAGAGGGCCTCGAGAAGCTCAGCGGAGTCAATATCAGGGCTGACCCATTGGGACAGGCCGCCATGTGGCCGCCAGAGGCCAACTACGGTGAGCGCCCCATCGTAGGAGGTCTCGATGTCCAGATAGGCCAGCATGGGCCTACTTCTTCTTTTTCGATTTCTTCAACTTGGTTTGACGAACCTGTTCGTTAGCCTCGATGAGGTGGTCCATGGTTTCATTGGCGGCGTCTCGCAAGCCGTCGCGGACGGCCAACAGCACCAGGCGGCCAGCCACCGTTTGCACGCCAGGAACCGCCGGCAACGATGCAACGGCCTTGGTGTCCATATCGGACGCCTGTTGGACAAGCGCCTTTGACTTGAAGATCTCTTCATCCTTGAACTGATACCTGAGCTTGACGTAGTCGCGCTCTTTGACCTCATCGTCTCCCATCTCACGAATGATATTTTCCTTGTCGATGGAGAAAGGCTTCTTGGGCTGGCGTGTCATGATCTTTTTGATTTCCTTGAAGTACTCGTCGAGGGTCACCGACTTTGAGAGTTCGTCCTGAGGAATCTTGGAGCTGATTTCGAATTCGATCCCATCGACCCCCACGCTGGCCGGGCTAATCTCGTAGGTAATGCCTTTATAGTTGAACCGATCGCCCTTCTTCACTTGAAACTTGCGTCGAAACTCAGCAATCGACTCGTTGATTCCCATCTGGGCAAACTCTTGAAAAAGTTGGTCTCGTAGCGTCCCCATCGTTACCCTATCCCGTGTGGAGGGCGTTCGGCCACCGCCAAGGCGGTGTCACGCTATTATGGGCGCATTGAACGCGGTTCAAATTGTATAGAAGAGGCCTGAGAAAGTCAAACAACCCGATTGGGCGAAAAGGTAGGCCCCGAGGGGTTATCCAGGGAAACAGTCTCCCTACGCCGTCCCCGCTTGGCCGCTTTAACAAATCCACCCGTCCGGCCCGAAGGCCTTCCAAGGCAACCCTGCTAAAGCCTCCGCACAGGATTGGAGTAGCGTTCCGTCACCCCAACCACCCGGGGCCCATCTTGATCTACAAATGACCCGTTTACTCTTGCAACTCCTGCTTGCCAGGAGCCACAATCATATATACTCTAACGTCGTTTTTTTGTCAAGCACTTTTTGCGTCTGAGGCGCATTTAGTTATCCACAGCGCCTATAGTTTTTCATTGAGGGGGGCGCAATGGCCGTCCTTGGTTAATGGATTCATTCTTCATATGTTAGGACGCACCTGGAGGCTTTTCCCCAGTTTTTCAACAGATTATCCAGTATCCGCAACAGCCATCCCGAGTTAGCCCCTTCCTCTACATGCGGTTTTCCCCCTGCCATGTTGGCCTCCGATTAATTAACCATATTGTAAAACGGTGTTTAATAAAGTGGCCCATTGGCCCGCCGTCAACAGGGATCCCGACACCTCATGACCCGTCTCGCATCCTTGCCCTTCAACATTATGAGGTCTGCAGGATGTGACAAAAAGAAAACAAATGTCTAAAATTACTTGATTTTTAGCTTGAAAAAAGGTATGATTATGTTATCTTTGGATTAAGGAAACGTAAACAAGATCAAAATTCGTGGGCAGGGCAAGTCAGGATGATGAAAGGGATGCTGACCCTGCCATAGCAGTGTTCAAATCGTCCTCAATGGACTCAACGTCAATCCACCCAGCCGTTAAAGCGAGGGGGAGAGACAATCAGATGACTCAATCAGTGAAAGAGGAAGTCCTTGCTCTCAATATCGGCCCGAAAATCAAACGCCTCAGAAAGGACCGGCAATTCACGCTCCAAGACCTCTCGAACAAAACGGGACTGTCCAAACCTTTGCTCTCCCAGGTCGAGAACGGTCTGGTCATCCCTCCCCTCCCAACGCTTTTGAGAATTTCCAACGCGCTCAAGGTGCCTCTGACCCACTTCATCACCGATGACGAAGAGCGGATTCTCGTTGTTCGCCGCAACGAGGTGAATGCCGCCCCCAAGCGGTTCATCGAGGGACGCGACCCCGGCAACTACCACTATTCCAGCCTGGTCAAAGGCAAGACCAACAAAAAGATGGAGCCGCTTTACGTGGAATTTTCCCAAGTGGCCAAAAGCAAAGCGGCTCCCCTCAGCCACCACGGGGACGAATTCATCCACGTGCTCGAAGGCAAGCTCGAGGTGAACTACGAAGACACCGTGGTGGTGCTGGACGCAGGCGACAGTATCTACCTCGACGGACGCATACCACACAGCTACCGGTCGTTGACCAAAAAACGCACCCGGGCCCTTATGGTCATTGCCGAATGATCCCGGCTCCGCGGCGCGGGGTCGTGGAGAATAGAGGGCGACCGACCGTCTACGGGCGGCGTACCAGCCGCTCCCCCCTGCCTATTCGATTTTCCTGTATCTCCCGATGAGGTGTCCACCGGGGCGCCTAGCTGATGGGCGTCCGCGCCCCGCGGTTGGCCACAGGCCATTGCGTGAGGGGCGCCGCCTGCGCGGCGGCTACGGCAGGGTTGGGTCGGCGAGAATGCGCGCCAGGGTGGCGGCCAGGAGGGCCGAGCGCTCGGCCAGCGAGGCAATCCAGCAGTACTCCTCGGGGGTGTGATCTTTTCCGCCCATCGGGCCGAAACCGTCAAGCACCGCCACGCCGAGCTCGGCGAGATCGTTGGCGTCCGATACCCCCCATCGGTGCTCGACCCCGACCGGCCGCCCGAGGGCTCTAGCCGCCTCCTGGACGACAGCGAGCATACGCTCGGTGGGCGGCGATGTCGCCCAGGCGGGCCGTCCGCCCGTAGCCCGCAGGGTGGACCGACACCCTTCAACACACGGGCTTCCTACGATCGCCTCGATCTCGGACCGAAGAGCGACCCCATCCTCCTCGTCCACGTACCGAACGTCGACCCAAGCCTCGGCCGCGGCGGCCAGGGTGTTGGCCCCGATGCCGCCCTCCACCCGCCCCACGTTCACGGAGCGGCCTCGGTCGAGATCGGTCAAGGCCTCCAGGGCGACGATCTGGTGGGCCAGCTCGCAAATGGCGTTGGCCCGAAGCGGGTTACGGGAGCCTGCGTGTAGCGCCCGCCCCTCGACCTGCAGGTGGAGGGTGGACTGGCCTCGCCGGGCGGCCACAACCTCGCCCCCCTTGCCTCCGCACTCCATCACCAGCGCGCAACGGGCCTCGCGGCCGAGGGCGTCCCGAAGGGACCCAGAGTCGACCGAGCCGACCTCCTCATCGCTGTTGAGGAAGACGACGACGGACCCATCGGCCCAGGAGGCCGTCGCTTCCAGGGCCCTAAGCGCGGTAACCAGACAGGCCAGGCCCCCTTTCATGTCGATGACCCCTTGGCCCATGCACCGCTCACCGTCCACGTAGAAGGCCGGCCGATGGTCCTCCGGCGGGAAGACCGTGTCGGTGTGGCCGACGAGCAAGACAGGGGGGGTCCCCTCTGCGCCCCGCCGAGCGACAAGGTGATCGCCGCATGCCTCCCGCCGGTGGCGCTCCACGGTGAAACCCACGGCATCGAGCTCGTCCGCCATTAGGGCTGCGACGGCGTCAACCCCCGCCTTGTTCGAGGTTCCGCTCTGGATGGCGACCAACCGCTCGAGCAGGGCCAGTATCGCCCCGGCCTCCTCGTGGCAGAAGGCGTCGAGCCGGCGGTCTACGTCGCTCATCGCTTGTAGAGCCGGCGGCCTAGAACTCTGTGCCATGTGGTGACGTGCCCCTCGGAGGTATCCCCTGCGAGGTGGCGCTGCATGATGTCGATTTTGGCGTCGAGGTTATCGACGAAATGGAGGACCAAGGCCTCGAGGGTCATGGGGACCTTGGGAGAGCCGAACTCCAGCTCTCCCTGGTGGCTGACGATGAGGTGCTCGAGCTTCAGGAGCAGCTCCTCTGGAAAGCCATCTATCGTGCGGGCGACATCGCGGACCATGTCTCGCCCGAGAAGGACGTGGCCGATGAGGTGTCCCGCCTCGGTGTAGCCGAACGTCGGCCGGACGGTCAACTCCTGGAGCTTGCCGATGTCGTGGCAGACGGCCCCTGCTAACAGCAGATCGCGGTCGAGGAGGCCGGAGTAGTGGCCGGCGAAGTAGAGGCAGCTCTCGACGACCGAGAGTGTGTGCTCGAGAAAGCCGCCCAAGACGGGGTGGTGGATCTCCATCGCCCCGGGGTAGGTCTTGAAGGCCTCGGCATGCTGGGTACACAGGCGCTCCAGCAGTGCGCGCAGCGCCGGGTGCTCAACCTCAGCGATGCACCCCATGAGCTCTTGCCACATCGCCTCCACGTCTTGGTCCGTTGCGGGAAAGAATCGCGACGGGTCGAGGCCTTCGGCCTGATCGCGCTCCTCGACGGGTCGGAGCCGACGCACGGTGAGCTGAAGCTCCTCGTTATATGTGCCCACCGTCGCTTCGACCTTGACGACGTCCCCCACCGAGAAGGCTCCTTTGTGTGTCGCCACATCATCCCAACAGACGGCATTGACGACGCCTGTGCGGTCCTGCAGGGCTATGGAGAGATACTCCTCCCCCGAGCGCTTGAGCCGGACCTGTTTGTCCTGGACAAGGAAGAAGTCGACGACCTGCTGGCCTTCAACCAACTCGGCAATCCACGGCATCGCTTAGCCTCCTGCGGAAGGGCCTAACTGACTGAGAACGTGCCTGAGGCCTCGGCCACCAGGGTTCCGTCGTCCAGCCGGGCGACGGCCTCGGTCGTGGCAAAGCGGCCCCGCCGGTTGACGACCCACGCTTCGACGTGGAGCGGCTTGCCCGTCGGACAAAACTGCTTGAAGCGCACCTCAATCTTCACGGTATAGGCCGTCTCCCCTCGCTGGTAGAAACAGTTCGCCATGAGGTCATCGAGGACGGCGCTAATGATGCCGCCGTGGGTGATGCCGTCATAGCCCTGATGATGGGGTTGAGGAGTAAAGGTGGTGCGGAGGACCTCACCATCCACCGTCAGTGGGATGCGCAGGCCCTGGGAATTCTCGGGGCCGCAGACCCAGCAGCGGGCCGCCTCGGCCGGGTCGCGCTTGGGAGGCGGTCCGGTCATTGGACCTTCCCTCCAGGGGGACTACACTTCCTTAGGTGCCGGTTGCTTACGACTTGGATTGCTTCTTGCCCCGCCGCCGTGGCTTCGCTTCGGGGCTCGCCGGTTCTTTTTTCTTGCCCAGGCCCGCCAGCCGCTTCTTGACCTTCTCACCGGCGCTGGGCTGCTCGGCCACGCGGGGCGTGACCGGTGAGTCGACGAGTTCGATGACCGCCACCTCGGCGTTGTCCCCCAGTCGGGGGCCGATACGGACGATCCGCGTGTACCCGCCGGGGCGCTCGGCGTAGCGCTCGGCGAGGGGACCGAAGAGGTTGGCCATGGCCGCCTTGGTCTTGACCACCCGGAGGGCCTGGCGCCGGGCGTGGAGTGTACCCCGCTTGCCGAGCGTAATGAGCCGCTCGGCCACGGGCCTCAGCTCCTTTGCCTTGGCGATGGTCGTCTGAATCCGCTCGCGCATGAGGAGCTCGGTGGCGAGGTTGCGCATGAGGGCCTTGCGGTGGGCGCTCGTGCGATTCAGCTTTCGGCCGGCCTTTAGGTGTCGCATGGTCCGGACCTCAGTCTTCGTCAGCCGCCGGGGCCATCGGCACCAACTCCTCGGCCTCGAGGTCAATGTTCAGCTCCTCGAGGTTCATCCCGAGCGATAGCCCCATCTCGGTGAGAATTTCCTTAATCTCATTTAGGGACTTGCGCCCGAAGTTTCGCGTCTTTAGCATCTCGGCGTCGGTCTTCTGGACGAGCTCGGCGATGGACTTGATATCGGCGTTCTTCAAGCAGTTGGCGGAGCGAACCGACAGCTCCAGCTCCTCGACGCTCTTGCGCAGGTTCGTCAGCAAGCGGTAGCGCTCTTCATCGACATGGGTGACCACTTCTTCGGGCCCCTCCTCGAAGTTGATGAAGATCTGGAAGTGGTCCTTCAGAACCTTCGCTGCCTGGGCGATGGCGTCCTCAGGCGTAATCGACCCGTCCGTCTCCACGTCCAAGAGGAGCTTGTCGTAGTCCGTGGCGTGCCCGACGCGGGTCTTCTCTACGTTGAAGTTGGCCTTGATGACCGGCGAGAAGATGGCATCAATGGGGATGACCATGGGGTCGTGGTCCTCATCGAAGTTTCGTTCTGCCGGCACGTAGCCCCGACCCAGCTTGACCGTCATCTCGATATAAAGCCGACCGTCTTTGTTGAGGGTGGCGATATGGAGATCGGGGTTGAGCACCTCCACGTGGCCGCCGGTCTCGATATCCTTGGCCGTAACCTTACCCTCCCCCTTGGCGTCGATCACGATGGTTCGGGGCTCATCTCCGTGGAGCCTGACCTTCAGACTCTTGAGGTTGAGGATAATGTCGGTCGTGTCCTCCAAGACGCCGGGAATGGTGGAGAATTCGTGAAACACCTCGTCGATCTTCACCGCGGTGACGGCCGCACCCTGGATCGAAGAGAGGAGCGCGCGCCGCAGGGAGTTGCCGATGGTAGTACCGAACCCCCGCTCAAAGGGCTCAGCCACGAACTGTCCGTAGTTTGGAGTGAGGGTTCCCCGGTCAGCCTCCAAGCGCTTGGGCCGCTGAAACCCTTGCCAGAAATTCTTTATCATGGGTCTACCGCCTCCCGGTGACCGACCAGAGCCGCCCCAACAGCGTCTCTATGGCCACCATCTTGCTACTTGGAATATAGCTCGACGATGAGCTGCTCTCGAATCTCTTGGTCAATGTCCTCGCGGGTGGGCAGGCTGAGAACCACCCCCCGTGCCTGATTCTTGTCGATCTCCAGCCACGCCGGCACTCCCCGGGCCTCGACCCTCTCCAAGGCGGTTGTGAACGCCTCGAGCCGCCGGCTCTTCTCCTTCACAGCGACCTCGTCACCCTGCTTGACGAGAAAAGAGGGGATGTTGACCTTCCGCCCGTTGACCAGCAGGTGGTTGTGGCGCACAAGCTGTCGGGCCTGCTTGCGAGAGTGGGCGAAGCCCAGCCGGTAGACGACGTTATCGAGCCTACGCTCAAGGAAGCTAAGCAGGTTGTCGCCGGTGATGCCCTTTTGGCGGGCGGCCCGGCGGTAGTAGTTGCGAAACTGGCTCTCCAGAACGCCGTAGATGCGTTTGACCTTCTGCTTCTCCCTAAGCTGGAGCCCGTACTCGGTAGGTCGGCGCATGCGTTGGCCGTGATGGCCCGGTGGGTAGCTTCGCCGCTCGAACGAGCACTTGTCCGACAAACAACGCTCCCCCTTGAGAAAGAGCTTCAGCCCCTCGCGCCGGCAAAGCCGGCAGACACTGTCAATGTAGCGCGCCACAATTCCTCCGTATCGCTTGGCCCTTAGACCCGGCGCCGCTTGGGCGGCCGACACCCGTTGTGGGGTATGGGGGTGACGTCCTTGATGAACTCCACCTCCAGGCCCTGAGCCTGGAGGCTTCGAATGGCGGCTTCCCGACCTGAGCCTGGTCCTTTGACGAACACCTTAATCTTTTTCATCCCCTGGTCCATGGCCTTCTTGGCTGCCGCCTCTGCGGCCATCTGGGCGGCGAAGGGGGTGGATTTCCTCGAACCCTTGAAGCCCTGGGTTCCGGCAGAGGCCCAAGACACCACATTGCCACTCGGGTCGCTGATCGTCACGATGGTATTGTTAAAGGTGGACTTGATGTGGGCGATTCCTTCCTGAATAATCTTCTTCTCGCGCCGCTTCCGTCCGCCTTTGCGTTTAGGTTCCGCCATGGCCTTACCTCGCTATCCCTTCTTGCGCCTCGCCCCAACGGTGCGCTTGGGGCCCTTGCGCGTGCGGGCGTTGGTGGAGGTCCGCTGACCCCGCACGGGGAGGCCGCGTCGGTGGCGCAGCCCTCGGTACGAGCCGATGTCCATGAGCCGCTTGATGTTCATGGAAATCTCTCGTCGCAAGTCCCCCTCCACGTGATATTGGCTCGCGATGATGTCTCGCAGCCGGGTCGTCTCCTCGTCGGTGAGGTCCTTGGCCTGGGTTTCAGGGTTCACGCCGGCCTGGGCGATAATCTTCTTGCTCTGGGAGCGCCCGATTCCGTATATGTACGTCAGCCCGACCTCAATCCGCTTGTTGTTGGGTACGTCAACACCGGCGATACGCGCCACAGGACCACCTCCCCCTTCGGCGTTCAGCCTTGCCGCTGTTTGTGTTTCGGGTTCTCACAGATGACCCGCACGACTTTTCCCCGCCTAATGACCTTGCATTGGCGGCAAATCGGTTTCACTGAGGCTTTGACCTTCACCGTCTTGCCCTCCAGGCCCTGGAGCGGTCCCTACTTATACCTGTAGGTGATCCGGCCCCGAGTGAGGTCGTAGGGTGACAACTCAACCTTAACCCTGTCCCCAGGCAGGATGCGAATATAGTGCTTCCGCATCTTGCCGGAGATGTGGGCCAGCACCCGATGGCCGTTGTCCAGATCGACCCGAAACATGGCGTTGGGCAGAGGTTCGACGACCGTCCCCTCCGCCTCGATGGCCTTCTCTTTTTGGCTCACAACCCTTCGTCTCCCGCCGGGGTGACTCCCCCGTCCAACAGGGTGAGAATTTCCGTCCCGTTGTCCGTAATCGCGACGGTGTGCTCGAAGTGTGCCGAGAGGCTTCTGTCGGCCGTCACCACGGTCCACTCGTCATCCAGAACGCGTACGTCCTGGGTCCCTACGTTGACCATCGGCTCGATGGCCAAGACCATGCCCGGGCGCAACCGGGGCCCCTGGCCCGGAGCGCCGAAGTTGGGCACCTGCGGCGCCTCGTGCAGCGAGGACCCGATCCCGTGGCCCACAAACGCCCGGACCACAAAGTAGCCCGCCCCTTCGGCGTGGTCCTGGATGACGTGTGAGACGTCGCCCAGGTGGGCGTCCGCCTTCACCTGCTCGATGCCACGGTAGAGGCTATCGCGCGTGATACGCAACAGCCGCCTGGCCTCCTCGCTCACCTTCCCGACCGGCACGGTCACGGCCGCATCGCCGTAGTAGCCGTCCTTGAGGACGCCGAAGTCGAGGCTGACGATGTCGCCCTCCTCCAGCCGTCGAGAGGCTGAGGGGATGCCGTGGACGACCTCTTCGTTAATCGAGACGCACACGCTGGCCGGGAAGCCTCGGTATCCCTTGAACGCCGGCACGGCCCCATGCTCCGCCACGTAGGCCTCGGCCATCCGGTCCAGCTCGAGTGTCGTCATCCCCGGCCTGATCGCATCGGCGAGCCTTTGGAGGGTCTCGGCCACCAGCTGCGAGCTGACCCGAATCTTCTCGATCTCGTCCTTCGACTTATAGATGATACTCATGACCGCCCTTCGACGACCCCGCAGACGGCATCAAAAATCTCCCGGATTGCGCCGGCGCCGGTGACGGTCCTAAGCAGCCCCTGCTTTTCGTAGTAGGCCACCAGGGGGGCCGTCTGCTCCCGGTAGACCCCCAGGCGCGCCCGGATGGTCTCCTCGTCGTCGTCCTTGCGCTGGATGAGCTCGCCACCGCACTTATCGCACACGCCTTCGCGCTGAGGGGGGTTGAAGGTCACGTTGTAGGGCTCCTGGCACTCCTTGCACGTTCTGCGGCCAGTGAGACGGTGAATGAGCTCCTCGTCTGAGACCTCGATATTGACCACGTGGTCGATGGTGCCGCCACGCTTCCCCAAGGTCTCGGCAAGCGCGTTGGCCTGGACCTCGGTACGCGGAAAGCCGTCCAGGATGTAGCCCGCCTGACAATCGGGCTGGGTGAGCCTTTCTTCGATGATGCCGATGACCACTGCATCGGGGACGAGGTCGCCGCGCTCCATGTAGGCCTGGGCCTCCTGGCCCAATGACGTCCCGTCCTTGACCGCCTGGCGGAGGATATCCCCGGTGGAAATCTGCGGGATGCCGAATTGCTCCGCGACGAGCTTCGCCTGAGTGCCCTTGCCTGCCCCCGGCGGTCCTAATAAAATCAGGTTCATCGGCTCACGTCACTCCCGATATACACCTTACCGTCGGCCCTTCACTCGGCCTTTGCGCATGAATCCCTCATAGTGGCGCATCACCAGGTGGGATTCGACCTGCGATATCGTGTCCATCGCCACCCCGACGACGATCAGCAACCCCGTGCCTCCGAAGTAAAACGGTACGTTCAGGTAAGCCCGCATATAGTCCGGCAGAATAACGATGGCCGAAAGGTAGATCGCACCGGCGAATGTCAACCGGGTGAGCAGCCGATCGATGTGCTCGGCCGTTCGCCTGCCGGGCCGAATGCCGGGCACGAACCCTCCGTACCTCTTGAAGTTATCCGCCACCTCAACAGGGTTGAAGATGATCGCCGTGTAAAAGTAGCAAAAGAAAAAGATGAGACCCACCGTCACGAGGGTGTAAAACCAGGTGGCGGGGGCCAGAATGCCCGAGATGGACTGGAGCCACTGCGAGTTGGAAAACTGCAGGATGGAAGCCGGGAAGAGCAGGACGCTGGAGGCGAAAATCGGCGGAATGACCCCGGAGGTATTGACCTTCAGGGGCAGATGGGTCGAGGCCCCACCGTACATCCGTCGGCCCACTACGCGCTTGGCGTACTGGATGGGGATGCGCCGCTGCCCCGACTCGAAAAAGACGATGATCCCTATGACCGCTAACATCATGGTGATGAGGGCCACGATGAGCATGGGAGAGAGGATGCCCTCGCTGGCCATGGTGCTAGTGCTGGCGACGGCGGAGGGCAGTCTGGCTACGATCCCGGCGAAGATGATGAGGCTGATGCCGTTGCCGATCCCACGCTCGGTGATCTGCTCGCCGATCCACATGATTAAGGCCGTGCCCGTTGTAAGCGTGATCATCGACATCAGGCGGAATCCCCAGCCAGGGTTGGGCACGACGGCGGACCCAGCCACGGAGAACTGCTCGAGCCCGACGGAGATGCCGAAGCTCTGGACAATGCACAGCATGATCGTGCCGTAGCGGGTGTACTGGGTGATTCTTTTCCGGCCTGCCTCGCCCTCTTTCTTGAGCTGCTCTAAATGCGGGACCACCACCGTCAGCAGCTCGATAATAATGGAGGCGCTGATGTACGGCATAATCCCCAGGGCGAAGACGCTGAAGCGGCTGAGCGCCCCGCCGGAGAACATGTCAAAGAACGCGAGGATGTTGGCCTGCTGCTGCTCGAAGAAGCTGGCCAACAAGGCCCCGTCGACCCCCGGGGTAGGCACATGCGTACCTATCCGGTAGACTGTAAGCAAAGCGAAGGTGAAGATCAGACGCTTCCTCAGCTCAGGAATCTTAAAGATGTTTTGAAAGCTATCGCGCACGTTACCTTCTCAGGGCCTCGCCGCCGGCGGCGGTGATTTTTTCCTCCGCGGCCTTCGTAAAGTGGTGGGCGTGGACGACCAATCGCTTGGTGAGCTCACCGTTGCCCAGTATCTTCACCCCGTCTCGCACCTTCTTGATGAGCCGTTCCTCCACGAGACGCTCCGGGGTGACCTCATCGCCGTCGTTGAAGCGATTCAGGGCCTCGACGGGCACCAGGGCGTAGCGCTTCTTGAAAGGGCTGGTGAACCCACGCTTGGGCAGCCGCCGCTGGAGCGGCATCTGGCCGCCCTCGAACCAGGGCGGAATGCCACCGCCGCTTCGGGCCTTCTGGCCCTTGGTGCCGCGACCGCAGGTTTTGCCCTTGCCGCCGCCCGGTCCCCGGCCGACCCGCCGTCGGGGCCTTCTGGCGCCTTCGGGCGGTTTCAAGCGACCCAGCATCACTCAACGACCTCCACATCCACCATGTGAATGACCTTGTTGACCATCCCGCGAATCTCACGCGTATCGTGCCGGATGACCGTCTGGTGGAGCTTCTTCAGCCCCAGGCCCCGAAGCACTTTCTCTTGCTTCTCGGGCCGCCCGATGGGGCTTCTCCGCAACGTAATCTTGAGCCGCTTCTCCGACATAGCCCATGACTCCCGGCGCTACGAGCGTAGCCGCTCGACGGGGATGCCCCGTTCGGCGGCGACGGTTTCGGGGCTGCGCAGCGACCGGAGACCCTCCAACGTCGCCTTGGCCATGTTGTTGGGATTGTTGGAGCCCAAGCTCTTGGTCAAGATGTCCCGCACCCCCAGACACTCAAGGACCGCACGCACGGGACCGCCAGCAATCACCCCCGTCCCTTTGGAGGCCGGCTTCATCAGCACCCTTCCCGCCGAGAACCGACCGATCACGGCGTGGGGGATGGTCCCGCCGTCTAGCGAAATCTCCTCGAGCGACTTCTTGGCCTTTTCAATCCCTTTTCGGATGGCCTCGGGCACCTCATTGGCCTTGCCCATCGCCACGCCCACCCGGCCTGCCTGGTCGCCGACGACCACGAGGGCGGTGAAGCGAAAGCGGCGGCCACCCTTGACAACCTTGGCCACACGGTTGATGTCGATAATCTTATCGACCAGTTCTGGTTGTTCGGCCTCGCGCTCGCGTGCCATACCTGGCTACGCCTCCCTAGAAGGTCAGTCCCGCCTCGCGGGCCGCCTCGCCCAGGGCCTTGACCCGGCCGTGGTAGAGAAACCCGTTGCGGTCGAAAACGACGGTCGTGATGCCCTGGGCGATGGCCTTCTCTCCAATCAGGCGCCCTACGATTTTTGCCGCCGACACGTTGCCTCCCCAGGTCTGGTCAGTCCGGAACGCCTTGCCCCTGGTGGAGGCCGCCGCGAGGGTTTTGCCGGTCGTGTCGTCGACGAGCTGGGCGTAGATGTGCTTGGAGCTCCGAAAGACGCTAAGCCGAGGCCTTTCGGGAGCGCCGCGCACCTTCTTACCCACGCGCCGGCTTCGGGCGAGCCGGGCATTGCGTTTGGCTTTCGCGCGATCGTACGCCACCGCCTCTCCTCACCTCACTAGACGCCGGTCTTGCCAACCTTCCGGCGCACAACCTCGCCCACGTACCGGACCCCCTTGCCCTTGTACGGCTCGGGCTTGCGAAAGGCCCGAATCTCCGCAGCCACCTGACCAACCTGCTGCTTGTCGATGCCCCGGACGATAATGATATTGCGTCCGGAGACCTCGAACTCAATACCCTCTGGGGTCTTGTATTCAATCGGGTAGGAGTGGCCCAGATGGAGGGTCAGGTCCTTGCCCTGGAGCATGGCCCGGTAGCCCATGCCCTGAATCTCGAGCTGTTTCTCAAACCCCTTCGTCACCCCCTCGACCATGTTCGCCACGAGGGTACGGGTCAGACCGTGGAGGGCCCGGTGCGTCCGCTCGTCGGAAGGCCGCTCTACTCTAAGCACACTGTCTTCGCGCACGATCCGCATATCGGGGTGAATGGCCTGATGGAGCGTCCCTTTGGGACCCTTCACGGTGACGCCCCCAGGCTCGAGGGTGACCTCCACCCCCTCGGGAACCTCGATGGGCCTCAGGCCAACGCGCGACACGCCTAACTCCTCCCCCTTACCAGATCTCGCACAGCACCTCGCCACCGATCCGCTGGCGGCGACACTCATGATCGGGCAAGATGCCGCGGGAGGTGGTGAGGATCGCCGTCCCCATACCGTTGAGGACCCGGGGCACATCGGCAGCCTTGACGTACCTGCGGCAGCCCGGCTTGCTTATGCGCTTCAGGCCGCGGATGACGTATTTCGTCTCGTCCTGGTCGACGAACTTTAACTCGAGGCGCAGCAGGCCCTGCGTGTCGTCTTGCGTCGCGGTCACGTCCTTGATGTATCCCTCATCCTTCAAAATCTTGGCGATATGCATCTTCACCTGACTCTTGGGGATGTCCACGCTCGTGTGCTTGGCCATAATGGCGTTGCGGATGCGCGTGAGCATATCCGCGATGGGGTCGGTCATCGTCATCCGTCGGCCGTCCTCTCTCGATGGAGCGCCTTACCAGCTTGCCTTGATCACCCCCGGGAGCTCGCCTCGCAGGGCCCTCATGCGAAAGCAGATGCGACACATCTGGAACTTGCGCAGAAACGCCCTCGGCCGCCCACACAGGGGACACCGGTTGTAGCGGCGGACCTTGAACTTGGGTTCCCGCTTGGCCTTGGCGATGAGTGATTTCTTTGCCACGATGCTCTCCCGTATGGCGCTCAGGAACGAAACGGCATTCCCATCAGAGCCAACAGAGCCCTGCCTTCCTCGTCGGTCCTCGCCGTGGTCACGATGGTGATACCCAGCCCATGAAACTGCTCGATTTTGTCGTAGTCGATCTCGGGGAAGATAATCTGCTCCTGCACCCCCAGACTGTAGTTGCCACGGCCGTCGAACCCTTTGGGGCTGACTCCCCGAAAGTCCCGCACCCGGGGGAGGGAAGCGTTGAGCAACCGGTCCATAAATTCATACATCCGGACATTTCGGAGGGTCACCCTGCACCCGATTGGCATGCCCGCCCTGAGCTTGAAGTTCGCTATGGACTTCTTGGCCCGTGTGAGGACTGGTCGCTGGCCGGTGATCGCCGCCAGCTCTTCCACGGCGCCATCGAGGAGCTTGACATTCTGGATGGCCTCGCCCACCCCCACATTGACGACGATTTTGTCCAGCTTCGGCACTTGCATAGAGTTGCGGTAGCCGAACTGCTGAATCAGCTCGGGCACGACCGTCGTATTGTAGTGCTCTCTCAGCCGGGCCATTGCTCAACGTTCTCCTAGTCCACCGCCTCACCACATCGGGCACACGCCCTCACGCGCCGGCCCCCCTCGAGGGTCTTGGTCTTCAGCCGCACGGGCCGGTCACAACTAGAACAGACCACACCCACGTTGGAGCGGTGTATAGTCCCCTCTATCTCCACAATCCCCCCTTGCTGGGAGTGGGTGCCGGGCCTGGTGTGGCGCTTGACCATCATGAGTTTCTCGACCACGACCCGCTTCTTGTCCTGCACAACCCGTAACACCTTGCCGCGCTTGCCTCTCTCCTTGCCCGCCACTACCTCCACGAGGTCGTCCTTCTTCACCTGCCAGGCCATTCTAAAGCACCTCCGGAGCCAAGGAAATTATCTTCATGAACTTCTTGGCTCGCAGCTCCCTGGCGATGGGGCCAAAGATTCGTGTGCCTATGGGCTCGCCCGCCTCGTTTATGAGAACGGCGGCGTTGGAGTCGAACTTGATGTATGAGCCGTCGGGCCGGCCCACTTCCTTGGCGGTCCGCACGACAACCGCCCTCTTCACTTCGCCCTTTGAGACCGGGCTATTGGGCACGGCCTCCTTGACGGTCACGACAATGACGTCCCCCACCCGGGCATACCGCCTGCGGGTGCCTCCGAGGACTCGGATGCACAGGGCTCGGCGGGCGCCGGAGTTGTCCGCAATGTCGATCACCGACTCTTGCTGAATCACGGCTCCCGCTCCTTACTCCCCAAGCCCTTCTTCGGGTGGCGCTTCAGGAAACACAACCTCCTGGCGCTCGAGGACGTCCACCACCTTCCAGCGCTTTCGCTTCGACAGCGGCCGTGTCTCCTGAATCCGGACCTGATCGCCCTGCCGACAGGCGTTGTCCTCATCGTGCGCCATGTATTTCTTGGACCGGCGCACCACCCGCTCGAAGAGGGGGTGGCGAAACCGCCTTTCGACGGACACGACGACCGTCTTGTCCATCCGATCGCTCACGACCCAACCTACCAGGCTCTTGCGTCTCGGATTCAGGGCCATGGTCTCCCTCAGCTTTCCGCAAGCTCCCGCTCGCGAAGAATCGTATGGATCCGAGCAATGGTGCGATGGAGCGTCCGAGCCCGCACTGGATTATCCACCTGACCCGTCACAACCTGAAACCGCAGGTTGAAGAGCTCTTCTTCGAACTCACGAAGGTTCGTCCTCAACTCCTCGTCCGTGCGACCCCGAAGCTCCGTGGCCTTCATCCGCCCCTCCGGTCTACCTCAAGGTGACGAACTGCGTCTTGACCGGCAACTTGTGCCCCGCCAGGCGCATGGCCTCCCTGGCCACAGGCTCCGGCACCCCTTCCATCTCGTAGAGAATCCGGCCCGGCTTGACCACCGCGACCCACGTCTCGGGCGAGCCCTTGCCCTTCCCCATGCGGGTCTCGGCGGGCTTCTTGGTCAAGGGCTTATCAGGGAATATCCGAATCCATATCTTTCCGCCACGCTTCACGTGGCGGGTCATCGCCACCCGAGCCGCCTCTATCTGGCGGTCGGTCACCCAGCCCGGGGTCAGCGCTTTGAGGCCGTAGGAGCCGAAGTTGAGGTCCACCCCCCCCCTTGGCCCGGCCCGTTAGCCGGCCTTTCTGGCGCTTGCGATACTTAACCTTGCGCGGGCTCAGCACGGCGCGTCCTCCTTACTCCTCAGGCGACGAGGCCCTGGGCGGGACCACCTCGCCCTTGAAAATCCAGACCTTAACGCCGATGGCCCCATAGAGGGTCCTGGCCTCGGCGAACCCGTAGTCGATGTCGGCATCGAGCGTGTGAAGCGGGACTCGGCCATCCCGGTACCACTCGCGCCGGCCCATCTCGGTGCCGCCGAGACGCCCCGCACAGGCGATTCGGATGCCCTTGGCCCCCAGTCGCCGCGCCTGGGTCACGGCCCGCTTCATGGCCCGGCGGAAGGCCACCCGGCGCTCAAGTTGCAGCGCCACGTTCTCCGCAACGAGCTGCGCGTCGACCTCAGCCTTGCGCACCTCCTGGATGTTGATCGTAATCTGACTATCGGTCAGCTTCGCCAAGTCCTTCTTCAGCCGGTCAACCTCGGCGCCCTTCTTGCCAATGATGATGCCAGGCCGAGCGGTGTAGATGTTGACCCGGATTTTGTTGCCCATCCGCTCGATCTCCACGCGGGAGATTCCCCCGTGAGAGAGCTCCTTTTTGATGAAGTCCCTGATCTTGATGTCCTCGTGCAACAGCTCGGCATAGTTCTTCTTGGCGAACCAATTGGACACCCACGTTTTCGTAATCCCCAGCCGAAACCCTATGGGATGGACCTTTTGACCCACGTTCGCCCCCTCTTACGCTCCTGGGCGGAGCACCACCGTGATGTGGGAAGTGCGTTTGAGGATTCGGGTGGCCCGACCGCGAGCACGCGGCCGCCACCGCTTCCAGGCGGGCCCTCCGTCGACGAAGGCCTCAGCTATCCACAACTCATCCACGTCCACGGCCTCCTCGCGCTGCTGAACGTTGGCAACCGCACTCTTGATGAGCTTCTCGAGCTTCCGAGCCGGCTTCTTGGAGGCGTGGCCTAGGATGACCAACGCCTCGTTGACGCTCTTGCCTCGTATCAAGTCGACCACCTGGCGGGTCTTGCGCGGTGAAACCCGAACGTAGTTGAGAGATGCCCGCGCTTCCATCGAGGTCTCCTAGCCGCTACTTGTGGGTGATGACCCGCTTGGTATGGCCCGAATGGCCACGAAAGGTCCGGGTCGGGCTAAATTCACCCAGTTTGTGGCCCACCATGTTCTCCGTCACGTAGACCGGAATGAACTTGTGGCCGTTGTGGACGGCGATCGTGTGGCCGATGAAGTCCGGCACAATAGTACTGCGGCGCGACCAGGTCCTGATGATTTTCTTCTCCCCCGAGGCGTTCATGCGACTGATGCGCTTGAGCAGATGCTCATCGACGAAGGGCCCTTTCTTGACCGATCGTGGCATCGTGCCTCTCCTCTCTACTTGGCCCGCCGGCGCCGGACAATGTACCGATCGCTGGGCTTCTGGCGCCGGGTCTTATAGCCCTTGGTCGGCTTGCCCCACGGCGTGGACGGGTGGCGTCCGCCGGAGGTCTTGCCCTCGCCTCCGCCGTGGGGGTGGTCCACAGGGTTCATGGCCACGCCCCGCACCCGCGGTCGCCGGCCCAGCCACCGGGCGCGGCCGGCCTTTCCCAACGAGACGTTCTCATGATCGGGGTTCCCGACCTGACCAATCGTGGCCCGGCAATCCAGGTGGATCATCCGGACCTCTCCGGATCTGAGCCGCACCTGGGCATAGTCCCCTTCCTTGGCCATGAGCTGTGCCCCCGTGCCGGCGCTCCGGACGAGCTGTCCGCCCCGTCCCTTGGTCAACTCGACGTTATGGACGATGGTGCCCAAGGGGATGTCGCGCAACGGCAGCGCGTTGCCCGGCTTGATGTCGGCCGGCGGCCCGCTGACCACCTCGTCACCCACTTCGAGGTTCAACGGCGCGAGGATGTAGCGTTTCTCACCGTCGGCGTAGTGGAGCAGGGCGATGCGGGCGGACCGATTGGGATCGTACTCCAAGGCCGCGACCCTCGCGGGCACCCCCGTCTTGTCGCGCTTAAAGTCGATCTGCCGGTACTTGCGCTTGTGGCCGCCACCGCGGTGGCGTGCGGTGATGCGGCCGGCAGCGTTGCGCCCACCCCGCTTGCGCAACCCCTTGGTAAGTCGCTTCTCCGGCTTCTTCTTGGTCAGGTCCTCGGTCGTAAGGACCGTCTGGAATCGCCGGCCGGGGCTCGTGGGCTTGAAATGCTTAATCCCCATGGTCGTTCACCTATGCGCCTTCGAAGAACTCAATCTTATCGCCGGGCTTGAGGGTCACCACGGCCTTCTTCCAATCGGGCCGCTTGCCGACCTGCAACCGCCACCGTCGATGCTTGCCCACCATGTTGCTCGTGTGCACCTTGAGCACCGTGACGTTGAAGATCTGCTCGACGGCCCCCTTGATCTGCCGCTTGGTCGCATCCGGGGCGACTCTGAAGGCCACCTTGTTGAGAGCCTCCTTCTGGAGGGTGGTCTTCTCCGTCAGAATCGGGTGGCGAATGGTGCGGTAGAGGTTATCCACGGCTGAGTCGCTCCTCCACCTTGGCTACGGTCTCCTCGCCCACCAGCAAGAGCCGCTCGTGCTTCAACACGTCGTACACATTCAGCCCCTCGACCCGCATTGCCGAGACCTGCGGGAGGTTGCGCGAGGAGCGCTCGACGGTGGGGTTGGGCTCGGCCAGCACCACCAGCACGGAGCCATCGATGCCCAGCTTCTCAAGGATGGCGGCAAAGGCCTTGGTCTTGGGCTCCTCCATCTCTATCGCGTCAACCACCACCAGCGCGCCCTCGCTCTGGCGAAGGCTCAGGGCTCCGCGCAGCGCCGCCCGGCGCACCTTCTTCGGCACGCGCATGCTGAAGGACCGGGGCTTGGGGGGGAAGGTGACCCCGCCGCCCCGCCAAACGGGCGTGCGTCGGGTCCCCACGCGGGCCCGGCCTAAACCCTTCTGCCGCCAGGGCTTGGCCGACGAACCTCGGACCTCATCGCGGGTCTTGGCCGAGGCCGTGCCGCGCCGACGGGCGGCGAGCTGGGCCACGACAACCTGGTGGAGGAGGTGCTCCTTGACTGGAGCGCCGAAGACTTCCTCGCTCACGGCTCGTCGCCCAATGACTTCATTGTCCACGTTTCTCAGCTCCACCTCCACGATGCTCCACCCTCGCCCCCGCGTCTCTAGACGGTAGCCTTGGCCCGCCGGCCCGCCTTGAGGCTCTTGCGGACCATAACGAAGCCCCCACTGGGCCCTGGCACGGCCCCCCGGACTATCAGGAGGTTCTGCTCCGGGACGACCCGCACCACCCGGAGATTCTGGACGGTCACGCGGGCGTTGCCCATATGGCCGGGCATCCGCGTGCCCTTGAAGACCCGCCCCGGTGTGGCCGCGGCCCCGATGGCGCCGCCGTGGCGAAAATGTTCGTGGGTCCCGTGGGAGGCCGGTGCCCCTTTGAAGCCGTAGCGCTTCATCACACCGGTGAAACCCCGGCCCTTGGACACCCCGGTCACATCCACCAGCTCGCCAGCCTCGAAGCACTCACAGGTGACGAGGCGGCCCGGTGCCGCATCCGGCAGGGGCTCCTCCAGGCGTATCTCGCGAAGGAATCGAGTCGGCTCGACGCCGTGCGCAGTGAAGTGACCGGCCCTGGGCCTAGTGACCCTCTTCGGGCGAACCGACCCGAAGCCTACCTGAAGGGCGTCGTAGCCGTCCCGCTCGCGGGTCTTGACCTGAACCACCACACACGGGCCGGCTTCAATCACGGTCACCTGTACCCGGTCGCCCTCGGCCGAAAACACCTGGGTCATACCCACCTTGCGGCCGAGAATCCCCGGAGCGGCCAGAGTGCCAGGCTCCGGCTCGGCGGGTGGCGCCTCCTCGTCCTCGGGGGCATCCGCCGCCTCATCGGCAGCGGTCTCCTCTACGGCTTCTGCCTCGGCTTCCACGTCGGCCGCGGACTCATCGACGGCCTCCACGTCGGCTTCCCCTTCGGCCTCAGTGACCTCCCCGGCGGTCCCCTCGGCAGCCTGCGCCTCGATTTCCGCCTCGGCCTCAGCGGCCTCTTGACTTTTCTCGTCGCTCACGGCCCGTTTCCCCCTAGAGCCGAATCTCGATATCGACCCCCGCAGAGAGATCGAGCTGCATCAGGGCGTCAATCGTCTGCGCTGTGGGGTTGAGAATGTCGAGCAGACGCTTGTAGGTTCGCACCTCGAACTGCTCACGGCTCTTCTTGTCCACATGCGGTGAGCGCAGCACGGTAAAGCGGTTCTTGACCGTGGGCAAGGGGATGGGGCCGACGACCGTCGCTCCTGTCCGCCTCGCCGTATCAACGATCTCGCTCACCGACTGATCCAGAACCCGGTGGTCATAGGCTTTCAGCCGTATGCGGATTTTCTGGCTCACGATTCCACGGCCCCCTGCCGCTCTTTCCTACTCGAGGATTTTGGAGGTGACGCCGGCCCCGACGGTCCGGCCACCCTCGCGGACGGCGAACCGAAGGCCTTCCTCCATCGCTATCGGCGTGATAAGCTCACACTCCACCGTCACGTTGTCGCCAGGCATCACCATCTCCACGCCCTCGGGCAACTGAACAATTCCCGTCACATCGGTCGTGCGAAAATAAAACTGCGGCCGATAACCACTGAAGAAAGGCGTGTGACGACCACCCTCCTCCTTCGTCAATATGTAGACCTCGGCCTCAAAACGCGTGTGAGGCGTAATGGAGCCCGGCACAGCCAAGACCTGACCACGCTCGACATCCTCGCGCTTCACACCACGCAACAACACACCAATGTTGTCACCAGCCTCGCCCCGGTCCAAGAGCTTGCGAAACATCTCCACACCAGTGGCAACCGTCTTGACCGTCTCGCGCAAACCCACAATCTCCACCTCGTCACCGACCGTAATCACTCCACGGTCAACACGACCCGTCGCAACAGTGCCGCGACCAGAGATCGAAAATACATCCTCCACCGGCATCAAAAACGGCTTGTCGATGTCCCGCTCGGGAACAGGAATGTAGGTGTCCACAGCCTCCAGAAGCTCGAAGATGCTCGCACACTCAGGCGCCTCGGGATCCCCGCTCTCCAAAGCCTTCAGAGCACTGCCGGGAATCAAAGGTATATCATCGCCAGGAAAATCATACTGGCTCAACAGCTCGCGAACCTCCAACTCCACCAGCTCCAACAACTCAGGATCGTCAACCTGGTCCACCTTGTTCAGATAGACCACCAAAAATGGAACACCCACCTGGCGGGCCAACAAAATGTGCTCGCGCGTCTGGGGCATAGGGCCGTCAGAGGCACTCACCACAACAATCGCACCATCCATCTGGGCAGCACCCGTGATCATGTTCTTCACATAATCCGCATGACCAGGACAATCCACGTGAGCGTAGTGGCGGTTCTCCGTCTCGTACTCCACGTGCGCCGTCGCAATCGTGATGCCACGCTCGCGCTCCTCAGGAGCCTTGTCAATCTCATCAAACGAAACGAACGTGGCCAACCCCTGCTTCTCCAACAATAACGTAATCGCAGCAGTCAACGTCGTCTTGCCGTGGTCCACGTGACCAATCGTACCAACGTTCACGTGCGGCTTCGTGCGAACAAATTTCTCCTTGGCCATACCAACGACCTCCTCAGCACCAACACGGACTCATGCCACGGTCCTTTTTCGATCAACCCCGACCCATGTGCGGTTCGCCACCGCTTCGGCTATGGGGGCAGGAATCTCCTCGTAGGAGGCAAACTGCATGGTGTGGGTCGCCCGGCCCTGGGTGACGGAGCGTAACACCGTGGCGTAGCCAAACATCTCTGCCAGGGGAACCTTGGCCTCCACGACCCGGGCCCCGGCTCGGGTGTCCGTCCCGACAATCTGGCCCCGGCGGGCGTTGAGGTCGCCCAGAACCTCGCCAAGGAACTCCTCGGGCACGACGACCTCCACATCCATGACCGGTTCCATGAGGATTACGCCCCCTCGTCTCATCGCCTCCTTAAACGCCATGGAGCCGGCGATCTTGAAGGCCAACTCCGAGGAGTCGACCGCATGGGAGGAGCCGTCAACCACCCGGGCCAGACATCGGTCACAGTAAAGCCGGCGAAAACGCCGGCTTCCATTGCTTCCCTGACCCCCTTCTCCACGGCCGAGATATACTCCCTGGGGATGACTCCTCCGGCCGTGGCATCCTCGAAGGCGAATCCTTCGCCGCGTCCGAGCGGCTCCAGCTCCATGACCACGTGACCGTACTGGCCCCGCCCTCCCGTCTGGCGGACGTACCGGCCCTCGGCAGAGGCCGAGGCGGAGACGGTCTCGCGGTAGGCAACCTGGGGCCGGGACACGTTGGCCGAGACATTGAACTCGCGCAGCAGCCGCTCCACGAG
>JALLOF010000169.1 GCA_027717595.1 Nitrospinae bacterium AH_259_B05_G02_I21 | reverse complement strand
ACTTGGAGTACGAGGCTTACCCTTCCATGGCGGAGCGGAAAATGACCCAGATCGGTGAAGAGATAAGGGCCAAATGGACCGTGGACTCCGTGGCCATCCTCCACCGGGTCGGCCGCCTTGAGGTGGGCGAGATGAGCTTGGCCATCGCCGTGGCTGCTCCCCACCGGCGCGAGGCCCTTGATGCCTGCTCCTACGCAATCGAACGGCTCAAGGAGGTCGTCCCGATTTGGAAAAAGGAGGTCTTCGAGGACGGCGAGGTTTGGGTGGGCCACCACGGCTCCCGCGCAGCACATTGAGATGACGAGTGTCCACGAGCATCGAGCCCAAAGCCCCACGTCCGTCAGCTGCGCCGTCATTACGGTTAGCGATACCCGGACCGAGGCCACCGACACCTCGGGCCAGCTCATCCGAGATGGGTTGGAGGGGGCGGGCCATATGGTCCTCTCCTCCTGCATCGTGCCCGACGAGCCCTCAGCCATCCGCCGGGCAATCGAAGAGGCGGCAGCAACAGGCGGCGTGAAGGCCATTCTGCTGACAGGGGGGACTGGCATCACGCCCCGGGACAGGACCCACGAGGTGGTCTCCGAGATGCTCGACAAATGCATGGACGGCTTCGGCGAGCTATTCCGTGTCTTTTCCTACGAGGAGATCGGGGCGGCGGCCATGCTGAGCCGGGCCGTGGGCGGGGTGGCCAAAGGGGCGCTGGTCTTCGCGATGCCCGGCTCACGGGCCGCTGTCAGGCTCGCCATGGAGAAGCTCATCCTTCCGGACCTCGGCCACCTAGTCTTTGAGATGGAAAAAAGGCCGGATAAGAAAGAATAGTTCCTGGGACGCCGAGGCTTTTTATATGTCTGCTCATCAAACGAAGCAACTCACCCCGCTCGATGAGGCCCTTGCGCTCGCCCTGGAGGCCGCCGAGCCCCTGGAGGGGACCGAGATGATCTCCGTTCCCTCCGCCACCGGCCGGGTGGTGGCCGAGGCCGTTAGGGCCGAGGCCGACGTGCCCCCCTTCGACCGGGCCGCGATGGACGGCTACGCCGTTAGGGCCGCCGACACCGTTGGAGCCCCGGTCATCCTGACCTGCGTGGAGCGGGTCTACGCCGGCGAGGAGACGACAGTCTCCGTTGAGCCTGGCACGTGCATCGCTGTCGCCACGGGAGCCCCCATGCCAGCCGGGGCCGACGCCGTCGTCATGGTGGAGCACACGGAGGCCACAGGCGATACTGTCCGTATCTTTAAGCCCATCGAGGCGGGCAAA
>JALLOF010000168.1 GCA_027717595.1 Nitrospinae bacterium AH_259_B05_G02_I21 | reverse complement strand
TTTGCCCGCCTCGATGGGCTTAAAGATACGGACAGTATCGCCTGTGGCCTCCGTGCGCTCCACCATGACGACGGCATCGGCCCCGGCCGGCATCGGGGCGCCCGTAGCTACGGCTATGCACGTGCCGGGCTCAACGGAGCGGCTAGTCTCCTCGCCAGCGTAGACCCGCTCCACGCAGGTCAATGTGACCGGGGCTCCCTCGGTGTCGGCGGCCCTAACGGCGTAGCCGTCCATCGCGGCCCGATCGAAGGGCGGCACGTCGGCCTCGGCCCGCACGGCCTCAGCCACCACCCGGCCGGTGGCGGATGGAACGGAAACCTCCTCGGTCCGCTCCAGGGGCTCGGCAGCATCCAAGGCGAGCGCCAAGGCCTCATCGAGCGGGGTGAGCTGCTTCGTGGGATGAGCAGACATCGCAAGAGCCTCGTCGTCCTAAGAGCTATTCTTTCTTTTCCGGCCTTTTTTCCATCTCGAAGACGAGGTGGCCGAGGTCCGGAAGGATGAGCTTCTCCATCGCAAGCCTGACCGCGGCGCGGGAGCCGGGCATTGCGAAGACGAGCGCGCCGCCGGCCACCCCACCCACGGCTCGGCTCAGCATGGCCGCCGCCCCGATCTCATCGTAGGAAAAGATCCGGAAGAGCTCGCCGAAGCCGTCCATGGGCTTGTCCAGCATCTCGGAGACCACCTCGGCCGTCCTGTCGCGGGGCGTGATGCCTGTGCCGCCGGTCAGCAGGACGGCTTTGACGCCCTCTGTCCCGGTTGCCTCTTCAATGGCCCGGCGAATCTCAGGTGGCTCGTCGGGCACGATGCAGGAGGAGAGGACCATATGGCCCGCCCCCTCCAACCCATCTCGGATGAGCTGGCCCGAGGTGTCGGTGGCCTCGGTCCGGGTATCGCTCACGGTAATGACGGCACAGCCGACGGAGGTCGGGCTTTGGGCGCGGTGTTCTTCGATGCCCACTATCTCAATGCCCCACGGAGGAGCCGTGGTGGCCCACCCAGACCTCGCCGTCCTCGAAGACCTCCTTTTTCCAGATGGGGACGATCTCCTTGAGCCGGTCGATGGCGTACGCGCAGGCCTCCAGGGCCTCCCGCCGGTGGGGGGCCGCCACTGCGATGGCCACGCTCATCTCGCCCACCTCAAGTCGGCCGACCCGGTGGAGGATGACCACGGCGTCCACGGCCCATTTGGCCCTTATCTCTTCGCCGATCTGGGTCATTTTCCGCTCCGCCATGGAAGGGTAAGCCTCGTACTCCAAGT
>JALLOF010000167.1 GCA_027717595.1 Nitrospinae bacterium AH_259_B05_G02_I21 | reverse complement strand
GGTCATAAGCCCCGAAGACCTTGCCTTTCTCCAGGAGAACGCCATGCCCGAGGGCCGGGGCGACCAGATGCCCGACGTCTTCGAGCCGGCTGAGAGCGGCTTCGTCCTCAAGGAAGAGAACCGCATCCCGCCCGAGCAGATGATTCTCGTACGGCCCAACAACCTGCGGACCAGCTGGTCGGCGGGCGACTACATCCACGTGATCCGGGAGGTCGGCGACCTCATCGACGGCATCTACCTGCCGAAGATCAAGGGAGCGGACGACGTGCTCGTGTCCGTGCGGATACTCAGGGCCATACAGGCCGATCGGGGCTGGCGGCCCGGGCGCCACAAGGTCTTCGTGCTGACCGAGCTGCCGGGGGCCATCCTCCAGGCCCGCGATATTCTCGCCGTAGCGCCCGAGATCGAGGAGATCAACCTCGGCGTGGTCGACTACACGGCGGCCACGGGGGGCCGAAGCGTGGTCCAGCAGCAGCAGTACACCTACATGCGCTTCCCGCTGCTGACCATCGTCGAGGCCGCCCGCTCCACCGGCAAGGTCGCCGGCACCGGCATCACGGTGAAGCTGAACGCCGACGACACGGAAGCGGATACGACCAAAGCCATAGCCCTCGGTATCCACCGCAAGTGGAGCGTCCACCCGGCCCACATCGAGGGCATCGCCCGCCACGCCGAGTCGTTCCCGTCGCCCGTGCGCCAACGGATCGAATACGAGCCGATAGAGCCGTTCGACATCGAGGAGCTGAAGCGGCTGGCCGCCGAGGCGCGGCCCATCCTGCCCCCGACCGTCTTCATCCCAAGGCCCGTCATCCTCGCCCGCTCGGTCGTCGAAGCCCCAGGCGACGACCCCGAGGCCGTCCGCACGGCGCTGGCCTGCGGCGCCGACATGATAATCTGCGACGTCCAGGGATTGGTTGAGGCCGGACGCGAGGAGGCTCAGCGAGCCCTGGCCGAGGCGCTCCCGAAGGGGGGCGACGGGGGCCCGGTGGTCGCCTGCCAGGCCGACCTCGCAAGCCCCGAGGCCGCGGCCGCGTTCGCCCATCTGCTCGGCGTCCTCGGCGAGGCCGTCCAAGGCCTCGTTGTCCCATCCGTAGAGGATGCCGCCACGGTGCGCTGGACGGCGGGGCTTTTGGGCGAGGCCGAGCGCCAGGTGGGCCTGCCCGTGGGCACTATGGCCCTCGGGGCGAGGCTCACCAACCCCGAGAGCGTGGAGCGCGAAGCCGACGCCATCGCCGAGGCGAGCCGACGCATGACGTGGCTGATCC
>JALLOF010000166.1 GCA_027717595.1 Nitrospinae bacterium AH_259_B05_G02_I21 | reverse complement strand
CTCCTCGAAGGTCTCACCCACCATGCCCGTACCTAACCGGTTCGTTGGGGTCTTCTCCGACAAGAGAGTCAAGGCCCGAGGTATCGAGATGCGCCGCTCCGACATGCCCGTGTACGTCAAGAAGGCCCAAGCGGAAATCATCGAGATCCTTTCAGAGGCTAGGAGCGTGGAGGAACTTAAGACCAAGGTAGACGATGCGCTGGATGTGCTCTCCGGGTATCTAGCGGAGCTAAGGGAAGGAGGGGTGCCACTATATGAGCTCGTGATAAGGAAGCGGTTGTCGAAGGAACCCCTGGACTATAAGAAAAACAGCCTTCAGGCAGAGGTAGCAGGGGAGCTTGTCTCTAGGGGCGTGACTCTCAGGCCTGGGGAGAAGGTTGATTACATCATTACAGATTTCAAGGGAAGGAGTGGGGGGCCAAGGACTAGGGCGTATGCGACGATAGACGAAAGCTGCAGCTACGATGTATGCAAATACACCGACCTGCTCCTTGAGGCCGCTGGAACCATGCTAGCGCCCTTCGGATATGACTACCAGCGGTTGGTCAAAATCACTTGAGGCAAATAATAGGTTGTCATGTCCGCCTGGGACGGAGACTAGCGATATCACAGAGGGGTAGGACCCGCTCAGTCCAGGTAATTTTCCCCTCCCCTCGGTCGTCTTGGGGTGGTAGGATGACAGCAGAAGCGTGAGTTCCCATGAACCGATTCCTTTTGGCCCTGGCTGTTCTATCCCTTCTCCTAAGTGCGCCTAAAGCCCAAGCGCAAGATTGCGTCCCCGAGGACAAGCTTGCACTTTTCCCGAGAACCTTTGCAGGTAAGTATATTTGCTTGAAGTTAGCATACTTATGGACAGTTCCAATTGGACCTGGAGAATTACCGCCCCCTATTAGATATAATCAAAGATATCTTAATAGCTTTGCAAGAATGATGGGCACAAACAAATTTGCTCCGGGATGTTTTGGGGGGAGGAAATACTCGTGGCTGCTTGTTCCAGTAACTGCGCATGAGAGAATATCCCAGATTAAAAAATGCGACACTATAATCGTTCATGGCAAGGTAATTATGATACATGGGACCAAGCCTGTCATTGAGGTTAACCGCATAGACCACGGCGGAGAGAGCCTCCAGCTGGATTTGAAGTTCAAGGGGAGGGAATGAATGGTCCGCTACCTCCTCTCCGTCTTTTTAGTCCTGTTGCTTCTCCCCAGTTATGCCCACGCCCACCGCTCCGGTTGCCACCGCTGGCATAGCTGCCCTTCAGATCGGG
>JALLOF010000165.1 GCA_027717595.1 Nitrospinae bacterium AH_259_B05_G02_I21 | reverse complement strand
GAAAGGGAGCCCACGTATCACCAGCGCGGCGCAACGGGGCACGCCGCTGGCGGCCCCCTCGGCCCTTCCTCTCGCTACGGGGACGGCCGCGGCTGCGACGCAAACGGGCGGGCTATCATTCTTCGTCACCAACCCCAATCGATTCCTCCTCCTCCTGGATGCCTTCGCCCGGGACGACAACCTGAACATCCTCTCCAGCCCAAGCATCCTTACATCCGAAAACAAGCCGGCGGAGATTAGGGCGATTACCGAGGTTCCGATCTCACGGACCACCACCGATCCGAACACCAACCAGACCCGGACGGACTTCGAGTTCCGCGATGTGGGCGTGACGCTAAAGATTACGCCGAAGATAACCGATGACCGCTACGTCACGTTGGAGATCGAAGAGGAGCTGAGCGAAGTCACCTCTGAAGCAGGACGAGGAAGTCGCACGGTTGGAACCGTCGAGGTTCCCCCCGACATCATCACGCGCGAGGCGAAGACCACCATCAGCGTCAAAGACAACCAGACCATCATCATCGGCGGGCTCATCTCCGAGCGCACCTCGGAAGTCGTTACCGGAATCCCCTTCCTGAACCGCATCCCCATCCTGAAGCACATCTTCGGCTCGACCGACATCAGTAAGAAAAAGACCGAGCTGCTCGTCATGCTTACCCCGCGGGTGATTGTCGAGGAGGACGACGCCCGCGCCATCAGCGACCTCTACAACGAGCGGCTCCAATCCATCCAGAAATACCTCAAGGAGCAGAACATACGCAGTCGGTAGGCTCTAGGCAGGGCGTTCGGGTCATGCCATCATTGCTTACGGGAAGCGGCTGGAATAAATAATTTCCTGGGATAATCGCAACTCCGGTGGGTTGAGCAGGGGAGGCGAAACCACCTCCCCTGCCCGGGAGAAGCCACTACGCTGCAAGATCAAGAGCGATAGAAACACAGGTCGCCGTGTGCGAAACGCTTTCTGCGCACCAATGGTACACGGAATGAAAGCCATGCTCGACCGCCCTGGCGAGCGGCTTTGAGTACCTTCGGACTTTGCCAATGTCCCTCTTCCCCTCTTTGTAGATTATCTCAGCCGCCTCATGAATACTCATGGCATATGCGTGGTACGTCCAGATTGCCGGAGCGGCGACCAGCGCCAGCGCCAGGGCGCCGATTGCGAAGCGACGAAGAACCACCGTGCGTAGTTTGGTCATTGGATTCCCTCCTTCCTTTCAGTAATCGAGTGACGAGACAGTTCCCATCCCTCACGGGTTGGGGGGTTGGGGGG
>JALLOF010000164.1 GCA_027717595.1 Nitrospinae bacterium AH_259_B05_G02_I21 | reverse complement strand
GCGCCCCGGCGTCGGCGCCGTTTTGCAGCTCGCCGCGAACGACGTAGAGCCACCCGAGGTCAACGACCAGGGCCGCCATCCCGACCAGGGCCGTAAGCATCAGCGCGGTGATGACGGCCACTACACCCCGCTCGTCACGCCAAGCTCGGAAGCAGGGTTTCCTATGGGGACCAGATGACATTGCCGTTAGTTTCCCTCTCCTCATTGGCGCATCACCGCCGTGGAGCTCTGCGTAATCCCCGATGCCAAACCGGCGTTGCCCACGATGAGGTCCAGCAGCGCCCCAAGAGGAGTGATGAAGGCAGCGTTGTAGGAGATTGCCACCCGATGGGCCTGGGTGTTCGCAGCACTCACCGGGATATTCACAATGGTCCTGCAGATGGCCGCCGTGCCTTGAGATGGGCTGGTCGAGCACGCGGGGTAGGGTGTCGGAATGCCTGCTGGGCTTAAGACCCGATTGGCCGCTGTAATGTAGGGCTCGAACCCCGTCGCCGAAGCCCGCGAGGACTCCCGGGCGGCGTTCGTGATAACCTGCTTGAAGTAGAGGACCCGGCCGAACTCGATAATCCCCATCACAAGGGCGAGGAAGAGGGGGAGCATCATGGCCAGCTCCACCGCGGCGTTCCCTCCTTCGGTTGACATCCGGCGCCGTATCCACGACAACATGGCTTCCTCTCCACTATGCGCTGGGGTGGTGAAGGCCACCGGTCACCCGGTGGCCTCCCCGATCAGACAAGAGGTGGTGTTACCTATCAATCATCTGTAAAGGTGACAACCGCTGCGGAAACCCCATTGTGATCGAAAACCGGGGTATGAGGTTGTGCAGGTATGGGGCTATTGCCGACCTCTTTCTCAAAGAATACTGAAGGATTGAACGGAGGCGGAGCTACTGTCAACCGAGCTGGCGCGATCCGCTCCTCAAGCTCCTCGATCTTCAGCTCGATCTTCATCTTATTGCCCATTTTACCAAGCTCCTCTTAGTTACGCTGGTTTGCGTTGGCTCTGCTAGTATTTATTTAGTGCAAGTTTGATGCCACCGTGGAGCAGCGCCTTCCGCCGCACCGCATCCTCTGGGCAGCACCTTGGAACTGTCTGATAAAAAATGGGTTGTCGGCAGAGACAATTAGGGAAGAGTTAATCCCAGATTGGGACTTGACGGCGAGAACCGGGAGTTAGAGCCAATTTCCTGTGCCGATGGGCCCGCAGTTGGTGTATGGACATCGACCGTGGCTGGCTGACGAGGGGCTGAGCACTCCTATGGGCCGCGATTCCGG
>JALLOF010000163.1 GCA_027717595.1 Nitrospinae bacterium AH_259_B05_G02_I21 | reverse complement strand
CCTCCAGGCCGGCGACCTGCTTGAGGGCGTGGAGGCCGACCTTGCTCGTCGTGGAGAGCTCCTCCAGGCCGCGTTTGACCAGCAGGTGGTTCTCGCCCGTGAGCGGGACGACGTCGGCCACCGTCCCTAGGGCGAACAGGTCGGTGTGTCGCTTGAGGTTGGGCGGCGTGTCGCCGAAGAAACCCTCTTTGTGCAGCTCTCTGCGCAAGGCCGTGACCAGCTTGAAGACGACGCCCACGCCCGCAAGCCCCTTGTAGGGATATGGGCAGTCGGGGCGCTTCGGGTTGAGAACCGCCACGGCGGGGGGAAGATTGGGGGGCGCCTCGTGGTGGTCGGTCACGATAGTGTCGGCACCCCGCTCGGCGGCGTAGGCCACCTCTTCGGCGTTGCTTATGCCCATATCGGCCGTGACGATGAGGACCACGCCCTCTTCGACCAGCTCGTCGACGGCGTTCGTGTGCATCCCGTAGCCTTCGGCGAAGCGGTTGGAGAGCCGCCACGAGGCCTCGACCCCGCACTCGCGAAGGAAGGTCACGAGCAGGGCGGTGGCCGTGATGCCGTCGACGTCGTAGTCACCGTAGACGGCGATCCGCTCTCCGTCGGCGATGGCCCGGAGGAGCCGCTCGACGGCCCGGTCCATATCCCGCATGGCGAACGGGTCGTGGAGGGCCTCCAGGGGAGCCTCCAGCATGGCCTGGGCGTCCTCAGGCGTGCTCACCTCCCGGGCGACGAGGCAGTGGGCCACCAGGGGGTGGATTGCGCAGGCCTCCGCGAGCGCCTCGACCTGCTCGGGCGGGGCGGGCCGAAGCCTCCAGCGTTGCGGCATCGTCATCGGGGCTTCGGCTCCTTGGCTTTAGAGTTCACGAGGGCCAGCACGATAGCGTCCTGGGTCTTCTGCATGAGCGGGAGCCCGCAGGCCTCGTTGTTGATGATGATGGAGAAGGCGAGCTCCTCGGCATCGGCGCTCACGCCGTAGCCGGAAAGCGCGCTGACTCCACGGAGGCTCCCCGTCTTGACCCGGAGGCGTTGGCGCGCCTGGGTCTCTGTGAGCCGCTCGTCGACCGAGCCGTCCATCCCCATCACGGCCAGCGAGACGAGGTACTCGGGCCGGAAGCGGAAGTCTCCCCACATGGCGGCGAGCACCTTGGTTATCTGGCCCGGCGTGAGACGGTTGGCGGACGATAGGCCCGAGCCGTCGCGCAGCCGGTAGGTCCCGGGCGCGATATCAAGTGTGCGCAGGAAGTCTTCGACCACCGCCAGCCCTTTCTCGAAGGTGCCCGGC
>JALLOF010000162.1 GCA_027717595.1 Nitrospinae bacterium AH_259_B05_G02_I21 | reverse complement strand
GCGCCCCGGCGTCGGCGCCGTTTTGCAGCTCGCCGCGAACGACGTAGAGCCACCCCAGGTCAACGACCAGGGCCGCCATCCCGATCAGGGCCGTAAGCATCAGCGCGGCGATGATGGCAATCATACCACGCTCGTCGCACCGTACGCATGGGCGAGAGGGTTTTTGGATCACAACAGAACTCCGCAAGGCGTTCCTTACCCTTCGGCCGATGGCGGAGTGAGCATCCGCGGCAACACGGTTTTCTCCTCCGCGTCCTAGGCCCGTTTATCTGGTCTCGAAGGCCCCAGAGACCGCTAGACGGGCATATGGAAACCCAGACGCACGAAGCGCCGCTAGCGTCGGGGCGGAGCAAACCTTCAAGCTTTCCCCCGAATGAGTGGGGCCTTGAAAGCTTAGGCAGCCCCTTGTTGTCCTACTCGCGCTCTCGGAGCGCGTCGCCTACTTCAGTTTGCCGGCGACTTCCGTGAACTTCGCGCTCATGTTCGTCCCTATGGCAGTCACCGCTACGATGATGACCGCCGCGATGAGCGCCACAAGCAGGCCGTATTCGACCGCCGAGGCTCCCTCATCGTCACGCATTAGAGTCTTGAGATCCTTGAACATTGTCTTTATCCTCCCTTTCGCATCGTGCTATGGAAGGCACGATTGGTTCGTGCCACGGAACGAAGAGCTCGGTCCGTGCACGGGTTCTCACAATCGGAGGAGCTGAACTCCCCAGATGATGACCGCCGCGATGAGCGCCACGAGCAAGCCGTACTCCACGGCCGAGGCCCCTTCATCGTCCCTTGTCCATTAGTCGTTGTCCTCAAAAGAAAAACCCCAACCTTCCTAACCACCCGTCTGGGTGGGATAGGAATGGGCTGGGGTTTATTAACGGTGCGACAGGAGGCTATCCTGTCAAATTAATAAAGCAGCCGTCCAGATATTAAAATAATCTTGCCATCAGCTTAGACTGCTCAGTTTCTTTAACTCCTCCCTGAGAAATACCTTCTTCATTAACGCCTCCATAGTGTGAATAAGTTAAATACAACTGCTAGTATTTATTTAGTGCAAGTTTGATGCCACCGTGGAGCAGCGCCTTCCGCCGCACCGCATCCTCTGGGCAGCACCTTGGAACTGTCTGATAAAAAATGGGTTGTCGGCAGAGACAATTAGGGAAGAGTTAATCCCAGATTGGGACTTGACGGCGAGAACCGGGAGTTCGAGCCAACTTCCTGTGCCGATAGGCCCGAAGTTGGTGTATGGACATCGACCGTGGCTGGCTGACGAGGGGCTGAGCACTCCTAT
>JALLOF010000161.1 GCA_027717595.1 Nitrospinae bacterium AH_259_B05_G02_I21 | reverse complement strand
GGTGATCCCGTACTCTTTCAGCATCTCTTCTGGATATACTCTCATCCTGCGGTCTACGTGATGGTTCTGCCCGGGCTGGGCGTCATCTCCGAGATCATCCCCGTCTTCGCCCGCAGAACCATCTTTGGCTACAGGGCCATTGCCTATTCGAGCATTGCCATCGCGGCCTTGAGCTTCTTTGTCTGGGGGCATCACATGTTCACCTCTGGGATGAGCGATACCTCCCGGATGATCTTCTCCTTTATTACCTTCCTCGTGGCCATCCCTAGCGCCATCAAGGTGTTTAACTGGGTGGCCACCTTGTACCGGGGCTCCATCGAGCCCGCCTCGCCCTTTCTCTATGCCATGTCGTTTATTTTCTTCTTCTGCATCGGTGGCTTCAGCGGCCTGGTGCAGGGGGCGGTGGCGGCGGATATTCATCTTCACGACACCTACTTCGTGGTGGCGCATATCCACTATATCGTCTTCGGAGGGACGGGGTTTGCCCTCTTTGCGGCCCTCCATTTCTGGTTCCCGAAGATGTTCGGCCGTATGTACAATGAGGTGGTCGCCAAGTGGGCGTGGCTGCTCGTCTTTGTCGGCTTTAACGTCCTCTACTTCCCGATGTTTAAACTCGGCCTCGATGGGATGCCCCGCCGGTATTACGATTATCTTCCGAAGTTCCAGGCCGGCAACGTCGTCTCCACCGTGGGGTCGTGGATTTTTATCGCGGGCCTGATTCTCATGTTTTGGAATTTGGCCAGGGGGCTAAGGAGCGGGCCGCCTGCGGAGGATAATCCTTGGGGCGGGGCCACCCTGGAGTGGCAGATCCAATCCCCACCGACGCTGCATAACTTTGAGGAGATCCCGACCGTGACGAAGGGTCCGTACGAGTTTAAATGGGAGCCGGCCAAATGAGCGCCGAGGAGGCCCACGTCTGGCGCGTTGATTACACCGGCTCGAAGATGGGGATGTGGATCTTCCTGTTCACGGAGATCATGCTGTTTGGCGGGATGTTTTTACTCTATGCGGTCTATCGCGCAGTCCACCCCGAAGCATTTCATCATGCGGCCCAGGAGCTCGATGTTCTCCTCGGCACCTTTAACACCCTCATCCTCCTGACCAGTAGTCTGACGATGGCTCTTTCCATCTCGTTCGTCCAGCGGGGAAAGAAGATGCCGTCCGCTTTGTGCTTGGGCATTACGGTCCTCTGCGGCGTTGGGTTCCTCGTCAATAAATACCTCGAGTGGGGGGCGAAGTTCAGCCACGGCATTTATCCCAACTCGCCGGAGATGTTGCTCCACCCAAAAGGCG
>JALLOF010000160.1 GCA_027717595.1 Nitrospinae bacterium AH_259_B05_G02_I21 | reverse complement strand
ACATGAAGAACGATCCGGAGCGGCCCGAGCTCGCCCTGTGCTGCGATATGCTGGCGCCGGAGGGCTACGGGGAGATCGTCGGAGGGGGCCAGCGCGAAGACGACCTCGCCCGGCTCGATGAAAAGATCGACGCCCACGACCTCCCGCGGGAGTCCTTTGAGTGGTACCGTGACCTGCGCCGCTACGGCAGTGTGCCCCACGGCGGCTTCGGCCTTGGGCTCGAGCGCACCGTGGGGTGGATCTGCGGGCTCAGGCACGTGAGGGAGGCCATCCCCTTCCCGCGCCTCATGGGGCGGGTCACGCCATGATTCGTCAAGGAGGAGAGCCGATGCACCATCATTTGACGGAGAAACGGGTCGCCGTCCTGGCGGCCAATTTCTACGAGGATACGGAGCTTTGGGTGCCGTACTACCGGCTCATGGAGGAGGGGGCGCAGGTCGACATCGTTGCCGCCAAGCGAGGCACCTACACCAGCAAGTACGGCTACCCGGTGGAGGCCACGGTGGAGGCCAAGGAGGCGCAGGCCGCCACATACGACGCCGTCGTCATCCCCGGCGGGTACGCGCCCGACCACATGCGCCGCAGCCCCGAGCTCGTGGACTTCGTCCGGGCGATGCACGACGGCGGCAAGGTGGTGGCCGCCATCTGTCACGCGGGCTGGATGCTGGTGTCGGCCGGCATCCTCCAGGGCAAGACGGTCACGAGCTTCTTCGCCATCAAAGACGACATGGTCAACGCGGGGGCCGCGTGGGTGGACAAGGAGGTGGTGGTGGACGGCACCCTCATTACATCTAGGACGCCTGCGGATTTGCCGGCGTTCTGCCGAGAGCTGGTGCGGGCCCTGGAGGCATAACTTTCCTTGTCCGTTGACTTTGCCGCACGGCGGGCCTAAGATTCCAAAAGGTGAGGCCACAAGGCCGAGGAGACCTTCTCTGTGCAGCGCATCGTAATTGCGATAACCGGCGCCTCGGGGGCCATCTACGGCGTCAAGCTCATAGACGCCCTCGTCGCAGCCGGCTGCGAGACGCATCTTATCGTCTCCGGGTCCGGGGCCGAAGTCCTCTCACACGAGGTCGGCCTCACGGTGGAGGACCTCGCCTCGCGGGTGCGTGCCTGCTACGGGCCAGAGGAGATCGGGGCGACGCCGGCCAGCGGCACGGCGGGCCTCGAGGCCATGGTGATCTGCCCGTGCTCGGCCTCAACCCTGGCGACCGTGGCGGCGGGCACGGCGGCGAACCTCATCCACCGGGCGGCCGACGTCATGCTCAAAGAGGGCCGGCCCCTCATCCTCGTGCCCCGGGAGAC
>JALLOF010000015.1 GCA_027717595.1 Nitrospinae bacterium AH_259_B05_G02_I21 | reverse complement strand
GTAAATACTAGCAGAGCCAACAGCAGAGCCAACGCAAGTCCCGCCGGCGGGACACGCTGGGGGGTAGGTTTACCCCGAATTTCCTGCCCCCCCAGCATTTTTTATTTTTTTATGTTGACAAAGTTATCGATGCAGTTTATATTACCCCAAGAAGAAAGGTTGGGAGCAAAATTCGGGGAGCGTTAGCTCGCCGTTTTTTTTTGAAGTTCGTGGCTCTGCGTAATGGACAAGAAGAAGATCGAGCTGAAGATCGAGGAGCTTGAGGAGCGGATCGCGCCAGCTAGGTTGGTAGCATCTCCGCCTCCGTTCGCTCTCATTGTTACTATGCCGCCAGATTTCCTTCTTGAGGATCTCGGCGTACCGGCAGCTGTTAATCAGGACCCCTTAGATGTTGGTCATGTCCCCGATGCGGCCTGTAATGGTTTAGCAAATGCAAATCTTAATACCCCCAAATCTGACCTTTCAGGGTTGCCCCGTCCCGATAAATTTAGCCTTTCAGATGAGCCTATTATCGTTGTAGAGGGGTGTGATGGTGGTTAGGTAACACCACCGCTTGTCTGATCGGGGAGGCCACCGGGTGAGATCGGGGAGGCCACCGGGTGACCGGTGGCCTTCACTCGTTAAGAGCGTAACTCTTTGATACTTTGTCGCGACGGAAGACAAAAAGCGAGATTCAGGCAGTAATATAAAGTCATATAACAGCATTCGTGATAAAAATGGAAAAAAATTAAAACAGGGGTTGACAGGATTAAGGCTTTGTTATATGTTTTTAATCGAGGGTTGAAAAAATGGACGACAAGAAGATGATTGAGTAGGTAACATCACCTCTTGTCTGATCGGGGGGGCCATCGGGTGACCGGTGGCCTTCACTCGTTAAGAGCGTAACTCTTTGACACTTTGTCGCGACGGAAGACAAAAAGCGAGATTCAGGTGGATGCCAGCGAACACAAGGTTCGTGATGACCTAATCCTGAGCCGGCAGGAGCATCGAGGGACTACGTACTTCGTCGTCAAAGATCCCCTCACCCGGCGATTCTTCCGCTTCAAAGAACCCGAGCATTTCCTCATCCGTCTCCTCGATGGTGAGCATTCACCAGAAGAGATTCGGGAGAAATTCGAACAAGAATACGGCAGCGACCAGCTCCCCGCCGAAGCCCTTCAATCATTCGTCGATCAGCTAGGCCGCCTCGGCTTCCTCGAAGGCAGTGAGCAGACCGGGAAGCCGCCCGCCCGGAAAAACCCCCTCTACCTCCGTTTCAAGCTGATCAACCCGGACCGGCTCCTGACCTGGCTCGAGCCCTTGGCCCGCCCCTTCTTCACCCGTCCCTTCCTCTGGTTCTCGGTGGGATTGATCGGCGCCGGCGTCGGCCTGACCCTGGTTAATTCGCGGGAGATCGCCCTCGAGCTGCCTCGCCTGCTGCGCCTCTCCTCCATCCTCCTCCTCTGGCTGACCGCCCTCGGGGTCACCTTGACCCACGAGTTCGCCCACGGTCTGACCTGCAAGCGGTACGGTGGAGAGGTCCCGGAGATGGGCTTCATGCTCCTGTTCTTCATGCCGGCCTTATACTGCAATGTGAGCGACGCCTGGCTCTTCCCTGAAAAGCGGAAGAAGCTGGCCGTGACCTTCGCGGGCGCCTATTCCGAGATGGTGATTTGGGCGGCGGCGGCGGTCGTCTGGCGCCTGACCGACATCTCGACGGCCCCCCACTATCTTGCCCTTGTGGTCATGGTCACCTTGGGGGCCCATATCTTCTTCAACTTCAACCCCCTCATCAGGCTCGACGGATATTACCTTTTGAGCGACTACCTGGAGGTGCCCAATCTGCGGGCCAAAGCCCTCGGCTACCTGAAGGCCCTCGCGAGCGGCAATTTTCAGGTCCGGAAAGATCTGAGCCGCAGAGAGAGGAGCATTTACCTAATCTACGGGGCCCTGGCCGGGACCTACTCCTTCCTGATTCTCTTCTTCATCGCCTTTTGGGCCGGGGGCTTCCTCATCAGCCGATTTCAGGGGCTGGGGTTGGTCCTCTTCCTCGCTCTCTTGGCGATGCTGTTTTGGCGTTCTCTAACGAGGCTCACACCACGTGAGCCCCAGCCTGCCCCCGAGGGGACGGAGGCCAGGAGGGGGCCAGGACGTCTGATCACGGTGGGCCTGCCCCTGGCGGTCATAGGGATCGTCCTGTTCTTCATGCCGTGGGAACTGAAGATCTCCAGCCCCTTTCAGGTCGCCCCTAGGGAGAACGCCGACGTGCGGGCCGAGGTGGAGGGAATCATCCAGGAAATCTATGTTACGGAAGGCGACCGGGTCGAGGAGGGCGACCCCGTGGCCCTCCTTTCCGCCCGCGAGTATGTGGAGGAGATTGAGACGGCCAAGAAGCGGATGGCCGAGACGGAGGCCAGCTTGAGGCTCTTGCGTTCCGGGCCCCGACCCGAAGAGGTGAAGGTGGCCCGCCAGGAGGTTGACACGGCCCAGACGGACTATTTCTCCAGAAAGCTGGAGCTTGAAGAAGGCGAGCAGATGCGCACGAGGCGCTTAAAGAAGGCCCGCGTGTCGCTCGCCAAGGCGGCCACCCGACGCCGATTCGCGAACGAGCTTTACTCGTTCCAAGAGAAGCTCCTCAAAGAGGGGCTGGTCTCCAAGAAAGACTACCTCGAAGCCCAAGAGACGCTGGAGCTGCGGAAAAAGGAGATGGAGGAGGCGCAGGAAGAGATGGGGCTCATTGAGAGCGATCAGCTCATGACGCTGCAAACAGCTCTGGCGCTCGCCCAAAAACGGCTCAAAGAGGCCGATCGGAAGCTGGAGTTGCTGCTGGCGGGAAGCCGCAAAGAGGAGATCGAGGTCGTAGAGGCCGAACTCGCCCGCCTCAGGGTGGAGCTGGCCCATTACGAGACGAAAAAGAGCCTGACACGGATCGTGAGTCCTTCCGGCGGCGTCGTCACAACCCCGAAGCTCAAAGAGAAAGTTGGTGAGCTCGTCAAGAAGGGGGATCTCATCCTAGAGGTCCACGATTTCAGCTCCGTTATCGCTGAGATTGAGGTCCCCGAAAAAGAGGTCGCCGACATCGCCATTGGGCAACCGATCGTCTTGAAAGCCCGCTCCTACCCCGGACACACCTTTCATGGCCGCGTGACGGATATCGCCCCGATAGCCACAGAGGGAGAGATTCAGAAAGTCGTCACCGTCAGGAGCGAGATCGCCAATCCGGACCTCCTGCTGCGTCCCGGGATGAGCGGAAATGCTAAAATCGTCGCGGGCGAGCGACGATTCGGTGAAATCCTCACGCGAAGGATAGCCCGGACCGTTAGGGTCGAACTGTGGTCCTGGTACTAGAGAGACGAGACGCCGCTCGATAATTTCAAACGACCCCCGCCTCTACACCTCAAGCCCAAACCGGAGACGAATATTGTGTTTTCGAGCTATTCCGAGGACGGTGTAAACTCTTGCTCTACATACAAAAGCCCTTCGACACGACAGCCGAAGGGCTTCAACGGCAAGATTTGGTGGAGCAGATGGGGATCGAACCCACGACCTCCACGTTGCGAACGTGGCGCTCTCCCAGACTGAGCTACTGCCCCACCAAAACCCTTCCGACGAATGAGGCCGGGCTGGAAGGGCCCGGCACGGCACTTTTATATACCAGCAGGGGGCAGGCGTCAAGCCGAGGCAGAGAAGGGTCGAGGCTCAGTGGCAGCGGTCCGGGGCACTGAAAGCGCAAAAAGGGCTTTGGGCGCGTGCCAAAGGCGCTTTGGCTGAGGCGAAAACTCCTCAAGGAACCCGGAAAGAAAGGGAGAAATACCCTTGACGATTAACGTACTTATTGATAATCTACTGAATTTAAAGAGAATGAAAATGACACCTTGGAGGGAAAGGCCTGACCGACTTACATCCAGGCCGGTGGAGGGGGGGGATAAAGTAGGAGCGAGGAAGAAGGGTCTCATGGAAACCCTCCTACCTATTGTGCGTTCGTTCTGGCGAGGCAATCGACTCTTTTTCCGGGTGGCGATTGCCTGCAGCGTGCTCCTTCTCACACAAGCCTGCAAAGCCAGCCGGGCGATTCCCGCGCATAAGGCTGCTGCTGGCCAAGCGGGGCCTAACAGCTCCGCCTCTCCTGCCCTGCCCGTGCGGGACTTCAATCAAACCAATACAACCTCATTCATGGTCTTTTTCGACCATGAGGAGGCCACCCTCTCTTCGAGCGCCACGGCCACGCTGAAGGCGGCCGTGGCCGCCGCTCAAAAGGCCATGCCGGGCTCCATCAGGGTGATCGGGCACGCGGGCCTCGATGAAGGCGGCCTGGCGAGCAAAATCAACCCGGTTTCCCTTTCGATAAAGCGGGCCGAGGCCGTCAAAGCCTATCTCGTATCCGAAGGGATTCCCGCCAACGGCATTCGTGCCACTGGAGTGGGCAAGGGGCTGCTCCTCGTGCCCAACGGGGCCAAGGCGGCCGCCAAGAACCGGCGGAGCGAGGTGATTCTGGCCGCCGCCCCGGCCGCACCGGCTATGGGAGGGGCCTTGGGCGCTCAACTGCCGATTATTGAAAACAGCGTCTTTACCGAAGTGAGCGGCACGCCGCAGTACATCGTCGGGCCAGGGGATATCTTGAACATCACGTTGTGGCGTGCCCTCAAGGAAGAAAAGTTCGAAATAACGGTCAGACCTGACGGGAATATTTCCTTCGGCTTCATCGAGGATGCACCTGTCGCCGGCTTGACCATCACCGAGAGCGACAATCTCCTGACGGATCGTCTATCCGAGTTTCTGAAATTCCCACGAATCGATATACTCATCAAGGAGTACAACAGCAAATCGGCTTCCATCTTCGGGGGGGTAGAGAGAGGAAACGTCTTTGGAGCGGAGCAGACGGGGCCAGGCACCTATATCCTCGAGGGCAAGACCACGTTGCTGGACCTGCTAATTCGTGCCGGCGGCCATGCGGACAACGCGAACCTCAAGCGGGTCGAAGTCATCCGAGGCGACGGCCAGAAGGTCGTGGTAAATCTGGCTCGTGTCATCTTCGAAGGCGACACCACAGAGAACCTTATTCTCGATGACGGGGATGTGATATTCCTCCCGCTTCGAGCTGACAACAGGGTTTTCGTCGTCGGAGAGGTCAACCGGGAAGGGACGTTTATCGTCGATGAGCCCGTGACGGTGCTCCAGAGCATTTCCTTGGCCGGCGGCTTTACCGACGATGCCAACAAGCGCAAGGTCTACATATTCCGTGGGCGGGGAGCCCAAACACAGCTTCTCGTCTCCAACGTGAAGCACATTATGGATACGGGTGACCGCACCCAGGATGTGTTAATCGCCAACAACGACGTCATCGTCGTTCCCACGGTTTTCATCGCCAAGTGGAACCTCTGGATGGAGCGGCTCGCGCCAACGCTCTCAAGGATCACGGATGCGACGGGAATCTTGTTAGACCTCGACGCCATGACGCCCGGCAGCGCGTCTGGTGAACGCGGGCCCATCTTCACAGACTAAAGGAGCAACCGAGAATCCATGGCCCAATACGATTTCAATCTTCGGGATTACTGGAGAGTCTTCAGGAAGCGGAAGTTCACGGTCATCGTGACGACGGTGATGTTGGCCGCCTTGACCTTCATCTTCGCCACCTACCAGGAGGTCGAGCCTATCTACCAAGCATCCGCCGCAATTAAGATCAGTCGCAACGTCCCATTGGGGAGCGGGGGCAGGGGTGCTTTTCTCGCCGCGTTCCGTACGGGAGAGGACATTGACACGCAGCGGTTGCTCATCCGGAGCTTTCCCGTCATGGTCCGATCGGCCAAGCAACTGGGCCTGGTCGACCCTAAGCTCTCCGCCGAGGCCATCCGCAAGAATCCTGAACTGCTCAAGACGGTTTTAGCCCTCAAAGATCAAATCGAAACGGAGAGAGAGGGCTTCACCGAAGTCGCCACGATAACCGCCACGGCCAATAACCCGGTGATGGCCCAACGGATAGCGAACACCGTGGCCCAGGCCTTCCGCCAGTGGGACTTCCAGCAGAAGAACAAGCAGGTGGACGAAGCTAGAAGGTTCATCGAACGGCAACTCGGCACGGTGAAGGCCGAGCTCGAAACCGGGGAGGACGAGATCAAGCTCTATAAAGAGCGTACCGGCTCGGTGCCCGTCGCGACCCAGGCATCAGAAGATTTCAGCGCTTTGACTCAGGCCGAAAGGGCCCTCGCCGATACCGAAGACAAACTCAAAGAAGTCAGCATCATTCTCAAGCACCTGCGCGAAGAGAAACGGCTCCCGGCACAGGAGGAGCTGGGTCGGCCGGGCGCAAGCCCCAGCTCCGTCTACCAGACGATGAAGGACAATCTCAACCGGTTCCTGGTCGAGCGAGACACCCTATTGTTGGAGTTCACCGACCAGCACCCCGACGTCAAAGCCCTCACAATCAAAATCGACGAGACCATCCAGAACATGCTGGAGCAGCTGGAAGCCGAGCAGAACACCCTCCGGCGCAAGAGGGAGAGCCTGGAGGCGAAGCTGGGCGAGATGAAGGAACGAATCGCCGGCTACCCCCAGATGGGTCTCCGCCTGGCCCGTCTTGATCGCTCCGTGAAAGTCAATGCAGCCACCTTCGCTCATCTCCAGGAGCGGTACCAAGACATCCTCATCCGGACCGCCCAGAGGGTCTACGATGTCACCATCATCCGCCCTGCCGTGCCACCCTCCGAGCCGATCAATCAGCCTGCCGTCTTCGCCATCACCGTCGTGGGCATCTTTCTCGGCGTCCTGCTTGGCGGCGTCCTTGCTTTCGTCTTCGAGACCCTCGACACGTCCATCGGAGCGATCGAGGACGTGGAGAGCTTCCTCGAGGTACCGGTGCTCGGCCTCATTCCCTTCATCGAGGTCGACAAGACCATAAAGAAACTGCAGGACAAGGCGACGACCCCCCTGGAAGGCGCCCTCAAAGACCACGCCATGCTCCTCTTGCACTACGACTCCCGATCCAACTTCGCCGAGAGCTTCCGGGCTCTGCGGACCAACATCCAGTACCTCCACCTGGAGAAAGACTACAAGACATTTCTCGTCACGAGCACCAACCCCCTGGAGGGCAAGACCTCCATCAGCGCCAACCTGGCTTTGACCTTCGCTCAGATGGGGAAGAAGACCCTGCTGCTGGATGCCGACCTGCGCAAGCCTAATGTCCACAGCATGTTCGGCCTCAACCGACACATTGGTCTAACCGACATCCTCCTTGGCAACCAGCCGTGGCAAGAGACGGTCAAATCCGTCCCCGATCTCCTGTTGGGACCGTTTGAGCTTGACGAAATCCTTCAGACCCCGGGCATGGATAACCTCCACATCATCACGTGTGGGACCATCCCCACCAACCCGACGGAGATCCTCCACTCGGATATGATGAGCGTGTTTATAGAGGAGCTCCGGGAAGCCTATGACTATGTGTTGATCGATACCCCACCCACCATACCCGTCAGCGATGCCGCGATCCTTGGGGCCAGGTGTGACGGAGTCGTCTTCGTGTACGAGGTGGGCAAGATTGCCCGATCCGCCTTGAGACGCGCCAAGTTTCTCATCGAGAACGTCAAGGGCGAGGTCGTGGGCATTGTGCTGAACAAGATCAAGGCCGAAGTGAGCCCCGACTTTTACGAGCTCGGCTACTACCGGTATTACCACAAAGACTCCTACGGGCGTGGCATTGAGGACGATGGAAAAAAACGTGGTCTCTTAGGCTTCCTGTTCCGCCGCAAGTCACCCTCTCGCTCCTGACGACCTTCGACACCACGGCTGAACGACCATGAGAGCGGCCGTCGCCAATACCACCGCGAAGCTCCTCATACCGGCGGGCATACTTCTGGTGGCCGCCATTGCCGTGTCCACCGGGCTTGTCCGGTTTCCTCAGTACTACCTCCTCGCCGGCGTGGCGCTGGCCGCCGTCTTTATCGCTTCCTTTGTCAGCCCTGAAGCCGGCCTCTACATCCTGATCTTCTCCATGCTCTTTTCGCCAGAGATCATCGCGGGGGAAGTCGGCGGGAGCAGAGCGACCCTCGAACGGGGCATCACCCTTCGACTGGACGATTTTCTCATCGCAGTCATCGCGCTCTCGTGGTTCGCCCGCACGGCCCTCGAGCATGGGCTCGGGCTGCTGCGCCGCACCCCGCTCAACAGACCCATTGCCTGGTATGTCTTGGTCATGATCCTCTCCACCGTGTGGGGCTACATGAACGGCCTGGTCCATGGAATAGCGGGCCTTTTCTTTACACTCAAACTCATTGAGTACTTTTTCGTCTACTTCATGACGGTGAACATCCTGCGCGACAAGGACCATGCGCGCCGATTGGTCCTGGCCCTCCTTGTTACCTGTGCGTTGGTCTCCATATATGGGCTAATCCAAATTCCTTCGGGGGCCCGTGTGACGGCGCCTTTTGAGGGAGAGCAGGGCGAACCCAACACCTTCGGGGGATACATCGTCTTGATGCTTTCCCTCATTATCAGTATCATCTTGCTCCACGATAACCCCAGGGTGAAGGGAATAACGCTTCTCTTGCTGTTCATCGCCTTTCCACTCCTCTTTTCCCTCTCTCGAGCCTCGTTTTTGGCGCTCATCGCGATGTTCTTCGCCTTCCTCGCCTTCAGCCCCCGGCGGGGCATACTGGTTCTTATTTTAATAATTCTAGCTCTGTCAGGGCCTTTTATCATCCCTCAGGTGGTCAAAGATCGAATCAAGTACACCTGGGAGCAATCCTACTTCCCCCAACCAGGGCAGGTCGAGGTGTTCGGCATACGACTCGACACGTCGACCTCTGCCAGGATTCGGTCCTACCAGGAGCTTGCCAGAGACTGGATCAAGCACCCCTTCCTCGGCCACGGGATAACGGGGTACGCCTTCCTGGACGCCCAGTTTGCCCGGGTGTTGGCGGAGACGGGCCTGGTGGGTCTCGGCATATTCCTCTGGCTGCTCGCGTCCATCTTTCGGGTGGGATACAAGACCTACCGGGGGGCGAAAACGCCCCTCTTCCGAGCTCTCGGCCTTGGCTTGGCTGTTGGAGTCATCGCCCTCGCCGCACATAGTGTCGGGACAAACACCTTTATCATCGTTCGCATAATGGAGCCCTTTTGGCTTCTCACGGGAATCGTCGTCCGCTCATTGGAGGTCGAAGCAGAGGAGGAAGAACAGGTTGCCCTTGCATTCCCCTCCCCTTCCATGGTTTCTTAGCTAGCGTATAGAGAAAGGCTTGCTTTGCGCAGAATACGATGGATCTCTGAAAAAAAGCCATCGCGTGGATCAAGTTCCACTTTCGAGCAATCGCTGAGAGTTCCCAGCAGAGTCAGGTGGAGTCGAGGAACGAACTTTAGGTCGCCCAACGTTTCAATCGGCACCGCTCTTGACGAAATCGGATAATTTGAGGTCGTGACGAAGCCAATTTACTGCCCAATAGACAACGAATCAGCTACATTTCTCTTTCGAAAGTGGAGCTTCTCCCATTACCGCTGCGACACCTGCGGCCTCCGGTTTGTCTGGCCGCTTCCGGAGCCGGAAATAATACGCTCCGTATACGGCGAGGGCTACCGGCCAGACCCCCACAAACCAGACTACCAAGCGGAGGGCCGCGCATATGCCCAGACAAGTCGAGAGAATCTTTTAATCGATCTCCCGAATGGCTTCGCGACGAGTGGCCTCCGTCTCCTTGACGTCGGCTGCGGGTTTGGCTTCTTCTTAGAAGCCGTACGCCAGGACTTCAGGCACGTCTGCGGCGTTGAAATTTCTGAACCACAGCGAGTTCTCGCCCTGGAAACCCTCGGACTCAAGGTGCCCAAAGGAGATGCTACCTCTATCCCCTTTGGGGATGAGAGCGTGGACGTCGTCACCATATTGGATGTGCTGGAGCACCTGCCCAATCCACGGGCAGGACTACAGGAGGCGAAGCGCGTTCTGACCCCGGGGGGGCTGCTGGTCATCGCCACGCCAAATCCAGAGAGCATGACGGCCCGCATCCTCGGACAGAGGTGGATTTACTACACACCACCCGAACACCTCCATCTCTTCCCGCCCCGCTCACTGGTGAGCTTCGTGGAAAAGGAAGGTTTCGAGGTCCTCAGAGTTCGAACGGAAAGTCTTCTCCTTCACCACCTCCTGGAGGCTTGGCGTGGTCCCAAAACCGAGCGGGCTGCAATCCGCCGTTCGGATGCACGGATTTCTCGGGCAATTCGGCGCAGACGACTGCTCAAGGCCGTCAAGGATACAATTAACGCCGTCTTAGCCCACTGGCATGTTGGCGATAAACTGCGGATTATCGCCCAAAAGAGACCCTAACGGAAAAGTACCCATGCGGAATGATCAATTGATTGAGGAATAATTCCGATTTATAGTTCAGCTATGCTGCGCACACTGGAAAATGCGCTTCTCGCCTTGCTCCGACGGCTCCTCGGCCGATGGAAAGGCCCACCTCCGCCCTTCCGGCGCATTCTGGCCGTCGTGGTTGCCGGCATTGGGGATTGCCTCCTCGCCACGCCCGCCATCCGGGCGCTTCGCCACGCCAATCCCGAGGCTCGGATTGTCGTTCTCGTGAACCGCCGCGTGGTGGACCTCTTTTCTGGATGGCCAGCGGTGGATGCAATCGTTCCGCTCGACATCGACCTTCTCCTCTACGACAACCGCTGGGGCTGGTGTCGCCCTGCTGGCCTGCGCCACCTCTGGCAGACGTGGCGGGCGCTTCGGCGCGAGCGCTTCGACCTGGCCGTCAATTTCATGCATATCACTTCGCTTCGGGGGGCCGTCCTTATGGGGTTGCTGCTCAAAGCGGTCGGGGCGACCTACCGCGCCGGACGAGACACCGACGGGCGTGGGGCAGCTTTCCACTGCCGGGTTCCCGAACACTGGCCGGGCCGTCGCCATTGCGTGGTCAAGAACCTCGCGGTGATCGAGGCACTGGGCGGTGACGCCGACCCAGGGCCGCTTTCCGTGCCCATCTCGGAAGAGGACCAAAGGGCCGCGGAGGACTTCTTAGCCAAGCACGCCACACTGGGACGGCCGCTTATCGTGCTCCACCCCTGGGTCTCAATGCCGACGGATCGTCATTGGCCCTTGGAAGCCTGGACCACCGTGGTGAAGGCCTTGGCGGCAGAGGTCGGCGCTCAATTCATCGTCCTAGGCGGGCCCGCCGATCGGCAGCCTTCCATCCAATGGGCCAGGTCGTTTAAGGAGCCACCCATTGTGGCTGCCGGTCATTTGTCCCTAAGCCATACCGCGGCCCTCATAGAAAAGTGCGATCTATTCTTGGGCGTGCTCTCAGGCCCACTCCATATGGCCGCCGCCGTCGGGACCCCCATCGCCGCCTGCTATCCCAATGTGTTGGCCGAAGCATACGTGCCGTACACTGACCCCGCCCGCTACCGGATACTGGCGCCTACGACCGCCGGCGCCCCCGCGGCGGACATCCCGCCGGAAGCGCTTATCGGAGCGGCCAAAGTGCTCCTCTATCACTGGGTCGTCCAGGAACGATCCCTGCTGGAGCGTCTCTTGCGGTGATTGGAGAAGCCTCACCCGTGTGGGAGGACATGTCCCATTCTTGGAGGCGCGACCCGTGACTTTACTGTTCGTCACTGTGGACCACCCTCCTCTGCCGGGGGGCATGGCGACCTACTCCTCCGAGTTGGCCCGCCACCTTGCCCAGCGGGAGGAGTGCATTGTCCTGGCTTCTCGGGTGCCCGGGTGGCGGGCCTTCGACGCGCGGCAACCCTTCAAAACTGTGCGGGTACCAAACACCCTCGGGTTAAGAGAGCTGAGCTTCGCCATCGTTATAGTTTACTTCATCATCAAGTTCCCCATCAGGGCCTTAGTCACTACCCAGTGGTTCCCATGCGGCCTCGTTACCTACCTAGTGACCCGCCTGCTGCGCCGGCCATACTACCTCGCCGCACACGGCTCGGAATTCCTGGATGACACCAATACCCTCCGACGGCGGTTAAAAGGTTATCTTCGTTGGGGAAAGATGGCAACCTTTCGAGGAGCCAAGCGGGTCATCGCCATAAGTCGGTACACCAAGGAGCGACTCGTCTCAATGGGCGTACCCTCGAAGCGAATTGAAGTGATAAACACCGGTGTGAACGCCGAGAGGTTCAGGCCTGATATCGACCCTGCGGCAGTGAGGCAGCATCTGGGGATCGAGGGGCGACGAATGCTCCTCACGGTGGCCCGGCTAGAGGCCCGAAAGGGGATTGATACGGTCATCCAGGCCTTGCCCACGGTCCGCGAGCGCTTTCCTGACGTCCTTTACCTCGTGGTTGGTAAAGGCGAGGAGCGCCCCGCTCTTGAGCGGCTTGTTGAGGAACTGGGTCTCACCGAGTTCGTCCGCTTTGCGGGCCACGTGAGCGATGGCGACCTGCCCGCCGCCTACAACGCCTGCGACCTCTTCGTGATGCTCAGCCGCGCCCACACAGACCGGGCGTCTATCGAGGGCTTCGGTATTGTCTTCCTAGAGGCGGCCGCATGTGGCAAGGCTTCCATCGGAGGCCGCTCCGGTGGGGTCCCCGACGCCGTAGTGGACGGCAAGACCGGTCTGGTGGTGGACCCATTGAACATAGACGCTATCGCTGAAGCAATCATCCACCTCCTCGCCCACCCCGAGGAGGCCGAACGCATGGGGCGACAGGGGCGGGAGCGAGTTCTCGCCGAGCTCCAATGGCCAATCGTCGCCAGGAATATTCACGCATTGACTTTAAAAGAAGATGATCCGGCCAAAAAGAGCCCCTCCTCCAAACCCTGCAAGATTGCCCACATCATCACGCGTCTCGACCGGGGCGGCTCCAGCGATAACACCCTGCTCACGGTCCTGGGCCACGATCCATCCAAGTACCGCGTGACCCTCATCTCAGGCCTGACCACGTTCCCCTCGACCCTCGTGGGACGCCTGGCAGACCGCCCGGACATCACCATCCGGTTTCTGCCCAACCTGACGCGGGCCATGCACCCCCTAAAGGACCTGCAAGCGTTGTGGGACCTCTATATGGCGTGCCGCCGCGAGGGCTTCGATCTCGTCCACACCCACAGCTCGAAGGCGGGCATCCTGGGCCGGTGGGCCGCCTGGCTGGCCGGCTGCAGGCGGCTTGTTCACACCCCCCACGGCCACGTGTTCACGGGATACTACGGACCAGTCCTCTCCCGGCTCTTCGTCTACGCCGAGCGCTTGACGGCGCCCATCACCGACACCATCATCACCCTCACCCCACGGGGTATTGAGGATCACCTCGCTTGGCGCATCGCCCCCGAGGAGAAGTTCACGGCTGTGCCGAGCGGCGTGGAGCTTGAGGGTTTCGCTCCCCCCTCACCGGCCGATGGAGGATCGTCGGTGCGGGCCGCCCTCAGCCTCCACCCGGATGAGCCCATCGTAGGGAGCGTGGGACGACTGGATAGGGTGAAAGGCTACGACCAGCTGGTCGAGGCCTCAGACCTCGTGCTCCGGGAGAGGCCTGACGCCTGGTTCGTCGTCGCCGGCGATGGGCAGGAACGTGGGGCCCTGGAGGCGCAAGCCCGCCGCCTTGGGGTGGCTGGGCGTTGGCGCTTTCTAGGCTGGCAGGAACGTCTGGAACCGCTCTACCACGCCTTCGACATCTCCGTCCTTCCCTCCCGCAACGAAGGGATGGGCCGGGCCGTCGTTGAGGCCTTGGCGTGCGGCCGACCGGTGGTGGCAACAGCCGTCGGGGGCGTTCCGTCGGTCGTCGAAGACGGGGTCACGGGACTGCTCGTACCCCCGGAAGACCCCCATGCCCTGGCCCGAGCAATCCTCCAGCTCCTCGAAGACGAAACCGCCCGCCGAAGGATGGGAGAAGCCGGCCCCAAGTGGGTCCGAGAACGCTTCTCCTGCCAGGCGATGCTCGATGGGATTGAGCGCGTCTACAGCCGCCTCCTCAACGACAGCCCGGGCGAGGTGAAGCTATGACGAAATCGCTCGCTGAAGGGCTCTTCCTCGCGGCCTTTCTTGTCGCCACCCTCCCCGCCTCGGCGCCCGCAGCCTCGTACCAACCCCTCGTGGGGGTGGCGCATGTCCACTCCACCGCGAGCACAGGGATTCTATCGCTGGAGGAGATCGCTCTTCAGGCTGAGACCTCAGGGATCGAGGTTGTCCTGCTCGCTGAGAACTACCACCTCCAGTTCGCCTACAACCTTCTTCCCCTTCCGGGGCTTCTCCAGGCCTCGAAACGCTTCCCGTCTCTCACCCAGTCCACCATCGCCGAGTACCTACAGGCCGTGGAAGAGACCAATCGCCGCCATCCAAAGGTCCTCCTCATCCCGGGCGTTGAGACGGTTCCCCATTACTACTGGACAGGCTCGCTCTTGGGTGGCGACCTGACCATGCACAACGGCCAGAAAAACATCTTGATCACGGGGTTTGATAAACCCGAGGACTATCAGGGTCTTCCCCTTGTCGGCAACTCGAGAGGGGGGCAGTACAACACCATGAGCCTGATTCGAGCCGCACCTCTTTTATTGGTCGTCGCCGGCTTTGGGCTCTTGGCCCGCAAGCGGGAGCGCCGGTACCAGATCGGAGGCTTCATGGTCTCACAGCGCCGAAGGCCGTGGCGCCTGGCGGTCCCGCTCATCCTCATCGGGGGAGCCTGGTCGGCGTACAACGCGCCATTCACAGTGCCAGCCTTTCCACCCGATCACTCGGACGCCGGCACCGCCCCGTACCAGGCCTTGATCGACTACGTCGACCGGCGCGGGGGCATGACGATCTGGTCCTACCTCGAGGCGAAAGACTTCCACGTCCACACCTATACCCTCACCAGGCGGCTCGTCACAAAATTCACCACAAAAACCGACCCGTACCCGGAAGTCCTCCTGGCGACCGACCGCTTCACGGCCTTCGGGGCCACATACCAAGATAACACCACGGCCGAGCGGCCCGGCCAGATGTGGGATCGGGCGCTCGAGCAATACTGCCTCGGTCGACGAAGCCGGCCCCCGTGGGGTCTCGGGGAGCTGGGCTTCCACGGAAACGACCGGAAACGCCTCGCCGACGTCTTGACGACGTTCTACGTCCGCGAACGGACGGCCAAAGGGGTGCTGGAGGCCCTGAGCGCCGGCCGCATGGACGCTGCCATCCCGGCAGGAGACATCCGAATCAGGGTGCGAACCTTTAGCCTGAGCGATGGCCGTCGGGAAGCCGTTCAGGGCGAGACCATGGTCGTCCCTCCCGGGGGCACGGTGACCCTGCGCCTGGCCCTGGAGGCCCACGGTGGGACCGCGCGTCCGTTCCGTGCTACGCTCGTGCGAAACGGCAAACCTTGGCGAGATCTGGAAGCCACCACCCCCTTCACCATAACCCTAGAAGACACCCTTCCGCCTGGCAGGGCGTGCACCTATTACCGCTTCTGGATGCATCCGCGAGCGCCGCACCGCCTCATCACCAATCCCATATTCGCCGCCACTACCCGGAAACCCGCCGATTGACCGTCATCAAGCGCCCTCTTAACGCTAGCCACCTACCCCTCCGTCCTGGTATACTACGAGGCCATGGGGGCGGCCCCCCTAGAGACATTGGGCCGTCAATGACAAGGACCCGTATGATTGTCGCTATCCACCAACCTCACTATCTGCCTTGGCTGGGATACCTGCATAAGCTCGACCAGGCTGAAGCCTTCGTCGTTCTGGACACGGTCCAGTTTACCAAGCAGGATTTCCAGAACCGCAATCGAATCCGAAAGGCCAACGGCTGGATGTGGCTCACCGTTCCGGTCAAGCGCGAGTACAAAGCGCCGTTGCTTGAGGTGACCATTGACAACGAGCAACACTGGGGCCGAAAGCACCTCCAAGCCCTTAAGCTCAACTACAGCCGCGCCCCTCACTTACAGGAGCACTTGCCTTTCTTCACCGACACCTACGCCAAGCAGTGGTCGAAGCTACTCGACCTGAACCTCCACATCCTCAACCACCTAAAGGAGACCTTTGGCATCTCCACCCCCTTGCACTTGGCTTCCTCCTTTATGACCCGCCAGGAGCCCACGGCCCGGCTTATTGACCTCTGCAAGGCCCTCGGGGCTGACACCTACCTTGCCGGGGCTGGGGGAAGAAATTATATGGATATGGCGATGTTCGAAGACGCCCAGATTGCTGTGGAGTTTCAAGAGTTTAAACACCCTGTCTACCCCCAATGCTTCGAGCCCTTCGAGCCAAGTATGGCGGCCATCGACTTGCTCTTCAACTGCGGGAGTAAGGGCTTTGAGATGGTCCGCCAAGCAAGGGAGAACCGCCCGTGAACATCCTAGCCATCGGCGCCCATCCCGACGACATTGAGATCGGCTGCGGCGGTACACTCATCAAGTACTCCCGGGAGGGCCACCAAGTCTACCTCCTCGTCGCGACCTACGGAGAGCTCGGCGGCGAGGGGCTTGTACGGGCCGAGGAGCTTCGGCGCTCGGCCGAAATCATAGGAGCAACCGACCTCTTTACTTTCGATTACCCCGACACCCAGCTGCCCCTAGACAAGGAGCTTATCTCACGCATCGAGGAAGTCATAAAAGTCGTCAGCCCCGAGGTCATCTTCGTCCATTATTTCGACGACACCCATCAAGACCACCGTACGCTCTCACAGGCCACCACCTCTGCCACGCGGTACATCAAGAACGTCCTGTTCTACGAGGTCCCCACAACGCAGAACTTCGCCCCCACGGTGTTCATTGATATTGACGATACGCTAGAGGGGAAGGTCGCCTGCCTCGAGGCTCACTCCTCGCAGGTGACGAAGACCAACATCGAGGGGCTTACGATCGTGGACATTGCCCGAGCGGCAGCCCACTTCCGCGGCATCCAAAGTCGCGTGAAGAACGCCGAAGGGTTTGTCCCGCTTCGCCTCTTCCTCACCATGGACTAAGACCTGAGGCCACGGGGGCAAATGACACCTACTGGGAGGATGACCTACTACACGGTGCTGGGGGTGTTCGTTGCCCTGCTGGTTCCCTACACAAAGGGCCTCTTCAGCGCCTGGGGCCTTCGGTGGGCCTACATCCTCGGCTTCGCCTTTACCCTATCCTATCTCCTCACCCCGATCGTCCGGTCGTGGGCCTCGGCCCTCAACGTCGTCGACATCCCCAGCGCTCGGAAGATACACGCTGAGCCGACTCCTCTGATGGGCGGGCTCGCCATCTATATCGCCTTCGTCTGTGCGATGTCCGCCAACTTCATCTTCACAACCGAGGTCACAGGAATCCTGATCGGTAGCACTATTATCGCGATCATCGGCCTCACCGACGACGTGGTCGGCGTGGGGGCCCGAACTAAGCTCATCGCCCAGATCATCGCGACAGTCATCGTCATAGCCAGCGGGGTATCGCTAATTCTGATACCACGGGCCTGGTTCGGCAGCACCATGCTCAATGGGGTGCTCACGATGCTGTGGATCATTGGCCTCACTAACGCGATGAACTTCTTCGACGGGATGGATGGTCTCGCCCCCGGGCTGACTGCCGTCATCTCATTCTTCATGGGCGTCCTTGCCTTTCAGACCAATCAGCCGTTCCTTGGCTGGATGGCCATTGCGATCCTGGGGGTGTCGCTCGGCTTCCTCCCGTACAACTTTAGGCGCAGTGGTCCCGCCACCATATTCCTCGGCGACACCGGAAGCACCTTTCTCGGCTTCACCTTGGCCTGCTTGGCCGTGCTGGGCGAGTGGGCCCACAACAACCCCATTGTCTCACTGACGGCCCCGCTGCTCATCTTCAGCGTCCTGATCTTCGACATGGTTCATACCACGGTGGCTCGGTTCTACACAGGGAAGGTCTCCACCTTTCGGGAGTGGTTGGAATTCACGGGGAAGGATCATATGCACCACCGCCTGGCCGAGGTGCTGCATAATCAGCGCCACAGCGTCCTCTTCATCTTACTTTTGGCCTCGTGCATGGGTCTTGCCTCCACGGTCCTGCGCAACGCCGGGACACGCGACGCCCTGTTGCTGATTGCCCAGGCGGTCGTAATCCTCCTGCTGGTGACCATCCTGGAGAACGTGAGTCGCCGGAGAAAGCAGGAGGGCGCAAAACAGCAACGGCCCTCCGGGGTGCCCGACGAAGAGCAGTCGACCCCGATGACCGCACCGAACGAGCCTGAAAAGGATGCGCTATGAAAGTCATGATTACAGGGATCACGGGCTTCGCCGGCAGCCATCTGGTGGAGTTTCTGATGACGATGGAAGGCCTGGAGATTTATGGGATTCGGCGCTGGAGGAGCCGCACGGAGCACATCGACCACCTGGCGGACGCGATCATCATGGAGGAGTGCGATCTTCGGGACTCCACCTCGGTGATGCGCATCATCCAGAAGATCAGACCTGAGCGGATTTTCCACCTCGCCGCTCAAAGCTTCGTCCCCACTTCATGGCATGCCCCCGGCGAGAGTCTCACCACGAACATCCTCGGCACCCTACACCTATTTGAGGCGGTCCACCACACCGGCATTGACCCCGTCATCCAGGTGGCCTGCTCCAGCGAGGAGTACGGCCTCGTCCTTCCCGATGAGCTACCGATTAAGGAGACGAACCCCCTTAGGCCCCTGAGCCCTTACGCCGTCAGCAAGGTGGGCCAGGATATGCTCGCCTACCAGTACTTCAAGAGCTATGGGCTCAAGGTCATCCGCACGCGGGGCTTCAACCACACGGGACCCCGCCGTGGTGACGTCTTCGTCTCCTCCAACTTCGCCAAGCAGATTGCCGAGATCGAGGCCGGCCGCAAGGAGCCGGTTCTCTCCGTGGGCAACCTCCAGGCAAAGCGTGACTTTACCGATGTGCGCGACATGGTGCGCGCATACTGGCTCGCCACCGAACACTGTGAGCCCGGAGAGGCCTACAACATCTGCTCGGGGGTGACCTACTCGATTGAGGAGGTGGTGGAGAAGCTTCTGTCAATGACGGACGTCTCCATCGAGATTCGCGAGGATCCGGCCCGCATGCGCCCCTCAGACGTCCCCATCCTCCAGGGCGACAACACGAAGTTCGTCAAGGTGACTGGGTGGCAGCCAACCATCCCCTTCGAGCAAACCCTTAAGGATATCTTGACATATTGGCGCGGGCGGGTCTGAGGAGTCGGTGTGCGAGCACTCATAACCGGCATCGGCGGCTTTGCCGGCAGCCACCTGGCCGAGCACCTAGTGGCCGAGGGCTGGCAGGTCTGCGGGACCATGCTGCCGAGCAAGGACAAGCCCCTGCCCGGAGAGCTCGCCCGCGCCTGCACCCTCACCCCATGCGACATCACCCAGCCCGGGAGCATCGAGCCGATCCTCTCGGAGGCGGAGCCCGAGGTCATCTTTCATCTTGCCGCCCAATCCTCGGTCGCTGCCTCTTGGGAATCGGTGGAGGAAACGTTTCAGGTCAACGTCATGGGAACGCTCGCCCTCTTGGAGGCGGTGCGGCACACGGCACCAGGCACGCAGGTCGTTCTCATCAGCTCCTGCGAAGCCTACGGGGCGAGCCTCACCCACGGGCCCGCCTCCGAGGAAGTGCCCCTCGAACCCCTCACGCCCTACGCCGCCAGCAAGGCCTGCACGGATTGGGTGGCGGGTCAGTACGTCTCTTCGTTAGGGCTTGATATTCGGCGCGTGAGACCCTTCAACCACATCGGCTCCCGCCAGCAGCCTCCCTTCGTTGCGGCCAGCTTCGCCAAACAGATTGCGGAGATCGAGGCGGGCCTACAGGAACCTGTCCTGCGGGCCGGAAGCCTGGAGGTGCGCCGTGACTTTACCGACGTGCGCGACGTAGTGCACGCCTACCGACTGGTTGCAATCAAGGGGAAGCCGGGATCGGTCTACAACGTCTGCTCCGGTCAGGCCAGGAGCATCGGTGAGCTGCTCGAGGGACTCCTCGACCACGCCACCGTCTCTATCAAAGTCGCCAGAGACCCTGCCCTCCTTCGCCCGGTCGATTTGCCCATCATGGTGGGGGACGCCTCGCGCCTTCGTGAGGAAACGGGTTGGGGCCCCATAATAAGCTGGGAGCAGACACTCGTTGATTTGCTGGACTACTGGCGCAAAGCCATCACCCAGGACCCTGATGTGTAGAGACGGCATCCGTGCCTTCCATCGTGACCCTGATTCAGAAACTCTACGTGAAGGTGAGGGGCTTAACGGCCCGGGAGGGCACTCCACAGGGTGTATCTCGCTGGAAAATTGATTGATACCTCTCTGTGTCTCGTAAAAGTGTTATAATGAAAGGGTCGCCAGAAGCTCAAAGGCGTTGAGAACGGCCGCCCATGGAACGCTATGGGGACCCTAAAGGATTGAAGTTAGCCCCTTTCGGACCAACCGACCTCGCACTTTACAAGGACCGGTACGAGGATATCGATTCCGGCCCCTTGCAGTGTTTGAGCAGATCCAGGGCTGCCAGTGCCTAGCATTATTTCCCATTCCAAGCCCACCATTGATGAGAAAGAATTCACCTCCATGGACCGCTATTTGCAGCGAGGGGAGCTCACCATGGGCGCGGCGGTCGAGGCCTTCGAGAACGCTTTCAGCAAGCGCCATGAAGGTCGCCACGCGGTAGCGGTTAACTCCGGCTCATCAGCCCTCCACCTCAGCTTGCTTGCTCTGGACATCGGGCCCGGCGATGAGGTTATCCTCCCCAGCTACGTCTGCGCGGCTTTGCTCAACGTCGCTTGGTACATTCGGGCCCGACCTCGCATCGTGGACATCGATCTCGATGATTTCAGCCTCTCGCTCCAGGCCCTCACTCGGGCGGTAGGCCGGAGGACACGAGCCATCGTCGTTCCACACATGTTCGGAAAGCCAGCGAAGCTGGCAGAGATTAGAGCCATAGCCAAAGAGCGGCGGCTGACCCTCATCGAGGATTGTGCACAAGCAGTGGGTGCCACGTACGGTAACCGCCTGGTGGGAACCTTCGGCGTCCTCTCCTTTTTTTCCTTTTACTCCACGAAAGTGATAACGACTGGACACGGTGGAATGGTATTAACCTCAAGCAAGGCGTTGGCACGGCGGTTAATGGACTTGCGATCCTACGACAAGAAGCCTTCCACCCGCTTGCGTTTCAATTATAGTATGACAGACTTCCAGGCCGTCATGGGGACGGTGCAGCTCAAAAAACTGGCCTCCTTTATTCGGAGACGACGGGCCATTGCCCGGCGCTATACACAAGCTTTTGCTCCACTCAACGTCGAAGTCCCCATCGAAGACCCCCATCGACCATCCATCTATTATCGATATATTCTCACGCTTCCCCGGGACAATGGGCCCTTTCTGAAAGCCATGAACGAGCAGGGAATCTGTTGCACCAAGGGGGTCTATCGACCACTTCACCGGTACTTGGGGCTATCATCGCGCCGATTTCCCAATACCGAAGACGCCATGCGGCTAGGGGTTTCCCTGCCTATATACCCGACGCTTACCGATGCCGAGTGCCGCCGGGTGATCGATGCTGCCAAAGCGCTGCTCTAAGGGTTTGCGCCAAGCACTGCCCTGAGGGATCCGACCAGCATAGACGGGAAAAATCATGGCCCTCCTACCAAAACTCTACGCGAAAGTGAGAGGCTTAACGGCCCTGGAGGGCATTCCGCGAGGCTTTTATCAGCCCCGCGTACGCCGCAGGGCCGCCCACGCTCTGGCCGGGCGAACCGGTCGGCTCCTTGACGTTGGTTGCGGCCGAGGGTTTTTCCTGGAAGAGGTCGCCATCACCGCGCCTCAACTCGACTTGGCGGGGATCGACTATGCCGTCAATCAGCTCACTTTCACACGCGCGTACGTTGACCAACATGCAGGCTCCGCGCCCTTCCTCGTAGGCGCCCGGGCCGAAGCGCTCCCCTTCCCTGCCGAGACCTTTGAGGCTGCCTCGTGTCTAAACCTCTTCTACAATCTTCCTTCCATGGCCGTCGTGCGAACACTCCTGCTAGAGATGGCCCGCATCCTCAAGCCCGGAGGCCGGTGCCTGGTTGATGTCCGAAACCGTTGGAACCTCCCGACGGTTCTGCGATACAGGCTCCTGCACTGGCACGATCCTACCTGTCTCCACCCGCTCAAGACCTATACCACCTCGGAGTTGGAGGCGGCCCTTGAGGGAACGGGATTGCGGACGGTGCGGCGCCACCGCATCGGGCTTTTGAAAAGCCCCTTCTGCCCGGTAATTGTATTCGAGCTGGAAAAGAATACCGGGGAGCCCGCCTAGCCCGTCACGGCTAGACCTCGAGGACCTTGGTATAGGTTGTCAGGTTGCGGCATCCACCGGTTTCCACCACGACGAGGTCCTCGATGCGGACCCCGCCCGCTCCGGCGTAGTAGAGGCCCGGCTCTACGGTGACCACCATCCTGGCTTTGAGGATCTCATGCGTTTTGCCTATGCGGGGCGGCTCGTGAATTTCCAGGCCAAGGCCGTGGCCGGTGCCGTGGAAGAAGCCCTGCATGCGGCCGCCCTGCTCGCCCGTGGCAAAGCCTCTGGCCTCGAAGAGATCGAGGACGGCCTGGTGAATGGCCTGCCCGTCGGCCCCGTCGCGGATCCGGCCAAAGACGAGCTCCATGGCCTCCAGGACCGCCTCGTACATGGACCGAAGGGCATCGGAGGCCGAGCCCTTGACGACGGTGCGCGTGATATCGGCATAGTAGCCCGTCGTGAGGCACCGGGGAAAGATGTCGATGATAATCGGCTCTCCAGCCCGCAAAGGCCCCGAGCCTCGCTCGTGGGGGTCGACCGCCTGCTCCCCGCCAGCCACGATAGTGTGGGCGGCTATGCACTCGTGGTCTAGGAGAAAACGGCCGATAATCCGCTTGATGGCCTCCGACGTTAGATCTCCCCCGTCGGTATCGAGCAAGGTCCCATCCGGAGCCACCGTGGCCTCCCGGACAGCATCGATGGCCGCATCGAGGGCCGCCTCGGTGTGCCGCAACACCCGGGTGATGGCTTCAACCTCCTCGGCCGACTTGACGAGCCGTCCCTCGAAGAACGGGCCCGCCTTGACCCGAACCTCGTAGCCCCGTTCCCTGAGGCCGTCGACGTACTCCACCGCGAGAGTTCCCGGTGCCAAGAGGCTCGATACCCCCAATTCCTTGAGCAACATGTCCAGGGCGTCGAGGAGCTTCGGCTCGCCTATCCCCGAGGCCTTGGCCTTCTTCATCCACTTCGATTGGGCCACGACATGGTCTACGCGGGCCTCGGCCCGGGCCCGGTCAAGCTCCAGGTCGCTCGCCATGACGTAGGTCTCGCCGGATGTCTCCACGTACACGAAGGGATCTGGAGCGAAGAAGCGCGTGGCGTAGTAGATGTTGGCGTCAGTTTCGCTAGCGCCGATGAGAAGCCGGGCGGCGGTTTCTTCGGTGCGGTGGGATTCCCCACTCACGGCAGCTCTCTATGCCTCATCCTGGCGCCACTCATTTAGGATGAGCTCGATAAGGCGGAACTCCAAAGCCGTATCGATCTCCAAAGAGCTCTCTTCGTCCATAACGATATAAGCGATGTCCTCAGGAACGACAAGCTTGTTCCCCTCCATGAGAATGTCCCGTCTTGTCACATAGACAGCCCCGTTTGCCTGGTAGACTCGGGGAAGTTGCTGCCGCTCAAGGGTGAAGTAATCGACGTCATGCTCGACGAAGGTCTTAAGCCGGTCGCCCTTGGCCGCAAACATCCAAAAGGGGGGAAAGCAAGCCTCCCTGACACTGACGAGGCATCCTGCTCCGGTTTGGCGGATCCGCTCGATGCCCTGGCGAAGGTGGTCAGCCGTCCGGAGGGGTGAGGTGGGTTGGAGCGTCAAGACGAGGTCCACGGGGCTGTCCTGCTCGGCCTCGATAAAGGCTACCGCGTGTTGCATAACGTCCGGGTGGTGGGCGGTGTCGGTGGCCAACTCCGCCGGCCGTATGAACGGAACCTCAGCCCCCCAGGTACGGGCCACTTCAGCAATTTCCTCATCGTCGGTAGAAACGATAACCCGATCGATGAGGTCACAGCCGTGGCTCGCTTCGATGGTGTACGCGATAACAGGCTTACCCGCTAGGGGGAGGATGTTTTTTCTCGGCAAGGCTCTCGAGCCGCCGCGGGCCGTAACGACCCCCAAGACGGAGGCTGTGCTCATATAACCACACCCATCAACGCCTCCCGATGATCCCAGACCTTGCGGAAAGCGAGAATGATATCGTCCATGTCGGCCTCGGTGGCCGGTGGCCGACTGACGAACAGCCATATCGCCGACCACTCACAAAGTTCTTCCGCCACGGGACACAACCCATTGGGGTACGAGACCGACTGCTCGTATGGGGGGCACGTGAACGGGCAGCCTGAGGCACCATACGCAAGCTTGGTTTGGAAAAGGGGATTCTTGTAGAGCGGATGAGGATAGCCTCCACTGACGGGTATCCCTTCGGCCTGGAGCGCGCGGATAATGACGTCTTTGTCAACCTCCACCGCGACTTGATCCACAGTGATACCGTATCCGTGGTAGACATGTTCGACGCCCGGGGATTCGTATGGAACCGTCAGGCCCTCCAGCTCCTGCAGGTGCGTGGACAAGTATCGCGACAGCCGACGCCGCGCGGCGTTCCACTCATCGAGATGCTTGAGCTGCTCGCGGCCAAGGGCCGCTTCCATCTCCGTCATTCGATAGTTCCAGCCTACGATATTGGCGACGTAACTCCGCGACTTTCCGACAACAACCGACTCACCGTGGTTGCGGATCAGACGTGCCCGCTCAGCGAGTTCCCCGTCATTGGTGATGACCATGCCCCCCTCCCCGCTCACGATGTTCTTCGTCTGCTGGAAGCTGAAGGCCCCCGCCGCCCCGATCGTCCCGACGAGTCGGTCCTTGTAGCGAGCGCCGGGGGCCTGGGCGCAATCCTCGATGACGACGAGGTTGTGGTTGGCGGCGAGGGCTAAAAGTTCATCCATCTCTGCTGGATGCCCTAATAGATGGACAGGCATGATGGCCTTGGTCCTCGGCGTGAGCGCCCGCTTGACAGCCTCGGGATCGAGGCAGAAGGCCCGAGCTTCCACATCCGCGAAGATGGGGACGGCATTATGATGAAGGACGCTTGTGGCGGTCGCGGTGAACGTGTATGGCGGGACAATCACCTCGTCGCCCGGCCCCACGCCGGCGGCGGCGAGTGCACAGTGGAGAGCGGCGGTACCAGAGTTGACGGCCACAGCATAGGCGACACCGTGGTAGGCGGCAAACGCCTCTTCGAACGCCCGCACCTCCTGGCCGCCGAGGAACCCCTCGGCGTGGGTCGAGAAGGAGGATATCTGGGCTCGCCGGAGCACGGCAACGACCGCGTTGATCTCGGCCTCGCCGATGATGGGCCAGGAGGGGAACGGCTCGCGGCGAACGGGCTCACCGCCAAGAAGGGCCAGGCCTGGAGCATTCATCGGACACCTGCCCCAGCGGAAAGTGGCAGCGAGAGGGGCTCACCCGTTTTGGCCGACTGATGCAAAGCCAGCGAGAGCTCCAAGGTTGCGTATGCGTCCTGACCGCTACAGCGCGGCTGCCCGCCCAGGGTGAGACTGGCAAGAAGATCCGCCAACGCCACGACAATCCGATTGTTCCTTGTTCGTGGCAGCTTGACTATGCGCCGACGATACGTCTCTTTCGACCGCCACGGCCCTTCGGCCATATAGAGCTCAAAGGGGTGGCCATCGAGACCGATCCTGAGCCGACCGCGCGTGCCCTGGAAATCGAGGTCGAGGATGATCTGTTCCGACCGGGCGGTACCGAAGACGACCCCCTCTATCCCATTCACAAACGTAAGCCACCCTGAAACGGGTGGATCGGTTACCGAGAAGTTTTCGCTGTATCGAGTAGCCGGATACGTCTGGCCCTCCGCCAGCTCATGGACGGTCCCATAGACCTTGGCCACCGGACCAACGATGTACAGAAGCAAGTCGAGCAGGTGGGTGCCGCAAACCATGAGGCCTGAGGTATAGTGGCCGGTGACCGAGAGGAGCTCACCGATGGCACCATCGGCCAGCAGGTCTTTCGCCTTCTGATAGGCCGCATCCCACCGGCGCACATGGTTGACCACGAGCACAACCCCGCGGGCGCGGCAGACCTCCACCATCCGGCGGCCTTCCTCAAGGCTCTCGGCCATGGGCTTCTCGCAGAAGATCGCTTTAACCCCAGCCTCCGCAGCGTCGTAGACGATCTCGGCGTGGGAGGAGGGTGGAGTGCAGACGCTTACAATATCCAGTTCCTCGGCCTCCAGCATCGAACGGTGATCGGGATACACCAGGGACAGTTGCCAGCGTTGACGGAAGGCCTCCCGTGCCGCAAGGTCGATGTCAGCGGCAGCGACCACCTCGACGCCGTCCACCGCCTGGTAGGCGCCGATGTGCGTATACGGGTGCTCGCGGTTCGGATCGTCCTCGAATCCCCCGGCGATGCGGCCGCAACCGACAATGCCCGCCCGCAGACTCACACCGCCTCCGCCAGATCAACGGACCTCGACACCGGACTGGTCCGTAGCGAACGAATCTCCTCCACCACCCGTTCGGTGGCGCGGCCGTCGATCCGATAGGCATGGGCATCCACATAGCGGGCCCTTCCTTTGGCGAGCCGAGCCCGGGTCTCCTCATCGGTGAGCGCTTGCGTAATGGCCTCCGAGAGCTCCTCGTGGCTGCGGGCCAAGAGGGCCGCCCCACTCTGCCCGTACGGCAGCCAGTCCTCCTCCACAGGCGAGAGGTTCGCCTGGACGAGGGGCACGTCAGTAACAATCGCCTCATAGCCTACCGTGGAGTAACAGACGACTGCGACGTCGGTGACGGTGAGGAGATCCCAAAGATCGAATCGCTTCACGATCGCAACGTCCTGAAGTCCCCCCTCTCTGGCAAGAGCACGATGGGCTCCTTCATCTTGTTCTTCGGGATGGAGCTTGATGACCAACTGGACGCCCTCCTGGCCTGCCACGGCCGAGCAAGTCGACCGCACGAGGGCCGCATGGTCCTCCTCCCTTAGAAGTTGGCCAGCTTGACAGAATAGGACAACGAGGCGCCGTTCGGGATCGAGGCCAAGCCGCCTCGCCACGGCCCCTCGGTCCGGCCGTTCAGCAGGATGAGCGAGGAAGTCGAACCGGGGCTGGCCCGTGACCACCATTGATTCGGGATCATTTCCCAGCGCGACGAGAAGCTCCCGAACCGCCGGGCCATCAACACAATAACGGTCGAACGCGAGACGTCCCCCCTGGGGCAGGGAGGCGAAGATGGAGTGTTGTACACCGAGGACAGGCAAGCCAGCAGCGCGCACCGCGTGGATGAAGGTCCGCTGGAACGGCGGCCGGTCATCGACGACGCAGACGATGGAGGGCCGTTCCTGGCTGAGCATAGCCCGGGTCGACTCGACGACTCCTATCAGCTCGGGGAAGAGGCCGCAACACACCTTCCCCCAAGCCTCGCGGGTCAAGGAGCCGAGGTCCACGCCCTTGTATGTCAGCCGCTCTCGCCAAGCAGACAGGGCTGCGATACGCCGCCACAGGGCTCTATAGCGAGCCCGGGCACGCCGGACCGCCGAGACGGCCACATCCGCATAGCCGGGAAACACTTTGTAGGGAACACCCTCGCGCTTCAACGCTTCGATGGCCGCAGAATATTTGCTGTCCACCACGAGGGGTGCCATGTCGGGTGATTCGTTCAGGGCTCGAATGACGGGGAGCATGGGCGGGGTAAAGCGGCCGCCGATGGTCAGGATGAGAACGAGCGACTGCCCCGACTTCAACGGGGGCGTAGCCGCTGATACCCGGCGGTTGACCCTCCGGCCCATCCATCGAAAAAGGGCCGCCTTCATGTCCCTCAGCACCGGGGCAAGCATGCGGGGAATCCAGATGGGATAGAACCTTTCAAGATAGCTCGGTGTACGTTGGACGAAGTAGCGCCTAAACCATACCCCTGCTCTAACCTTTACTCCCGGCCGGTAATAGTCCACTGGGACCCCGCGCGCTTGACAGCATGCTTCCAGACACCGGGTCAACGGACCCCCGGCCTGAGACAAGATCACGCGCGAAGGCTCTTCCACCGACAAGATGCGATGAAAGAGGTGGATTCTATCGAGCACCGGGGTCAAGAGGGCATAGATCAGGTCGTACTCGGCCATTCGAACAAGCGAGAGGTTCTTGTAGGCAGCGGCCGTCTCGACGGTTTGGCCGTCTCCCACCATGACCGTGACCACCTGCTCGAGGATCCGTTCGGCTGCCTCGACGGCCACCCGATGGTTTTCACGAGGGGTTCTATAGCTTTCTAAGGACCGTACGCCGACGGTCTCCGACAGGACTTCAGGGACCGCTATATTTGGGGGCCCAACCGCCACAAGCCTGGGTGAGGGCGACGGCATCAGGCGCTTCAGCTCTGGGACGAGGCTCGACAGGCTATCGCCCTGCTCAATGAGAAGGAGCCATGGTGGAGCGGAGAGGGCCATTAAAAGACTCCTCAGTAAGAAGCGAAATCTAGGCACTAACGGGAACGTAGAGCGACGTTCCCACACCTAATATACTATAACTCAGGGGAGCCCTCAACGCGGAAAGTTGGTGGGACTGTCCTGAAGAGAGGTAGAGCGCTTTCTCGACTGTATCAATACTGACAAACTACAGATTGCCGATGGACAGCCCAATCTCAATGTGATACGTATTCTAGGGATCAATTGAAAATGATGGCGCTAGTTAGGTGGGCGAACTATGACGCGTGTCCTCACGGTGTTGATAACTGGAGCAGGAGCTGTAACGTGCCAATCGGTAATAAAGGGCTTACGCGGTCAGCCGGAGCTGAATGTACGTCTCATCACTGTGGATATGCAAACTAACGTAGCAGGACGCTTCTTCAGTGACGCGTTTTATCAGGTACCGGCTGCCCGAGATGAGGTTTTTATACCTACATTGCTTAACATTTGCGAACAAGAAGCCGTTGACTTACTCATTCCGAGTACCGATTATGAGCTTGCCAAGCTTGCTCTTCACAAACCAGATTTCGAAAAAATCCGCTGTACTGTTGTAATCTCGCCGCCAGAAGTAATTGAAAAGTGCAATGATAAATGGAAAACGTTTCAGTTCTTTAAACAAAACAAAATCCCCACACCTAAGACCTATCTGCCCAACAAGTTGCCAGCTGAACTAATTTTTCCGCTCTTCATTAAACCTCGCCGGATGGGCCATGGCTCTAAGGACGCCCATCGGGTTGATGACAAGGCAGAGCTGACTTACCTCTTGAAACGTATCGAGGAACCAATTATGCAACAAGCCTTAGAAGGTATAGAGTTTACCATCGACGTCTTGTGCGACTTTGACGGACGAGCTCTCAACGCAGTCCCTCGGGAACGTATCGATACGAGATCAGGGGTATCTTACAAAGGGCGCACAGTACGTGATGAAGAACTTATTTTTTCAGGAGTAAACATCGCTGAAAAACTCGGGATCATAGGTCCATGTAACATTCAGTGCTTTAAAAACGATCTCGGGTTGTTTTTCTTCGAGATTAATCCACGATACTCCGGCACACTTCCGCTCACGCTAGCAGCTGGTTTCAATAGTCCTGCTGTGTTGGCACAAATGAGGTTGGGGCGCAGGTTCAAACCATTCATCGGTGAGTTCGAAGAAGGAGTATATATGATGAGGTATTGGCAAGAAGTTTTTGTCGACCAATCCGGAATGATAAAAAATAGTTTTACTGCAATGGGCCTAAAATAGTGCAAAGATATGTTGCATAGCAGTGGATATACAGTTTACTGCTCGAAGAAAAACGTTATGTTTATCGGGAAACGGAATTGCTATCATAGAAGTACCGGTTATATCTGTGCAATATCTGGCGATAGCATGTTGTACGCCAAACAGGCATAATGTATAGGCTAGAAAACAAGGCGTCTCTCCACTTGTATAACCTCATCGCTTACTAAAAGAGACAAGGGCGGATGCGACCCATCGTTATCGGGACCCGGCGTATCGGAACAGGAGAGCCTCCGTTCATCGTAGCCGAGGCAGGCATCAATCACATCGGAGACCTCACCCGGGCAAAGGAGCTTACCGTAGCTGCCGCCGAGGCTGGGGCCGATGCCATCAAGTTCCAAACCTTCCGGGTCGAAAACATGATGCTTCGGGAGGCCCTCCCTGCCGGTTCCATTAGTGGAGAATCCTTCTTTAACTTTCTCCAGCACTGCGAACTCTCGTGGGACGACCACGTGGCGCTCAAGGCCGAGGCCGAGCGGCTCGGTCTCATCTTCTTGTCGACCCCCTTCTGCCGGGAAGCCGCCGATCTGCTCGAGCAGCTAGGAGTGCTCGCCTTCAAAGTGGGCAGCGGCGAACTCACGAACCTGCCCCTCCAGCGGTACATCGCCGCCAAGGGAAAACCCATGATCATCTCCACAGGCATGAGCGAGTGGGACGAGGTGGCGGAAACTGTCGAGGTGGTCCGGACCATCAACGACCAGTTTGCCCTCATGCAGTGCACCTCCTCCTATCCGGCGGCCTACGAGACCATCAACCTGGGGGTCATACCCCAAATGCAGGAGCGCTTCGGGGTCCCCGTGGGACTGAGCGATCACTCCCTCGGGATCTATACCGCCCTTGGCGCTGTGGCCCTGGGAGCCAACCTCATTGAAAAGCACTTCACCCTCGATCGCGCCTGGCCGGGACCCGACCAGCAAGCCTCGATCGAGCCCAACGAGCTGGCCGAGCTCGTCACCGGCGTCCAGGCCATTCACGCCGCCCTCGGGAAGACCAAGGCTATTTTGGCCGAGGAGCGGCCCGTCATGGCTCGGGCCCGCCATAGCGTGGTCTCCCTACGGCCCATCCCGGCTGGCACCCGGCTGACGGACGAGATGGTGTGGGTCAAACGACCGGGCACGGGCATCCCCGCCAAGGAACTCCCGCAGATCATTGGCCAACGAGCCCGACGGGACATCCCGGCCGACACCCTCATCTCCTGGGATGATCTCGAGCCGGATGGGGAGCGTCCGGCCTAGCGGTCGTCGATGGGGGGCCAACGGATGAGGAGCGGAACAGGGGTGCGCACCATCGCCGTCCTGACCGGGTCTCGGGCCGACTACGGACTCCTTCGGCCCGTACTGCGCCGCATCGAAGACCACCCCCGCCTGGATCTTCGCCTCATTGTGACCGGCACCCATCTCGACCCTCGGTTCGGCGAAACCTATCAGGAGATCGAGAACGATGGCTTTCGGCCGGCCGCGAGAGTCGAGATGCTGGTGGCGGGCGACACGGGCGCTGCCATGGCCTCCTCGACCGGCTTGGGTATCATCGCGATTACTCAGGCCCTGCAACAGTTGGGGCCCAATATCCTGCTGATTCCCGTTGACCGCTTCGAGTGCCTGGCCGCCGCCATCGCGGCGGCCATGATGAACATCTTCATCGCTCACATGCACGGCGGGGACGTCTCGGGTTCCATCGACGAGTCCATCCGCCACGCCATCTCCAAATTCGCCCACATCCACTTCACCTCCTCAGAACTGAGCCGCCAGCGCCTCCTGAAGATGGGCGAACACCCCGACCGGGTCTTTAAAGTGGGCGCCCCAGGCCTCGATTCCATTCGGGAAGAAAAGCTGCTCACGAAAGAAGAGCTGTGCGCCAAATATGGCCTCGATGCCTCCGCCCCCTTGATCTTGGCCGTCTACCACCCGGTCACAACCGAGCAGGAGGATGCCACGCGTCAGATCCGGACCGTGCTCGACAGCCTGATCGCCGTGGGCTACCAGACCCTCCTTCTCTACCCCAACGCCGATGCGGGAGGGCGTGGAATGGTCGAGATGGTGGAGGCCTATGTGAACCGGCACCCGGCGCTGCACGGGCATGCCAGCCTTCCCCATCTGGACTATCTCAGCGCCATGGCCAGCGCCGACGTCATGGTGGGCAACTCCTCTAGCGGCATCGTCGAGGCTCCCTCCTTCAAGCTTCCCGTCGTGAATATCGGCTCTCGCCAACAAGGCCGGGAGCGAGCGGATAATGTCGTGGACGTCCCCTGTACGGAGACGGATATCGTCCAAGGCATCGCCCTGGCCCTCTACGACCCGGCTTTTCGCAACCGCGTGGCGCAGTGCACCAATCCCTATGGCGACGGGTGGGCGTCGGAACGGATTGTCAGTATCCTGGCCGACTTCGACCTCGACCCTCAGATGCTCCAAAAGACGCTCACGTACTGAGGCCCTTGAGAACCGTGAGGCAATCTTCCAAGACCGCCAGCGAGAACGAAGGCTACTGGAAACGATGCGCATCCCTTTGAGCAAGCCCTGGATCACGGAGGACGAGGCGCGGCAAGCCGCTGAGGTCGTCGCCTCGGGGTGGCTGATAAGCGGGCCCAAGACCGAAGCCTTCGAAGATCGCTTCGCCAAGGCTGTTGGGGTGAGTCACGCGGTGGCGGTCAACTCCGGCTCCTCGGCCCTGCTGGTCGCCTTGGCCGCCTTGGGGGTGGAGCCAGGCGACGAGGTAATTGTCCCCAACATGACCTTTATCGCTACCGCCTCGGCCGCCCTCTTCCTCGGGGCGCGGCCGCTCTTTGCCGACATCGAGCCCCATACGTATGGCCTCGATCCCAACGACCTGGAGCACCGCATTACCCCCCGCACCCGGGGCATTATTCCCGTCCACTACGCCGGGCAGACGGCGGAGATGGGCCCGATCTTAGAGGTGGCTCACGCCCACGGGCTCTTCGTCCTGGAAGACGCCGCCGAATCGCACCTGGCGCGGTACGGTGACCAGCCCAGCGGGGGGATGGGCCATATGGGCATTTTCAGCTTTACCCCCTCCAAGCTCATTACCACCGGCGAGGGCGGGATGATTACCACCAACGAGCCAGCGCTGGCCGAGCGGGCCCGGCTCATCCGCAATTTTGGCGACACGGGCAAGTTCGCTTGGGAGTTGCTGGGATACAACTTTCGCATGCCCGAAGTGGCGGGGGCCGTCGGCCTCGTCCAGCTGGAGAAGCTAGAGGAGGCAGCATCCCGTCGGCGGGCGATTGCTCAGACCTACACGGAGGCCTTCACCTTCCTCCCGGCTCTCCAGCCTCCCTACGTCAGGAATCTTGCAGATCACGTCTTTCAGCTCTACACTGTGCTCCTCGACCTGGAGCAGTTAACCATCAGCCGCGATGAGGTCATCCAGGCCTTAGAAAAGCAGGGCGTGGCCAGCCGCCTCTACTATCCGTGCCTCCACCGACAGCGAGTCTTCGAGGCTCGAGGTCTCCATCCTCCCGGACCCTATCCGCAGGCCGAGACCTTCGAGCGGCGGGCGTTCTCGCTCCCCATCTATCCGACCATGACCGAGGCCGAGGTCCACTACGTCATTGAGACGGTCACCACGGTCATCGAAACTCACAGGAGATAGGCGCATGTCCCGGGTCCTGGTCACCGGTGGAGCGGGCTTTATCGGATTGCGGCTCACCCAACTCCTTTTGGACAAAGGCTGGCAGGTGCGCATCCTCGACATCGATACTGGCGTCTATATCGAGGTTTTTACCAACCCCGACATCCTCCCGGGAGCCGAGAAGGTGCGAGGCAGTATCCTCGACGCCAATGCGGTGGCCAAGGCGATCGAAGGCTGCACTCATGTGGTCCACTGCGCGGCCATGGTCGGCGTCCGTCGGACCGAGACCCGGCGCCTCGAATGCCTCAACATCAACATTCAGGGAACGGTCAATATTTTAGAGGCCTGCGCCAAGGAACAGATCGAACGGCTCGTCTTCATCTCTTCCTCCGAACTCTACGGTGAACCCGACCGGGTCCCGATAACTGAGGACGCCCCCAGAAGGGGAAGTTCGGTCTACGCCCTGACCAAAATGGTGGGGGAGGAATTCGTCCGGGCATACCACAATCGCTACAAGTTCTCCTACGGCGTGGCGCGGCTCTTTAACATCTACGGGGAAGGACAAGTCGCGGAATTCGTCTTGCCGCGATTTGTCAAGGCGGTCCGCGAGAACCGTCCCCCGACCGTCTATGGGACCGGTCAACAAGAACGCTGTTTTTGCCATGTGGCCGATGCGGTGGATGGGATCCTCCGAATCCTGATCTACCGAGACGCCCCCGCTGAGGTCTTCAACATCGGCAACGATGCAGAGTCCATTACCATGGTGGAGCTGGCCGAGCGAGTGATCGCCACCTCCAGCAAGACCCTGAAGGCCCAATTTGTTCCCATGGAGGAATCGGACCGGCGGCAGGGGCGTGATATTCAGCGCCGAGTCCCCTCTATCGAGAAGGCCCGCCGCCTGCTCGGGTATACTCCCCAGGTAAGCCTGGATGAGGGTATTCAGCGGCTCCTCCAGACGGAGACCATCGTCGAGACGTACTTCGAACCCCTGTAGGGCTAACACCCATCAGGGCTCGAAGGAAAGGCGGCCTCCTGCCAGCCGGTTTGGCAGGCTGGCCCCTCAGGAAAAGCCTCCAGGCAAGCACACCCCTGAGCGAGGAGGCCAGGCTCATGGTCTACGGCGGCCTCGCCACTCTTAACATCCCACCCATCCAGAAACGGCTCGTCGACTAAGATAATAAGTGGACACGGCCCTGCTTGAGCTGCGTGAGCACAACCCAAGAGATAGCGATCGGAGAAGCTGTTTTCTCTCCCTCACCGCCATGATATACTGACTAAGCTCCGTCTAAACACAGCAATGGTCCTATACGGCCCTGTATCGCGTCGGTGAAACAACGACGCGGTGCAAAACGGAACGAGGGGGAGGTCCTCGTTGGTCTCAGGACCTGTGAGGAGCCGCTTGAGGAAGACCCAGGGTCTGGCGATGGAACAAAAAAGGTGGAAAACGGGCTCGGTCGAGGGCTTTGAGAGCTACTGGAGAACGATTGAGCCCCGCCTCCGAAAACGGTATTCGGAAGGCGAGACCCTCGGATATCACGAATACATAACTTATTTAGGGAATACCCTCGTTGAAGAATACATCCAGCAGGACGGTCCGGGTTTGAGCGTCGAATTAGGATGCGGTCGGGCCGATACATCTCTGTTCTTGGCCAAGCGGGGCTGGCAACCGGCACTGTTGGACATCAGTCAGACCGCCTTGGAGCTCGCCAAGAGCAATTTCTCAGAAGAGAAGGCCTCGTGCGTGCTGACCCGGGCTGACCTGCTTTCGGCTCCCTTTCGCGAGCACAGCTTCCATCTGGTCATGAGCTTCGGGGTCTTGGAACATTTCGAGGACCCCGTCCGGCCCCTTCGGGAGATGGTGCGAATTCTGAAGCCCGGGGGGACCTTATGCAACTCGGTCGTGTACACGAACCGTGTCAATTTCCAGACCGTGGTGGATTGGCTGTACCACATCCCTGGCACGATCGTAAAACACGGGGCACTCAGGCGTGACCCGGCAAAAGCCCGGCAGATGGTCGCACTCTGGCGAGGGCAAACCTTTTTTGAAAACAACCTTTGCATGGAAGAGTATGTAACGGCGATGAAGAGGCTCGGGCTTATCGAGATTCAGGTGATCCCCTGTGCCACGATTCCTGCTCTGAGCCTGACCCGCCCGCTAGAGGTGTGCTATATACAAGGCCTCAAAGCCTTCTGTGCCATCAAGCGGCGGGTGACGGGCCGCCACCCACTCAAGGCATTATTCGGAGGACGCCGCGCTTGGTACCTGTTTGGGCAAAAGCCTGCTGTGGGTTGAGAAACACCTGCATGGACATCACTTGAGGGAGCCAACGGGATGGCTCCCCACGGCAACTCGTCTCGAGGACCACTGGCCAACCCCAATAAGCCCGTCAAGGTTTGCCTCATACTCGGGGGTATGGGCGTTGGCGGAGGGGAGAAGTACGTCCTCCTCCTCGCGGAGCATCTCTCGGGCCCCCTCTACTCCTTTCACTTCGTCACTCATCAAGAGAGCCTCTTTTGCGAGGAAGCTCGCCGATTAGGTTACCCTGTGACGGTCATTGATATGACCAAGCGCTTCAATCCCGTGAGCCTCTATAAACTCACTCAGTTCTTTAAGCAAGAGCGCATCAACTTGGTTCACACCTTGGGAGCCCGGATGAACTTCTACGGCCGCCTCGCAGGCCACTGGGCAGGCGTTCCCTCAATCTGTTCGACAGTAGTAAACTCTATATTGGACTACCCCATTGGCGTGCTCAAGCGGGCCCTCTACGTGAATGCCGATGCGTGGACCGCCAGGACCGCCCAACGTATCATCGCCGTAGCCGAGGCCCTGGGCCGGGACCTCCGGGACAAGTACGGTATCCCCGCCGAGAAGATCCTCACCATCCACAACGGTATCGACCTGGCCACGCTGGCGCCGACCCGCTCCCGCGAAGCGATCCGTGCAGAGCTGGGCATTCCTGCCGAAAGTCCCTGCGTGGGAGCCATCGGCCGCATGACCCACCAGAAAGGGTTTACATACCTATTGCAGGCTCTTCCTTCCCTGTCTGAGCGCTTCCCAGCGACCCGATGTATCTTTGTGGGGGACGGGCCCCTACGGCACGATCTGCAAGGGGAAACAGCCCGTCTAGGCCTATTCGACCGCTGCACCTTCACAGGGTATAGATTCGACCTTCCCGATCTGTTTCAAGCCATGGACGTCTTCATCCTTCCATCGCTCTCAGAGGGCCTTCCTTTTGTCCTGCTTGAGGCCATGGGCATGGGGCGGCCCGTGGTGGCCACTGCCGTCAGCGGCAATCCCGAGGTCATTGAGCACGGCCGCACGGGACTGCTCGTCTCTCCCGCCGATCCTCTCGCCATCACCAAGGCCGCGGCCTGGCTTCTTGAGCACCCCGCCGAGGCAGAAGCCATGGGCCAAGCGGCCCGATCCGTCGTCGAACAACATTTTACCGTCACCAAGATGGTCGAGCAGACCGAAGAGGTCTATCGATCGATGTGGAACAATCCCCGTTGAGAGAGACAGCAGCCGTGTACGAACGCTGCCTCGCCCGTAAGGGGCTGTGAGCCGGAACCCCCAAGGAGACTATCAAATCTAGATTATGCGGCGAAGTAGTCAAAATCCTGATAGATTTGCCGCTAGGACTTAAAAGGGTAGCGATTGTGCTCGATGGTACGTTATGCCCTGAGACCGGAAAAAGGTGGTGTTTGATCTAAGATTCTAGTATGCTGGGACTGATTGAGATGGGCTTCCACAAGTTTTTGGCTACCTTCTTATTAATAATGCGACCAAAGGTGGGCCGAAACGGGGATTCAGGCCATAGCGTTGGCAATTACTGCATAATCTCAGCAACCTCATGTTTTTCAAGCTCAAAATTCTTGTCTATAAATCGAGGCTAATACGCGGATTATTGGGGTTGGTGACTTTAAGACGAAGCCCCGGATCTAGACTAATAAGGCCGGCGAGTAGGGTTGAGAGTAATGCTGAGTTGATCAAAAAGTATGCAAGTGGTAAATCTTTTGCTGATATTGGTTGCATGTGGGGAGTGAATGGGTTTTTTTCTTTCCTTGCCGAGGAGTGTGGGGCAAAACGGGTTGTAGGTGTTGACATTTATCCAGAGAGCGAAGAGTTTTTGAGGGAAAAAAACAAGCGGAACTCTACAGTTGAGTTTGTTCAAGGTGATATCCATCTTCAAGAGACTATTAGCAAAATTGGTTTATGTGATGTCGTATTTAGTTCAGGCGTTCTATATCACTCACCCAATCCACCTGACACTTTATTCAAACTTCGATTGATATGTGACCAGAGACTTATACTCTGTACAGAATTGATCCCAGAAATGCCAGGCATCCGAAATGCAGCAATTTTCTACCCTTTTCTTGACGAGAGCCAAAGGAGGATCTGGAACTATCGAGGCAAGGGAAAAAGAACTGCCATCACAGTTCCCTATGAACCTGAACAGGGATATGCAAATTGGTTCTGGGGATTTTCGCCCAGTTGTGTTGAGTCGATGCTGGAGCTTGCTGGATTCAAAGTAGAGGAGCGTTACATTATGCCCTTTATGGGTTATTTCGTTTGCCGAACCACTACTGCCAAGTTCCTTCCGGTCTCTGGTGATTAGACCGTATAACTATTTATTCTATGGAACCTTCAGAACGAATTCCAGTCAAAAGAGAGTGGGAAGCATGAAAATTCTGGTGCTGACCGAGCAATTTCCGCCCCTCGTGGGCGGCGCGCCCGTGGCCGTCTACAACTTCGTTCGGCACTGGACGGACGATCATGTCATTGTCGTCACGGCCCGTCGGCCCGGAGCCGAGACCTTCGACCACGACCAGCCTTTCGAGGTGCGGCGGGTCTGGATGTGGGATGGACCCATCGTTGGTTTTCACCCCATCGGCTGGCTGTGGCTCGCCTACTTTACACTCTACTGCTGGAGAACGTTGAGAAACGAGCGGCCCGATGCCATCTACTGTGGCACGATCATCCCCTTTGCAGCCATCCTCCATTGGCTCCTCCCTCAAGCCGACTGTCCTGTGGTGGTCCAGGCCTGGGGCGAAGATCTGGGAGGGTTTGAGAGAGTACCGTGGAAGGCCAGGTTTGTCAGCCGACTCCTGGCGTCGGCAGACCGGGTGGTGGTCGTAGGCCCCTACATGGAAGAATTTGCCCGCCAAATGGGGGCGCGGCCAGACGGGCTGGTCCTGGTGGCCCCTGGCGTGGATGCCACGGAATTCCACCCCAACCTGGAAAAGAACGAGGCGCTCCGGGGGCGATACGGCCTCCATCCCCACGACAAGGTGCTGTGCACCGTGGCCCGACTGGAGGCTCACAAAGGCATCGATACGGCGATCAAGGCTGTCGCCCGGTTGGCCAACTCCCGGCCTGAGCTGCGCTACCTGATTGTCGGTGATGGGCCAGAAAACGAATCCCTCAAGGCCCTGGCCGCAGTCTTGGGCCTCAAGGACGTAGTCATCTTTGCCGGCCTGGTCAGCAACGAAGAGATCCCTTCCTCCTACGCCCTAGCCGATTGCTTTGTGATGCCTAACCGGTTGGTCAAGGAAACGGGGTATTTCGAGAGTTTCGGCATTAGCTTCATTGAGGCGAGCGCTTGCGGCTTGCCCGTTATCGGCAGCCGCTCCGGCGGGGCCACCGATGCGATCCGTCACGGCAAAACGGGCCTGCTCCTCGACGACCCCGAGGATGACGCCGCCTTGGCAGAGACCATCGAGGCGTTGCTGGCCGACCCGCCGCGGGCGAAGGCCATGGGGGCCGCAGGCCGCCAGTGGGTCCTGGAGGCTTTCGATTGGGAAACCAACAGCCGCAGCCTGCGGGCTGTCCTCCACGAGGCGGTCGAGGAGCAAAGAGAATAACTACCCGGCCAGAAGCGTTGCGAAGTGCACCGAGTCCTCGAAAGGCCCGATGACGGCGAGCCTCAGCCGCTCCGGGCTCAAGAGATGGGCGGCGGCAACCCGGGCGAAATCGTCTCGCGTGACCCGGTCGACCTTTAACAAACACTGGCGTCCGGAGAAACGGCGCTTCATGACTCCTATTGGGGCCCAAGAAAACTACTTGCTTAGGAAAGCTGCCTAATGGTAATCTCGTTTCCAAAGAATCAGGTGCGATTTAGTCAACCTAAAAAGGGTACTGCAGCAAGGTACTGACGATAGCGGCGACGGCCCGGGAGTTGCCTTGAGGTTCCCGTAATCTCATCTTCCCTATCCTTGTAGTATTTCATTGATTCATGTGTGGGATATAGCACGCTTTTGTGGTCTTTTTGCAACACTTTGGTACAATCTACAAAACATATACTACTAATATCCTTGGATTTATGAGAATGGTACAAAATTTGCTCGAACCGTTGAATGGGCCTTCATAAGCACAGTGGATACCTTTGGCTTTGACGAATCTGCCATTTAATGAGGCAAATACTTCTGAAACAACAGGACAAGATAGGAAGGGACTATAAAATGTCACAGTGTCGAAATTGCCGGGATAATAAATTGGAGATGATTCTCGATCTCGGTGCTCAACCCCCCTCCAATAGTTTTTTGAGCCCCGAGGATATTGACCGAGGTGAGACACGATATCCGTTGGAACTATTATACTGCCCTTCATGTCAGTTACTTCAACTGAGCTATTCCTTAGATCCGGCGGAAATATTCACGAATTATGTTTATGTGTCTTCGACTTCACCAGTTCATTGTTCCCACCTCGCCGAAATGGCGCGGTATCTTTATAACTTCATGAACCCTCAGAAAGAGGATCTGGCAATAGACATTGGGAGTAATGATGGTGCCCTCTTGAAGGGATATGAAGGATGCGAGGTGAGGATATTGGGTATCGAACCCTCTTCGGTTGCGGAGATTGCACGTAAACGAGGAATACCAGTACACAAGGCCTTCTTTAGTGAAAGGACGGCTCGTGACGTTGTCGAGCAGAATGGGCTGGCGAAAATCATCTCAGCCGCAAACGTGTTTGCGCATGTCTCTGATCACGATGATTTCTTGAAAGGCATTCAGGCGCTTCTCCGAGATGACGGAATTTTTGTGATTGAAGTTCCCCATGCTCTTGATATGCTGGATAAAAGGCTATTCGATACGATTTACCATGAGCATATCTTCTATTTCTCGGTGCATGCGTTGGAAGACATCTTGGAGCGTCGGGGCTTTAGGATTTTTCGTATAGAGAAATTCGAAATGAGCCCCTCTGGACCACCGATTCGTGTCTTTGTTTGTAAGCGTAATGGAGCATTTAGAGAGGAAGATTCGGTGAGGCACCAGAAAGAAGAAGAATTGCGTAAAGGATTAACAGATATTGCGGTCTACAAGAAGTTTGCGGAACGTGTCTGGAATGTGAAGGCAGAACTCTTGAATGTCCTTGAAGATCTCAAAGGTAAGGGTGAAAAAATTCTAGGGTATGGGGCGCCTGCGAAAGGGAATACACTCTTAAACACTTTTGGCATCGGGCGACACTGGTTGGATGTTATCCTTGAGAAGAATGATCTTAAATTTGGTTTGCTCACTCCAGGAACTCATATTCCGATCGTAGATGAGGATACATTTGACGTCTCCGGATATCATTATGCTTTGTTGCTATCGTGGAACCTTGTTGATGAATTTTTAAAGAAATCACCCTTCATTAAAAAGGGGGGAAAGTTTATCGTGCCATTACCAGAACCCAAAATTGTTCCGGGTGAAGATTGAGGAAAATGTCTTTGTTTGAACTTTGTTGATGAGGGCGTCTCAAACCATGGAATTGAAGACATTGAAAATTAACTATGAGGATGAGCGTGGAATGATAATGGACATTCTTACGCACGTCGATCTTCAACATGCGACTCTTCTCACCTCAAAAACGGGGTCTTTCAGAGGTGATCATTACCACAAATTTTCGGGTCAGTATACTTTTCTTCTTGATGGGGAGTTGAAGTATGTTTCTCGGAATCGTCGTACAAATAAAGTTGAGGTTGTGACGATGAAGCCGCATGAGCTGGCTTTTTCTCCGCCTGAGGAAGAACACGGATTTGTCGCCATCAAGGATAGCACTATCCTTGTGTTAACTTACGGTCCTCGCGGGGGAGAAGACTACGAGAGGGATACCTACAGGTTGTCGCCTGATGAATCTTTGAAAAGGTTCATTGATCAGATCCCATAGCTGGTAGCGCAATGCGTCCTATTAATGCGAATGATGCGCGAATCATCGTCTCGGCTATTAATCACTTTAATTCGATCAGTTGGCGGGTTTCGCAGTACTGCGGGGCCATACCATGAATCAAAAATCAGCAGCCCGCCCAGCTCTAGATGCCGTCGTCCCGTGCGAAGCGCCGCTACCAAGTCCGCGTTGGTGGCCTGATAAGCAATCACCGCGAACATGAATAGTACAACGTCGAAAGTTGTCTTCAAGTCAACGGTACGCACGTCGTCCTGATGCAGATTCAGCGCTACTCCTTCCGCCTTCGCCTTACCACGCGCCAAAGTTATCATTGCCTCCGAGCGGTATGCGCCCGCAACCTCGCATCCGCGCCGTGCCAGCGGGATGGCGTGTCCGCCTGTCCCGGAGTCTAGGTCTAGAATCGTGCGCACATCCTCCTTAGCGTGCTTGCTAAGCAGGCGCTCGGCGAAATCGCATTCGGCCTCGTAGTCCTTATCTTGGTACAACGCGTCGTAATAGTTGGCGTATAAGGAGAATACTTCGCCACCATCTTCCCCCATAGGTGGCCCCCTATCGTCCGGGCCGTGCGACGCGCCAGGCAGCAAGGGAGTCACGCACAGCCTGGCACACGGTGTCGATTTGTTCTTCAGTCAGCGGTAATCCCGACGGCAGGTACAGCCCCTGCCGCGCCAAACGCTCCGCTATGGGATACACTTCTCCCTTAAAGAGCCCCATATCGTGAAAGACCGGCTGCTCATGCATGCCTAAGAAAAACGGACGTGTCATCACCCCCCGCTCAGCCAAGCGCTCCGCAAACGCGACAGCGTCCAGGCCGGTCGATTCGTCCAGCACTAGCCCGTACATCCAGTACACATTCTTGGCCCAGGGCTCCTCGACAGGCAACTGCAGCACCTTTATGTCACACAGCCGCTCGGTGTAAGCCGCACCTATACTACGCTTGCGCGCTACCAGTTCCTCCACGCGCTGCACCTGCGCAAGCCCCACAGCCGCCTGCATGTTAGTCAGCCGGAAGTTATAGCCCAGCCGCTTGTGGAAGAAGCGCCTCTCCTGGATGAAGCACAGGTTGCGCAGGCAGCGTGCCTTCTCGGCGTGTATATCGTCGTTGGTCAGCAGCATGCCACCCTCTCCCGTCGTAATGATTTTGTTGCTGTAGAAACTAAAGGTGCTGATCTCGCCCAGACCACCGCACTTGCGCCCCGTATATTCTGCACCGTGCACCTGCGCGGCGTCCTCAATAATAGCCAATCCGTGCTTATCGGCCAAATCTAGCATGGGGTCCATATCGACGGGGTGGCCATACATGTGCACCACCATAATGGCTCTCGTGCGAGGCGTAATCTTGTCCTCCACCTGCCCCACATCCATGCACCACGTACGCTCGTCGCTATCGACCAGCACCGGCACCCCACCCATTTCCACCACCGCCATCGCGCACGAGATGATGGTGAACGTCGGCATAATGACCTCATCGCCCGGCTCCAGGTCCAGACAGCCCACCGCCACCTGAAGCGCGGCGGTGCCGCTACTCACCGCGACACCGTGCTTCATACCACAGTAGTCTGCCCACGCCCGCTCGAATTCGTCGACGAATCTGCCCGCTGACGAAATCCAGCCGGTGCGTATACACTCGGCCACATACTCGGCCTCCTTTCTACCCAACAGCGGCTCGCTCACCGGAATCACGGATCGAAGCGCTCCTTCTCGCTCAGCCCAAAATACGGCCCTTGCTTAATCTCCAGCAACACCGTGTCCTTTATCATCCGGAAGCCGTGCCCGCCGCTGAGGAGCATCACAACATCACTCTGCAGCAACTCCCGGGTGGTAATCAATTGACGCGAGCTGCTATAAACCGAGATTATGCGGCAGCTTCCTAGCCAAGACCTAAATCCCTGCTTCGGCCCACCTTTGGTCACGCTTTTTGAAAAGAAGG
>JALLOF010000159.1 GCA_027717595.1 Nitrospinae bacterium AH_259_B05_G02_I21 | reverse complement strand
GGCATGGAGGATATGGAGCACCAGCTGAAGGACATGTTGAGCGGCTTCCTCCCCCAGCGAAAGAAGACCCGAAGTGTCACGGTGGAGGAGGCCAAAGACATTCTCGTCCAGGAAGAGGCGGACAAGCTCATAGACACGGACAAGGTCACACGAGAGGCCCTCGCCCGGGTCGAGCAGGCGGGAATCATCTTCCTTGACGAGATCGATAAGATTGCCGGCCGCGAAGGGACTTACGGGCCCGACGTCTCCCGGGAAGGGGTGCAGCGGGACCTGCTGCCGATCGTCGAGGGGAGCACGGTCATGACGAAATACGGCCCGGTGAAGACCGACCACATCCTCTTCATCGCAGCCGGGGCCTTCCACTCAGCCAAGCCGAGCGACCTCGTGCCGGAGCTCCAAGGCCGCTTCCCCATCCGGGTCGAACTGGGGAGCCTACACAAGGCCGAGTTTATCCGCATACTGACCGAGCCGGCCAACGCGCTGACGAAGCAGTACACGGCCTTGATGGAGACCGAGGGGATGGAGGTGACCATCACCGAGGACGCCGTGGAGACCATCGCCGACCTAGCCGAGCTTGTCAACACCCGCACCGAGGACATCGGCGCCCGCCGCCTCCACACCATCATGGAGCGGCTCTTTGAGGATGTTTCCTTTGAGGCCCCGGAGCGGCGGGGGGAGGCGGTCCTCATCGACGCCACATACGTGCGCAAGAAGCTGGAGGCGATCATCAAGGACGAGGACTTGAGCCGCTATATCCTGTAGCGGCCTAAGGGGAAGACGATGCCTGCCATCTCGGCCCATCAGAAGGCCGCCATCCTCATCGAGGCCCTGCCCTACTTCCGCCGGTTCTTCGGCAAGACTATGGTCATCAAGTACGGGGGGGCCGCCATGGTCCAGGAGGAGCTGAAGAAGTCCTTCGCCACGGACGTCATCCTCCTCCAGACGGTCGGTATCAACCCCGTCGTCGTCCACGGGGGAGGGCCCCAGATCGGCCAGGTCATGAAGCAGCTCGGCATGGAGCCCCACTTCGTCGAGGGGCTGCGCGTGACCGACGACGAGACGATGAACGTGGTGGAGATGGTGCTCGTCGGTCAGGTGAATAAGGCCATCGTGTCGACCATCAACGCATACGGAGGCAACGCCGTGGGGCTGAGCGGCAAGGACGGAGGGCTCATCCAGGCGCGAAAGCTCGCCCTTGAGAAGCCCACCGAGGAGCCGGGCCCGCCGGAGATTATCGACCTCGGACGCGTCGGGGAGGTGGAAGCCATCAATCCCGAGGTCCTCCAGGCCCTCGAAGGGTCGCGCTTCATCCCTA
>JALLOF010000158.1 GCA_027717595.1 Nitrospinae bacterium AH_259_B05_G02_I21 | reverse complement strand
CCTGGCAGGGGTGGAGAAGGTCGGAGAGGCCGTTGATGACCGGAGAAGATCGTCCTGGCCTACTCGGGGGGGCTCGACACCTCCGTCATCCTCGCCTGGCTCAAGGAGACGTACCAGGCTGAGGTGGTCGCCTACATCGCCGACCTGGGCCAAGACGAGGACCTCGCGGCCATCGCCACCAAAGCGACCGAGACGGGAGCCTCTTCGATCGTGGTGGACGATCTGCGGGAGGTCTTCGCGTGCGACTTCGTCTGGCCCGCTCTTCGGGCCAACGCCGTCTACGAGGGGGGTTACCTTTTAGGGACGTCCATCGCCAGGCCCTGCATCGCCCAGGGCCAGATGGCCGCGGCGGCGAGAGAGGGCGCCGACACCGTCAGCCACGGGGCCACCGGAAAAGGCAACGACCAGGTCCGCTTCGAGCTTACATACTACGCCCTCGACCCCGACATCACCGTCATCGCGCCCTGGCGGGAGTGGGACCTCAACTCCCGCGAGGCGCTGCTGGCCTACGCCGAGGAGCGCGGAATCTCCGTGCCCGTGAGCGCCGAGCAGCCCTACTCGGTGGACCGCAACATGCTCCATACGAGCTACGAGGGGGGCATCCTCGAGGACCCGTGGCGAGAGCCCGACGAGGCCATGTATCTTGTGACCACCGCCCCGGAGAAGGCCCCCGACGAGTCCCAGTACGTTGAGGTGGACTACCGAGGCGGCGACCCGGTGGCCCTCGACGGCGAGGCCCTGAGCCCCGCGGCCTTGCTCGAGCGGGCCAACACCCTCGCCGCCCGCCACGGCATAGGGCGGCTCGACCTCGTGGAGAACCGCTACGTCGGCATTAAAAGCCGGGGGGTCTACGAGACGCCGGGCGGGACGCTTCTCCATGCGGCCCACAAGGCGGTCGAGTCCATCACCATGGACCGGGAGGTGATGCACCTTAGAGACAGCCTCATCCCCCGCTACAGCGAACTAATCTATTACGGCTACTGGTTCTCGCCCGAGATGCGCCTGCTCCAAGTCACGATGGACGAGGCCCAGCGCGGGGTGACGGGAACGGCGCGCCTGAAGCTGTACAAAGGAAGCTGCACCGTAGCGGGCCGCTCGAGCCCCGAAGGCCTCTACCGACCCGATTTCGCAACCTTCGAAGCCGATGAGGTTTACGACCAGGCCGATGCCACCGGGTTCATCCGACTCAACGCCTTGCGCCTGCGCATCCAGGCCCTCCAGGGGCGGAAACGATGAGGTGGGCTCGGCCCTGCCGGGCGGCCTCTTGCGAGGAGGCCACACCCCGGCCTCATGGCTGATGCGCATCCTTGTCACCGG
>JALLOF010000157.1 GCA_027717595.1 Nitrospinae bacterium AH_259_B05_G02_I21 | reverse complement strand
GATGGCGAGCACCGCCTCACCATTTTGGGGCTGCCCTTCCCGGGCCCCGTCGAGGTCTACTATGTGGAGGGCCTCGGCCCCCTCGGCGACCCAACGGCGGGCCATCGCCGCCGGGTCCTCCCCGTAGACGGTGGCTTCCTCCATCCGCCCCTGAACGAGCCGAACGCACCGCCCCTCCTGGATGTCGATGGCCGGATAGAGCATCACCGCACGAGGGCTCCAAAGGCTTTGAGGATCGCCAGGCCAACGGTCTGGCTCTTCTCGGGGTGGAACTGGGTGGCGAAGATGTGATCCTGCCAGATTGCGCTGGAGAACTCCACCCCGTAGGTGGTCGTCGCTGAGGCGATGGCCGCCTCAGCCGGCTGCGGGTAGTAGGAGTGGACGAAGTAGACGTACGCGCCGTCGGGCACCTCGGCGAAGATGGGCGCCGGACGCTGGAGCGCAAGCTGGTTCCAGCCCATGTGGGGCACCTTCAAAGGCTCGCCCGTTGCCGGCTCATGAGGCGGAAACCGGACCACGGGGCCCTCGAAGACGCCCAGGCCCTTGGCCGGGCCGAACTCATCGCACTCGGCAAAGAGAATCTGCATGCCCACGCAAATGCCAAGGAAGGGCCGCCCGCTGTCCACCGCCTTGTAGACGGCTTTGACGAGGCCGGCCTCCTGCAGATTCTCCATGCAGGCCCGAAAGGCGCCCACACCCGGCAGGACCACCGCGTCGGATGCGGCGATGGCCTCCGCATCGCTCGTCACGCAGGCCTCGTGGCCGACCTTCTCGAAGCCCTTCTTCACGCTGCGGAGGTTGCCCACCCCGTAGTCGATGATGGCAATCACAACCGCCTCGGCTAGAGAATCCCCTTGGTCGACGGCACCCCCTTGACGCGGGGGTCCATCGAGGTTGCGGCATCGAGCGCTCTGGCGAAGCTCTTGAATAGAGCCTCGATGATGTGGTGCGTGTTCGAGCCGTAGTGGAGGGTGAGGTGGAGGTCGAGGCCGGCTTCGGTCGCCAGGGCCCGGAAAAACTCCTCGACGAGCTCCATGTCAAACTGCCCCACCTTCTCGGTGGCGGCGTCGACCCGGTAGACGAGGTTGGCCCGGCCCGAGCAGTCGAGCACGCAGGTCGCCAGGCTCTCGACCATCGGGACCGTGGCCTGGCCGTAGCGGCGGATGCCGGCCTTATCGCCCACGGCCTCTCGGATCGCCTGGCCAAGGACGATGCCCACATCCTCCACCGTGTGGTGGTAGTCCACCTCGATGTCGCCCGAGGCCTCGACGGGGCCCGGGAAGGGCAGCCCCAAAATGGTGAGGCGGTGCTCGCCATC
>JALLOF010000156.1 GCA_027717595.1 Nitrospinae bacterium AH_259_B05_G02_I21 | reverse complement strand
GGGCCGAAGGCCGCCTTCTCCTTAGAGGTGGACCTCTTCGGTGTGGCCGTCCGCGAGAGCCTCCCCACCCAGGGGCCCTTCTTCATCGACCCGCGGGACATTTAGGCGGGCTCCTCGGTCCAACTTCCCCGTTGACTTTCCTTCTGATCGCGTGTAAACTCTTTAAAAATCGGGGCTTTCCCCGATTTTGGACAGCGCACCGACGTTCTCCCTCGCATCGAGAGTGACACATACGCCGACCCAACGGAAACTATCTGCGCCACCTCCCCACCGTGGCGGCCCAGATCGTCGGGCGGGACCATGAGATCGAGACGATCATGGCCACCCTGTCGGCGGGCAAGCACATCATTCTCGAAGGCCCGCCAGGCACGACCAAATCGACCATCCTAAAGACCATCACCCGGGCCATCGGCTTGCCCCTCTACTATGTGGCCGGAAGCGGGGACCTCACCCCCTCGAAGCTCGTCGGCCACTTCAACCCTGCCCACGTGATGAATGACACCTACCATCGGGACCATTTCAGTGAGGGACCCCTCATCCACGCCATGCAAGGCGGAGTGCTCTTCATCGAGGAGTTCAACCGGGTGCCGGCCGACACGGCCAACGTGCTCATCACGGCCGTTGAGGAGGGCGAGCTCACCGTCCCTCGCTACGGGACCGTTACGGCCGATCCCGACTTTCGAGTCGTCTGCGCCCACAACCCGCTAGATGACGTCGGGACCGTCCGCATAAGCCGGGCCCTGTACGATTGGTTCTGCTGCCTGCGGATGGACTACCAGAGCCTCGAGGAGGAGCTCGAAGTCTTGAGCAGCACCGTGGGGACCGCCGACGAGACCATTAATCTCGTGGCCATCCACCTCGTCCGAGCGACCCGCCGTAACAAAGAGATCAGGCAAGGTGCCAGCATCCGGGGAGCCATCGACATGGTCACGCTCTTCCATACCCTCGGTAGCCTCGGGGAGCTCTCCTACATCGAGAGGATGGAAGAGGCCATGCTCATGTGGGTCTCGACCAAGATTTGGCTCTCGGACCTCGCGACGCGCACGTCCGATGATGTGCTGAACGACATCCTCGACCAAGTGCTCATGGCCCTGGACCTGGAGGGCGTGGAGAAGAAATTCGCCTTCGGGGCCGCCTTCCAGCACGACGAGGAGAAGGGCGAGGCGGAGTCCTTCAAGGACGACGTTGAGGTGGACGACACCCAGTCCAAGAGCGACCCGTCGGGCAAGCGCCTGGAGGTAGAGATCGCCTTGGATGATCAGGACCTCGCCGACGAGCTCAAGGAGCGGGTCAAGGAGGACCCGGAGGAGGTCTCCCGCTT
>JALLOF010000155.1 GCA_027717595.1 Nitrospinae bacterium AH_259_B05_G02_I21 | reverse complement strand
GTCAGCCTGGTAAGCCTGTGGAGCGGCTCCTGACGGGGCCTGCCGACCCGACGAGACGCACACACACCGGCAAAAAAAGCCCGCAACGTCCCTAGGGGTCATTGCGGGCTTGAGGGCATGGCTCCAGGGGCGGGACTCGAACCCGCAACCTAGTGGTTAATCCGCCTCAGGCGGACTCTGCCGGTTGAGTTCCTGAGAAATAAAATGGCCATGGAGCCACTGACGCCCCTGCCCCGATTTCAACGCCTTCTCACGTCTCATCGCGTCACTTCTTGATGAATACTCTTCAGAATGGACGAGGCGCCAGGGGCCCGCATCTTTTTTAGTAAACCGTCGCCGCCCCCAGTCGGGATCATTGTGCTGCTTTAACCTTCTGCTAAGATCAGATGTCTGACCGATATACATCTTGCCCGTGGATGCACTTTGGAGAACATAGACCCAATACGGCACAATCAATCCCTTTGGATAATAAAGGGCTGGCGGTGAACGCCAGCCCTTTATTAATCTGGCTCCAGGGGCGGGACTCGAACCCGCAACCTAGTGGTTAACAGCCACCCGCTCTGCCGATTGAGCTACCCTGGAGCGAAAAGCACGTCATTATAGCCCCACGGGGGTGGCCCCGCAAGGGGCATGCCGATAGCTGGAGGCTCGAAACGCCCGGGATGGTTCAATCGCAAAAAAGGTATACCCATTAGCGCTCGGCTATCCTATATTTAGACGTAAACCCGCAGGAAGGTACGTGCGATGGATGAGATTGCGACCCAGGTTCAAGACGTTATCGAGGGGATTCGGGACGAGCTCAAACGGCTCAACCACGAGCTGACCGCCGTCATCCCCAAGGAGCTGGAGAGGGCCCGCTCCTACGGAGACCTCAGCGAAAACGCCGAGTACCATAGCACCAAAGAGCGCCAGGCCTTCGTAGAGATCCGAGTCAGCCAGCTCAACCGCCGGCTGAGCGAGCTCGCCCACCTTCGCGTGGAAACCTTGCCTAGGGAGGCCGTGGGCCTCTTCAGCCAGGTCGTCCTGGAGGGCGAGGACGGCAACGTCTACGACTACACCCTCGTGCTCCCCGAGATGGTGGATAAACAGCCGGGGCTCCTCTCGGTGAGCGCTCCCAGGGCCCAGGCGCTCTTGGGGAAGGTCCCGGGGGACGAGGTCCGTCTTCCCGCCGACGGCGGCGCCGTCAAGGTCGAAATCACCCGGCTGGTCAACCCGTGGGGTGAGGAGGTCTAGCAGCTCATTCCCACGGCATGCGCCTTCCTGAGCGGTTCCTCCCGCTTTCTCCCCTCATGACCCGACGCTCATCGGATCAGGCCTGAAA
>JALLOF010000154.1 GCA_027717595.1 Nitrospinae bacterium AH_259_B05_G02_I21 | reverse complement strand
CGCTCAGCTCATCGATGGTCGGCCCGCCGGGAAAACCGAGCCCAAGCAGCTTGGCCACCTTGTCGAAGGCCTCGCCGGCGGCGTCATCCAGGGTCTGGCCGAGCAGCGCAATCTGGCCCGGCCCCCCCCACCCGGTAGAGCTCGGTGTGGCCGCCCGAGACGACCAGCGCCACGAGCGGGTAGCGGTAGGCCGCCCCTTCGAGGATGGGAGCCACCAGGTGGCCCTCGAGGTGGTTGACCCCCACGCACGGCGTGTCGGTGGCGTAGGCCAGGGCCTTGGCGCACTCGAGCCCGACCAGCAGGGAGCCTATGAGCCCCGGCCCCCGGGTCACCGCGATGAGGTCGATCTCCTCTAGCGTCGCCTCAGCCTCTCTCAGGGCCGCCCGCACCACAGGCAGGATGTTCTCCGTGTGGCGGCGGCAGGCGAGCTCGGGCACGATGCCCCCGTAGCGGGCGTGGACGTCGAACTGGGTGGCGATGATGGAGGAGCGGATCGTTGCGGCATCCACCACAACCGCCGCCGCCGTCTCGTCGCAACTGGTTTCGATGCCGAGGGTGAGCATGGGGCGCATTATAGGTGAGGGCCCAAGGCGCATCAATGGGATGCGATAAGGGTGGATAGAGGCACCACGGCGATGCCCGCCTCGGAGAGCTTCGGCAGGTGCTCTTTGAGGGCGGCGATGGTGCTCGGGCGGGGGTGGCCGATGCCGATGGCCGCTCCGTGCTTTTGGGCCACGGCGGCGAGCCGCTCCATTTGGGCCGCCACGTAGGCGGGGTCCCCCGGCTCGTGGTCGAGGAAGACGTGGCGCGAGGCCGTCGGCATGCCGAGTTCCCGGGCCACCTGCGAGACGACCGACCGAGGGGTGGTGTAGCTGTCGAGGAAAAAGAGTCGGCGCTCGTTGAGCGTGGTCAGGACCAGCCGCATCGTCTCCTCGTCCTGGGTCAGCCGACTTCCCATGTGGTTGTTGACTCCAACCGCGTGGGGGACCGAGGCGAGATTGTCCCTTAGGACCTCGGACATCGCTTCGGGGGTCATCGAGCTCAGCAGGGCGCCGGGGCCCGGGTTCTTCGCCGGGTAGTCGAGGGGCTCCATGGGCAGGTGGAGCAGCACGTCGTGGCCCGCCGCCGCCGCCTCCTCGGCGATCTCCCGCGAGTGGGTCAGCTTCGGAAGGACAGCGAAGGTCAGCGGCTGGGGGATGGCCAGCAGGGATTTGGCGGCCCGCAGGTTCGCACCGAGGTCGTCTATCACGATGGCCACGCGCGGCCCGTCTGAAGCGGCGGGCTCGGGGGTCGTGACGGTGGGCGCGGGCGGGGGAGTCGTGGAGG
>JALLOF010000153.1 GCA_027717595.1 Nitrospinae bacterium AH_259_B05_G02_I21 | reverse complement strand
CCCGCCAAAGTCGGCCTTCAGGAGAACAGGATATCCCAGCCTCTCGGCTTCGGCCGCCACCTCGGCCTCATCCTCCAGAGACGCCTCGCTCCCAGGAATAGTGGGAACCTCCGCTTCGGCGGCCGCCCGGCGGCTGGCAAGCTTGCTTCCCATCAGCTCGACGGCCGAGGGCGGAGGGCCGACCCAGACCAGGCCGGCCGCCTCGACCTGATGGGCGAACTCGGCGTTCTCGGCCAAAAACCCGTAGCCCGGATGGATCGCTTCGGCCCCGCAGGACCGAGCGATATCAATGATCCGCTCCCCCACGAGGTAGCTTTCGGACGACGGCGGTGGACCCACGCAATAGGCCTCGTCGGCAAATCGCACGTGCAGCGCATCGCGGTCCGCCTCCGAGTATACGGCCACCGCCTCGATCTTCATCTCCCGCAGGGCGCGGATCAGCCGAACGGCAATCTCTCCACGATTGGCCACCAACACCTTAGAGAACACGGCCACGCCTCTCCCGTTTGGCTATGAGTTCTTTTTCGGTGCGCTATGGAGTGTGGCAAGGAGCACCGCTGAATCCCGGTGAATTATACGGATAAGAACGCACCTGGTCAATCGTCGTCCTCCATCCCGTAGCGGGCCACGGCCTCGGCCCACCGGCCCTGGGCCTTTAGGATAAACTCGAGGGCCTCGCGCACCGCCCCCCGGCCCCCCGGCCGATGGGTCACGTAATGAGCGGCCGCCTTGGCCGCATCGTGGGCGTCGGCCACGGCGATAGCCAGGCCCACCCGCCGAAGCAACGGCACATCCACCACGTCGTCGCCGATGAAGGCAACCTCCTCCTCAGCCAGGCCGAGCTCGGCAGCCACCTGCTCGAACTTGGCCAGCTTATCCCACACCTTCTGGTAGACCCGCTTGATGCCGAGCTCCTCGGCCCGGCGCTCCACTACGGCCGATCGCCGCCCCGTCATCAGGACCGTCTCAAGCCCCACCCGGTGGGCCAGCACAATGCCGTGGCCGTCCTTGACGTCGAAGCACTTGAACTCGGTCCCGTCGGAGCCGAAGATGATGCGCCCGTCGGTGAGCACACCGTCCACGTCCATGATGAGGCAGCGGACAGCGGCGGCGCGCTGGCGGGGCATGGTCAGACGATTCCCGCTCTCAGGATGTCGTGCAGGTGGATGACGCCGTCGACGCGGCCGGCTCCGTCCAAGATGAGGATCGCCGTGATGGAGTGGTCCTCCATGACCTTGAGGGCGCGGGTGGCCAGCGCCTCGCGCTCGATGACCTTGGGATGCAGCGTCATGAATTCGGCGGCCACCACCAGATGGAGGTCGTCGC
>JALLOF010000152.1 GCA_027717595.1 Nitrospinae bacterium AH_259_B05_G02_I21 | reverse complement strand
GTGTCGGGCCTCACGGGCCGGAAGAAATCGGCCCCCTCTTTGATGGCCGTGGTCACGGGGCTGCAGCCGGTGGCCTGGGCCGCGTGGATTTTTGTCGGGGCATCAGGGATGAGCCCCAGGGAGGCAAACTCCTTGAACCCTTTGTCGATCTTGATGATGAGGGAGCTGCCGGCCACGGGCACGACGATGTGGTCGGGCGCCTTCCAGCCGAGCTGCTCGGCCACCTCGTAGGCGTAGGTCTTGGAGCCGTCGCCGTAGTAGGGCCGGATGTTGATGTTTACGAAGGCCCAGTGGAAGTTGGCGGCGATCTCGCTGCAGAGGCGGTTGACGTCATCGTAGGAGCCCTTCACACCGATGAGGTCCGCCCCGTAGATGAGGGTGCCGAGCACCTTGCCCGCCTCCAGGTCGGCGGGGATGAAAATGTAGCTTTGCAGCCCTGCCTGGGCCGCCATCGCGGCCACCGAGTTGGCGAGATTCCCGGTCGAGGCGCAGGCCACGACATCGAAGCCGAACTCCCGGGCCTTGGTGATCGCCACACTCACCACCCGGTCCTTGAAGCTCCAGGTGGGGTGATTGACGCTGTCGTTCTTGACGTAGAGATTGTTTAGCCCCAGGGCCTTGCCCAAGCGCCGCGCCCGGACCATGGGGGTTAACCCGACGTGGAGCCCTACGGTGGGCTCGCCGTCGATGGGTAGAAACTCCCGATAGCGCCACATGCTTTTGGGGCCGGCCTCGATGCTCTCTCTGCTCACGGCCCGCCCGATGCCGTCGTAGTCGTAGACCACCTCCAGGGGGCCGAAGCAATACTCGCAGACGTGCAGAGGCTCTTTGGGATATTCCCTGAAGCACTCTCGACACTTGAGGCCGAGCACGAAACTCATGGGGTCTCCCCCCAAGCGTGATGGGCATCCAGCAAAAAACCTCTTCCCGGAGCGAGAAGAAGAGGTCTCCCCTCCGGGCGAGGCTGGTCGGGCCTACTCATCGTCAAAGCTCTCGGGACCTTATCGGGAACGCAGAATCTACCACACTACCACGAAGGTCGTCAAAGGGTCAGCGGCCCGCGGCCTGGACCTGTTCGGCCACCTCTCGCTCGGGCCAGCTGAAGTACCGCTCGAAGGAGAGGTACCGCTCGCCACCGTCGGGGAAGACGGTCACCACCGTCGCACCCCGGCCGAGCCGTTCGGCCACCTTCTGGCTCGCCCAAAAGGCCGCTCCAGAGGAGATGCCTACGAAGAGGCCCTCCTCGGCAGCCACCTGCTTGGCGGCCTGGTAGGCGTCCTCGTCGGTCACGGTCATTATCTCATCGAGTATCTGAAAGTTGAGCAC
>JALLOF010000151.1 GCA_027717595.1 Nitrospinae bacterium AH_259_B05_G02_I21 | reverse complement strand
TAGACGGCGTCGCCGAGGATGTTCCAGCCATTTCGGACCGCTGACTTCTGGTTCTCCAGCAGCCGCTCGTTGTCCACGTACGGCTTCCAATAGCAGATGCCCGTGGGCCCCTTGATCGCAAGCGAGCCGACCTCCTGGGGCTTGCATTCTTCGCCCTCTTCGTCCAGGACCCGGATGTCGAAGCCGGGTAGCTTCCAGCCGATGGAGGCGGAATTGGGCTTCGGGGCCACGGAGTTCGATGTCACGAGGTGAATCATCTCGGTGGCACCTAGCCCCTCGTAAATCTCATGTCCCGTCTTCGCCTTCCAGGCGTCAAACGTGGCCGGGGTCAGGGAGTCGCCTCCGGTGGAACACATCCGAACGCTGGAGAAATCGAAGTCCGAGAAGTTCTCTTGACCCAGCAGGACCCTGTAAGCGGTCGGCAGGCCCGTAAAGACGGTGATTTTGTGCTTCTCGACGAGCCTCAGCATCTCTTGGGGCTCGAACCTGGGAATGAGGCTTACGGCCGAGCCGAAGCGGAACGGGATCAAAGCGAAGGTGCCGTAACCGGCCGCGAATGTGACCGGGGCGCCTCCTCCCAGGGTATCATCCGGCGTTAGCTTCCAGACGTGCTTGCCCACAAGATCGGTCTCGATGAGCGTCTGGCCCACGAAGTGGCAGCAGCCCTTGGGCGGGCCTGTGGTGCCGGAGGTGTAGAGGATGAGGGCGAGGTCGTCTTTCTTCATCTTGACAGGCTCTAGCTCGGCGCCTCCGGCTCCGACGAGCTTCTCAAAGGAATGCAACCCCTTGCCCTCGAGTTCCTCGGCGTCCCCCCCCGAGACGATGACGTGCTTGGTGACCTCCATATCCCCGAGGGCCTTCTCTACCTCGCCGAGGATGGGCGCGGTGCTGAACAGGGCCACCGCCTCGGCGTTGTTGGTGGCGAAGGTGATCTCGTCCTTCGACCAGAGTGGGCTCATGGTGATGGGGACGGCCCCGATTTTCATCACGGCGAAGTTGGCGATGATCGCCGCCGGCCCGTTGGTCATCCTCAGCGCCACCCGGTCGAGGGGCTCCATCCCGAGGTCCTTCAGGCTGTTGCCGAGCTTGTTGACGGAGTCGTAGACTTGCTGGTAGGTCAAGGTCTTGTCCATAAACTTGATTGCAGGGTTGTCGCCCCGTCCCTGCTTGATGTTGATATCAAGGATCTCCTCGGTGAGGTTGAGCTCGTCGGGAAGAT
>JALLOF010000150.1 GCA_027717595.1 Nitrospinae bacterium AH_259_B05_G02_I21 | reverse complement strand
CTCCAGGGCGACCGCCCGCTTGTAGGCGCGAAGCTCCTCGACCCGGCGCCCCATCTCGCCGTAGACGATCCCCAGGTTGACGTAGGCCTTCGCGTGGCGGGGGTCTCGGGCCAAGGCGGCACGCAGGTCGGCCACCGCTTCATCGTAGCGCTTGAGTCCAAAGAGGGCCACCCCGCGGTTGATGAGCGCCTTGGTGTGGTCGGGCTTCTGGGCCAGGACGGCCTCGGTGCTCTGGAGGGCTTCCTCGTACTCGCGGCTCTTGATGAGGTTGACCGCGAGGTTGTAGCGGGCCTCGACGTCGTCGGGGTCGAGGGTCAGGGCCCTCCGGTAGGTCGCAATCGCCTCCCCGATGCGGTAGCCGGGCCCGTAGCGCACCCCCTCGTCGTTGTGCTCGTAGGCGACCGCGAGGTTGTAGGCGGCATCGGCGTAAGTGGGGTCAATGGCCAACGCACGCTGGTAGGCGGCCACGGCCTTGTCCATCTCGCCGAGTCGGCGCAGCGCCAGGCCCAGGTTGTTGGCCGCCGCCGCGTTGCGGGGGTTGAGCTCCAGGGCCCGTCGGTTGGCCAAGGAGGCCTCATCGTGGTGCCCTAGGTGAGCCAACGCCCGGCCCCGATGAAAGTGAATGCGCCCCCGGTTCGGCTCGATGGCCGCCGCCCGGTCGTATTCCTCCAGGGCCTTGTCCCATTGCGCCTTGGCGGCGTACGCCGTCCCCAGGTTGACGTAAGCTTCGGTGAGGGTCGGCTTGATCTCGATCGCCCGCTCGAGGCTGGCGACGGCCTCGTCGAGCTTGCCCTGGTTGGCGGCCACCGCTCCCAGGTTGAGGTGGGCCTCGGCCATGTAGGGATCCTGCGCGATGGCCTCCCTAAAGGCTTCCTCGGCCTCGGCCGTTCGGCCCAGCCGGGCCAATACCGAGCCGAGGTTGACCCAGCCGCGGGCGAAGGCGGGCTCCACCTTCACGGTCCGGCGGTAGGCGGACTCCGCCTCAGCGAGCCGGCCTTGGCGGTCGTGGAGGACTCCGAGGCTGAAGAGCGCTTGGAGGTGGAAAGGGTCGGCGGCGACCGCCGCCTCGAAGGCCTTCTGCGCTTCGTCCACCCGGCCCTCGGTGGCCATGGCGACGCCGCGGCGGTAGAGGTTCTCGGCCGAGGGCGTCTCGGCCCGCGCAACGCCCCCCGCGGCGAGCACCCCGATGCAGACACACACAAGAGCTCTGCGCAAAGCGGCTCTCCTCGAAGCGGCTGGATGCCCAAGCCGCGCCGACCGAAGAAGGTCCGGGCGCTTGAAGCTCTTATACCATATGCAGGGCCGGCGAGGAAAGGGTGGGGCGGGCCTACG
>JALLOF010000014.1 GCA_027717595.1 Nitrospinae bacterium AH_259_B05_G02_I21 | reverse complement strand
TCCCTGAAAGAGAAATCACGGTACGTAAAATTGGCCTGACCTATTCATTGATGAACATCGTCGCCCCATTTATGAGTGGGGTCCCTGTCTGTCACGGCTCTGGCGGCATGGCGGGGCATTATGCTTTCGGAGGGCGAACGGGCGGCTCCGTTGTAATTTACGGCTCAATGTATCTATTGCTGGGGCTTTTCTTTAGTAGCAGTTTTAGTGGGGTCATCACGATCTTTCCCCTTCCCATTTTAGGGGTGATCTTATTTTTTGAAGGATTGACACTGATGAGGTTAATAGCAGACACCGTTGATTCGAGGGCTCACCTCTCGATCGCTTTGTTAGTCGGGTTGATAGCGGTTGGATTGCCGTATGGATTTCTAATAGGAATGATTGTCGGGACACTTTTAGCACTTGTCTCTGAGCGGTATCGTATTGGCTTCAGCCGTTCTCAGAACAAAAGGCGAGAGGAGTAGTCATCAGAAAGGCCGCCTCCTTCTGAGGGAAGCGACCGCTTACATTCGACTGTAAGCCATCTGACATTCGTCGACGAAGAGGGAGGCCTTGTCCACCCGCTGATAGGCGTCGTCTTTATCCGTAATCTCACGCTCCACCGGTTCAGCCTGGACGAAGTAGTTGGCCGAGCCAGCGAAGACCCGTCCTGCCTCCACAAAGCGAGTGCGAAACGCTTCCTGGGCCGCTTTCACAGCTGACTCCTCCACGCCCTCGGTGATAAGGAGAGCGCGTGCGGCCGTCGTCATGGCTTGATATGCCATTTGAGCTGCCTGTGTATACTTCCCTTGTTCGTATTGTAGGTTGGCTTCAAAGAGCTCCCGCTCCGCCTCGCCCAACTTCAGCTCCACCTCGGGGACCAATTGGCCGGCGCACTCGCCCGTTCCGACCCCCACGCTGAACGGTTCCTCTTCACCCCAATCGACGTAGAAGTCGGGCTGCTCGCTGATGTCACGGCCCTCCCGTAGATGGGCCAGCCCATCGCGGATGTCTTTCTTGCCCACCCGCTCGGCCCACTCGTTAAAGCTCTCACCGTCGCTCCTCTCGTCCCGGTAGCGGCCCACCAAGTGTTCTACTACCGCTGGGATGTTCTTAGCCGGGATCTTCAAAGTGGCCAGGCCGAACGAGTTGGCGTTTTCCGACTTCTGCCCACCCAGGAACAGTTGGTAGTTGGGCACCACGTGGCTGCCAACACGTTGGGAGGAGCCGAAAAAGCCGATGTTGGCCACGTGGTGCTGACCGCAGCTGTTCGGGCATCCGCTGACCTTGATGGAGAGGTCGCGAAACTCTTCGGGGAGGGCCTCAGGCTCAGGGCCGTTAGACGCAAGCATCTCCCGCAGCCTTAGCGCGAGGCTCTTAGAGGAAGTAATCCCGAGCATGCAGGTGTCGGCGCCGGGGCAGGCGGTGATGTCGAGCAACGTCTCGGCGCCCGGCTCGGCCAGCCCTGCTTCGTCAAGCGCCTGGTAGAGTTCCCACAGGTCGGACCGGCGCACCCACCGCATGAGGAAGTTTTGCTCGACGGTCGTCCGAAGGTTCTCGCCGTTGAACCGCCTAATGATGAAAGCCACGGCCCTGAGCTGCTCGGGGCTAATGTCGCCGATGGGTAAGGTAATGTAGACGGCGCAAAAGCCCTCTTGCCTCTGGGGGGTGACGTTGGTGGAGCACCAAAGCTCGAAGGCTGGTGAGGTGCCCGACTTTCCGGGCAGCCCGTCGGGCAGAGCGGGCAATTCCTCTCCTCGCCGCACCACCAGAGGCCGTGAGAACCAATAAGGGTCGCTCCGGAGCTGCTCAATCTCTTCGTGCACTCGACGGCGGAACTCCTCGATCCCCAGCTTCTCGACCAGAAACTTCAGCCGAGCTTTATTGCGGTTTTTCCGCTCGCCCTCTTTGTGAAAGACCGAGAGAATCCCCGCTTGGTGCAGGATGAGCTCTTCCACCGGGACGAACTCACTGTAGAGCTTGGCTGGATGGGGCTGCGCACCCAGGCCACCGCCGACCCAGACCTCGAAGCCGTACTGGGTTCGTCCGTCCACCTCGCGGGTCCTGGCAATGTGGCCGATGTCGTGCATGTGGGCGAGCCCGCAGGGCTTGTCGGCGCAGCCGGAGAAGGCAATCTTGAACTTGCGGCCGAGCTGCTGGGTGAGCGGGTGGCGGAGGAAGGCATTAGTCGTAGCCCGAGCGATGGGCGTCACATCGAAGGTTTCATCGGGGCAGACCCCGCTCAAGGAGCAGGCGGTGACGTTCCGGACCGTGTTGCCGCAGGCCTCTCTCGTAGTGAGCCCCACCGAAGCCAACCGGCGCATGATGGTCGGGACATCATCCAGCTGGACAAAGTGATATTGAATGTCCTGCCTAGTGGTGACATGAGCCAAGCCGTGGCCGAAGTTCTCGCTGATTTCGGCCAACATCTCGAGCTGGATTGCGTTGAGCAACCCCGAGGGAATCTTCACGCGCACCATATGGACGCCGGGCTGCCGCTGGCCGTAGATGCCGTGGTTCAGGCGGAAGTGCTTGAAATGCTCTTCTGATATTTTTCCGCGCTTCAGGCGCTCGATCTCGACCTCGAAAATCTGAATCTCACGCTCAATCTCGGGCGCGAGCGCCTCTCTGTCTGAGGCAAAGAAAGAACGATGCTCCTCGCTCATATCCCCATCTCCTTCTTGAGAATAAATCTCCAGTCGGTCCAACAATCCGTCTGCTAGCTAGCACGGGCTCAAGATCGATGTGGGATCCCCACGTTCTTCCTCACTATCAAGGCTGTCGATTGCACTGGTAACCTGGGCAGAGAAAGCACGTTATTATGTGTATACCCTCTAACGAACCAGTGCAGTAGAGGCGCCGCAATGCGCAGGGATCGGACACGGAAACCCTAAGATTCTTAGCAACGCAAAACAAACCATCGATGAGAGGCGTCATTCAACCTCCTCTATGGGCGGCCGCTCGTGTGGTGACACGAGGACTCATGAATGTGGAAAAATGCACCGACCCTATTGACATCAGATCTAAAGGCACTTATTAATATAGATAAATATAGATAAATCGATGAATAAATCAAGTATTAAATAAGGCTACCATGATTTCTGCAACGTCCGAGCATGCTCTTCGTGCCATAGCCAGCATTGCTGCCGTGACCAATCCCACCTCCCCGGAAACCAGGGAGCCGATTTTGGCTCGCGACCTTTCCTCGAGAGCTGGGGTCCCCCTCAACTACCTCTCGAAAATCTTGGGAACCCTGAGCAGGGCGGGCATCCTGCAAGCGAGTCGTGGACGGGGCGGCGGATACCGTCTCGTCCGGTCCGCCGATCAGATCCCCCTCATCGACGTCGTCGAGCTGTTTGACGGGGTCACAGCCCGGCCGGACTGCTTTTTCGGAGGGGGTCGTAAGTGCTCCGACGATAATCCCTGCACCGCGCATGATGCCTTTAAGCAGGTCCGGGAGCAGTACATAGATTTCCTTGAATCGACGACAATCGCCGATATCGCGGGCCCCACCTACGCGGACGGCGCGCCGGCCGGGGGGCTCCCTCCCTTGATCCGACAAGAAAATGCATTCTCTTGACTTAAGTCAAGGCTCAAACGGGAGGGCGAACATACTTTTATTGGAAGACCATAGTTGGAGCCATCCAGGTTGGCTCCTAATGAGGGTTCCGAGGTGAGAGCGAGAGCTCTTGGTTAGTAAAAATGGGTACTTCTCGCCGCTTTGAGATTTTCCTGGACTGGTTGTGGGGCTTGGCCTTTATTGTCGGCTTGCTCTTGATTCCGTTGAGCTTGATCACCTTAGATGCGTCGGGAGCGATTGGTGCTTCGGCCTTGTGGCTTCATCTCGTCTTGCTCGCCACGTTCGCCTACACCTTCAGCCTTCGACTCCGGCACCGATTTCCTTTGTTACAGCGAAAGAGGAAAAGTAATTAACTGTAGCGTAACTAGGCGTCGGGTGGCGAACAACCATGCGGATACGACTTATCACCCAGAGGGTAAAAGAAAGATGAGGATCTTCCAGAGGTTCCTGCTTGGGCGACTGGTTGTGGCCGCCTGCATGGTGGCACTGCTTGGCGGGAGCGCTGCCTGGGGGGCCGAGAAGTATTCTCCTCTCGGCCCGCTTCCAGACCTGAAACAACCTGATTCGGCGAGGGTTGAGCTGGGGCGGTATCTCTTCTTCGATAACCGGCTCTCGGGCGATACCGCTCTCAGCTGCGCCAGCTGTCACTTGCCGACCAAAGGTTGGACCGACGGCCTCCCGCTATCCAGAGCGTACCCGGGTTCCGAATACTTCCGAAACGCCAAGACCGTCCTAAACGCCGTCCACGCCGAGGTCTTATTCTGGGATGGCCGTCTCTCCTCCGACCCATTTGAAACGCACGTCAGGGACCACCTCACCGAAAGCCACTTCATGAACATGGACGGGCGCCTCATGCAGGAGCGGATCAAGCAGATCCCAGAATACGTCAAGATGTTCAAGAACGCTTGGAATTCGGAGCCGTCTTTCGGGAAAATCCGCAACTCAATCCGCGACTTTGAGAAGACCCTGGTCTCCCGGAACGTCCCCTTCGACAAGTACATGAAAGGGGACAAGAGAGCATTGTCCAGCAATGCGAAAAAAGGCTTGACCCTATTCAAGGGCAAAGCCGGGTGCATCCGGTGCCACAACGGCGCTTATTTCTCCGACGGTAAACCCTATAACCTTGGTGTGCCGACCAATCCAGAGATCGCCAAAAACCCTTTGCGCCAAGTGGGGATGCGCTCCTTCTTTCTGGGTATGGGGGTTCCAGGGTTTGAACACCTAACAGAGGACGTGGGCTATTACACCGTTTCGAAGGTCGAGGCGGACAAGGGAAAGTTCGTAACCCCCACGCTACGGGAGGCTACTCGGACGGCTCCATACATGCATAACGGGACCCTGAATTCCCTGGAGGGGGTAATAGAGTACTACAACAAAGGAGGAGGAAAGGCTCCAAACAAGACCCCTTTGCTCAAACCACTTCGCCTCACCGCCAGCGAGAAGGAAGCCCTGGTGGAGTTTCTAAAGAGTCTAAGCGGCGATGAGGTTGTCGTCACGGTTCCCGAGTTACCGAAGTATGAGGTTATCAAGAACTGGCTCAAGGTAAAGAATTAATCGGGCTTGGATAGTAAAGGGGATGCGCAACAGCGTTTCGTCGACAGAGGAGAAGCAAAGCCCATGAGAGTGCGATCTTGGATCATCATCCCCGTGCTCCTGGCTATCGTTTTGGGTCTCTTCCTGGCGCCCCGGCCTGACACCGCCACGGGGAAAGAACCCTTCCCGTCTCTCGGGCCGTTGGGGCCGGTACCCACCCCCCCGGACAATCCCACGACACCCGCCAAAGTGGAATTGGGCAAGATGCTCTTCTTTGATAACCGCCTCTCGGGCGATACCAGCACTCCGTGCCTAAGCTGCCACGTCCCTCAAGTGGGCTGGGGGGACGGGGGGGACATATGTCGCGGCTATCCCGGGACGAAGCACTGGCGTAACTGCCAAACGATTGTCAATTCGGCCTACTACAACAAACTGTTCTGGGCCGGCTCCTCCAAAAGCTTGGAGGCCCAAGCGGAGACGGCCGCCAGGGGTGCCGTGGCGGGCAACGGCGAGCGCGATATGATGGAAGCCCGCCTCCTCCAAATTCCCGAATATGTCAAGCGGTTCAAGGAGGTCTTTGGGACGCACCGTCCTCACCTCAAGGACGCCTGGCGCGCCATCGCCGCCTTCGAGCGGACCATCGTCCAGCGAAACACCCCCTTCGACCGCTACATGAAAGGCGACAAGGGGGCGATGTCGGCAAAGGCCGTAAATGGACTTGCCCTGTTTTCGGGTAAAGCCGGGTGCATCCAGTGCCACAATGGCTCCCTCCTAACCGACCAGAAATACTACAATTTAGGTGTGCCGGAGAATCCCACCTTCCAGAGGGACGCCCAGCACCAGATTACCTTCCGGTACGAGCAATACGCCAAGGGGGTTACCGAAGATATCTATCGGACGACGAAAACCGACCTGGGTCTCTACTACCGGATGAAGCGCAAGGAGGATATGGGGAAGTTCCGGACTCCCTCCCTGCGGTATCTGGTCTACACCGCTCCCTATATACACAATGGGGTCTTTAGGACCCTCGAAGAAGTTATCGAGTTCTACAACAAGGGCGGTGGAGAAGATATCATCCAGAGCCTATACGGGTTCAGTACAAAGACCAATAAAATCAAGCCACTCAATCTCACTGAAAACGAAAAGGGGGCGCTAAAGGCGTTCCTCGAGAGCTTGAGCGGAGAGCAAATCATCGTGAACCCTCCAAAGCTTCCCGAATATGCGGTCTATAAGTGATGAGCTGCGGGGAGAGGGGAAAAGGGACCATGAATTCAGACCAAGCGCAAGAGAGACCCTGCATGACCAGGCGGCAGTTTCTGCTGGCCAGTGGGACCGTTACCCTTACGACCGTCTTTCTGCCCTCGATTCCCGGCCTCCTAGGTCGGGCAGAGGCGGTCCCGGCCACGCTGACCCAATACCCCAAGAAAAAGGTCGGGAAGCTCAGCGCCTTGAAGACCGATGCGCCCAGGTACTTCAATTATCCCTTTAAAGATATGTATTCCCAGAACATGCTCGTGAAATTGGGTGCCCCCGCATCGGGAGGCGTCGGGGCTGATCAAGATATCGTGGCCTTCAGCACCCTGTGCACCCACATGGGAGGCCCCCTTGCCGGGACGTACAAGAGCCGAGACAAGGTCCTTGGGCCCTGCCCGCTTCACATGACCATTTTTGACATGACCCGGCACGGGATGGTCGTGGCCGGCCACGCCACCGAATCTCTGCCCCAGGTCGTCTTGGAGGTCCGGGGCGATATCATCTACGCCACGGGGATTCTGGGTCTGGTTTACGGCAAGCGCAATAACCTTGATACGGGAAAGTAGATAGAGACCGTTATGGTCTTCCGGTGAGGAGGTAGGACATTATGTCGGAACGGAAATACAAACGGCAGGACAAGGTCCCCTTGCCACCGCCTGATGCGAAGGTGTTCACCACGGCCTGCGACTATTGCATTGTGGCGTGCGGGTATAAGGTCTACCGCTGGCCGGTGGGCAAGGAGGGGGGGCTCAAGGCCAAAGAAAACGCACTGGGCGTAGATTTTCCCGTCTCGCCGCTGAGCGGTAAGTGGGTTAGCCCCAATATGCACAACGTGGTGAGGGCCGACGGACGCCTTCAAAACGTTGTCGTCATTCCAGACGGCGATAGCAAGGTGGTCAATGTTGGCGGGACTCACAGCATCCGCGGGGGCTGTATCGCCCAAAAGGTCTTTAACCCCGAAACGCCAACTAAGGATCGCCTGCAGCGTCCTCTCCTTCGGGTGGGGGGGAAGCTGACACCGGTTTCGTGGGATACTGCCTTTGACATTATGGCCAAGGTCTCTAAGCACGTACTCGACACGCAAGGCGTCCATGCCTGGGCCATGAAGATGTTTTCCTACCATTATTATGAAAACACTTTCGCCTTGACCAAGCTGGCCTTTAGCTACATCAAGACACCGGCTTTTGCCTTTCATGACAATCCGTCCGTGGCGCCCGACACCCCGGGGTTCCGGGATGTGGGGTTCGACAACTTCTCCGCTTCATACGAAGACTGGTCCCTGGCCGACGTCCTCTACATCTCAGGGACCGATCCTTATGAGACCAAAACGGTCATCTTCACCCATTGGATTCTTAAAGGAATTAACACGCACAATATGAAATTGATCTACGCCCTCCCGCGCAAGACGACGGGCGTGGCTCATGCCGAGGCCACGGGGGGACTGCACCTATGGCTTATTCCCGGAACTGATACCGTGCTTCACATGGCCATAGCCCGGGTCATCTTGGAGAACGGATGGGAAGATAAGGAGTGGATCGCCCAGTTCACCAACAATAAGTGGGGCACTGACTCCGGCTTTGGCCAGGGCACCCGGAACACGCAGTGGCAGTGGCGGACCACCTGGGGCAAGCTCGAGACCAAGGGCTTTAAGGACTACAAGGAGTGGATCCTGGCTCAGGAGGAGTCGAAGCTCGATGTCGCGGAGAAAATCACTGGGGTCCCCAGGGGCGACATCGTCCGGGCGGCGGAGATGATGGCCAAGCCGCGGCCAGACGGGTCGCGCCCTAAGACCTCGATCGGAATCGAGAAGGGCAACTACTGGTCCAACAATTACCTCAACACCGCCTCGATCGGCTCCTTGGCATTGCTTTGCGGGGCGGGCAACAGGCCGGGCCAGATGGTCTCCCGTTTCGGCGGCCACCAGAGGGGAGGCCGTAAAGGGGGCCGCTATCCCATGGAGAAGTCGCCGGAGAAGTACCCGGGCCGTCGCCGTAAATCTCTCGACCTCGACAGGTGGGTCGAGGCGGGCAATGTGCGGTTCTGCTGGTGCATTGGCACTACATGGGTTGGTTCCATGACGGCCTCTCAGGCCATGGAGGAGACTTTCAAACGCAGCACTGTTGCCAATCCGCATCAAATCAGGCGGAAAGATGCAAAGCATGCCGTCGAGGTTCTCAAGCAGCGTGTCGACAACGGCGGGATGATGCTCGTTTTCCAGGATATCTATCTACGCCAGCCGCTGGGTACGAAGTATGCAGACCTGGTGCTGCCGGCGGCTACGTGGGGAGAAGAGGACTTCACCCGGTCCAACGGCGAGAGGAGAATTCGCCTTTATTCCAAGTTCTACGATGCGCCTGGGGAGTCGAAGCCTGATTGGTGGATTGCGGCCCAGTTTGCCAAGAAGATGGGCTCTAAGGGATTCAACTGGAAGGACTCCAACGAAGTCTTCGAGGAATCGGCCCGCTTCGGGCGCGGCTCCCGCACGGACTATTACCCCCTGGTCTGGCTCGCCAAAAAGAAGGGGATGAGGGCCCATGAGCTGCTTAGGAGCATGGGGACCGAAGGTATCCAATGCCCTATCAGGTACGAAGACGGAAAGCTCGTTGGCACGAAGCGACTCCACGACTCCACCCTGAAACTGCCCGAGGGCGGGCCCGAGGGGCCCACAATCTGGCCCAAGTTCCTCACAGCCTTTAAATCCCAAACGGGCAAGGCCAATTTCATCAAGTCTCCCTGGAGTCTCTTTTCCGACTTTTACGAGTGGTTTAAGCCGAAGGGCGATGAGCTATGGATCACCAACGGCCGCATCAACGAGATTTGGCAGTCGGGTTACGACGATATGGAGCGGCGGCCATACATCACCGAGCGATGGCCGGTCAACTTCATGGAAATCCACCCGGAGGACGCCGAGGCACGGGGCATCGAAAGCGGGGATTGGGTGGCTGCCGAAAACGATCGCGTTCCGGTCCAAGTCAGTGGGTTCTACGGCGTCCAACCCAACGACTTCACCTTTACGGAGCTGATGAAGGCAGGCCACATAAAGCTGACCAAGGCCAGGATTAACGCCGTGGCCTTAGTCACCCCAGCGGTCCGCAAGGGCGTGGCATGGATGTACTTCCTCGACCCCAAGCAGCCGGCCAACAGTTTAGTTGCGCGGGTGGTCGACCCCCTTACGAACAACTATCGCTTCAAGCTTGGGATGGGCCGGGTTCGAAAGACCGGCGAGTCACCCTACAAGCGGTCGTTGGAGGAAATGTCATTTGCGCGGCGGGATATTGCATAACAGTAACCTAGAGCTAAGGGGATGGCACCGAACACCGTGAACGCGCCAATCTACATGGATAATAATGCCACGACGCCAATGAACCCCAGGGTCCTGGAGGCGATGCTGCCCTACTTCTGCGAGGAGTTCGGCAACGCGGCCAGCCGCATCCACGCCTTCGGCTGGCGGGCCGAGGAGGCCGTCGAGCGGGCCCGTGAGCAGATAGCCCGGCTCATCGGCGCTGCTCTTAAGGAGATTGTATTCACCAGTGGGGCGACCGAGAGCGACAACCTCGCTTTGAAGGGCGTGGCCGAGATGTATCAAGAGAAGGGCGATCACATCATCACCCAGGTGACCGAGCACAAAGCGGTGCTAGATTCGGCCAAGCGTCTCGAGCGGCAGGGCTTCGAGATCACCTATCTGCCGGTTGACCGAGACGGGTTGGTAGACCCGGACGACGTGCGGCGTGCGCTCAGGGAGACGACGATTCTCATCTCCATCATGGCGGCCAACAACGAGATTGGGGTGTTACAGCCGGTTTCGGAGATCGGCCGGATCGCCAAGGAGCGGGGAGTGCTGTTCCACAGCGACGCGGCCCAGGCATTGGGCAAAATAACTGTCGATGTAAAAGCCTGGGGGACGGATCTTGTGAGCCTGAGCGCCCACAAGATGTATGGCCCCAAGGGTGTGGGCGCGCTCTACGTCAGGGGCCGAGACCCCCGGGTGCGGCTCTCCCCGATGATGGACGGCGGCGGCCACGAGCGTGGCATGCGCAGCGGCACCCTTGACGTGCCGGGCATCGTTGGGTTCGGAGCGGCTTGCGAGCTGGCTTACCAGGAGATGGAAGCGGGGGCCGAGCGGATTCGGGCGCTGAGGGACCGGCTCCAGTCTGGCATCCTTTCCCATCTAGAGGAGGTCTACCTCAACGGCCACCCCGATCGGCGCCTTCCGGGCACGTGCAATCTGTCGTTCGCCTACGTGGAGGGCGAAAGCCTGATGATGGGCCTCAACGAGATTGCCGTCTCCAGCGGCAGCGCCTGTACCTCGGCCACGCTGGAGCCATCTTACGTGCTAAGGGCCCTTGGGGTTGGCGACGAGCTGGCCCACTCCTCCATCCGCTTCGGATTGGGCCGGTTCAACACCGAAGAGGAGGTCGATTACGTCATCAAGAGAGTTAAGGAAACGGTGGAGCGGCTTCGAGAGATGTCGCCCCTCTACGAGATGGCCAAGGAGGGGATCGACCTCTCGTCTGTCCAGTGGCAGACGTAAGGCAGACAAGACGGAGACGGCTATGGCATACAGCGACAAGGTCATCGACCACTACAAAAACCCCCGCAACGTCGGTTCTTTCTCCAAGAGTGAGCAGGGTGTAGGCACGGGCATCGTGGGCGCTCCCGAATGCGGGGACGTGATGAAGCTCCAGATTAAGGTGAACGAAAAGACCGAGGTTATCGAAGAGGCCCGGTTCAAGACCTTCGGTTGCGGCAGCGCCATCGCCTCCTCAAGCCTCATCACCGAGTGGGTCAAGGGCAAGAGCATCGAGGAGGCCCTCGCCATCAAGAACACCGAGATCGTAAGCGAGCTGAGCCTTCCGCCTGTCAAGATTCACTGCTCGGTGCTGGCCGAAGACGCCATTAAGGCCGCCATTGCTGATTACAAGAAGAAGACCGATCAGGCAGGCAACGAAACTCATGGCCACCATCGAGACCAATAAGCACACGGATCACCTCTGCTGGTCCTGTTACCAACCCACCGGAGGGAAACCCTTCTGCCCAGACTGCGCAACGATTTTGCCCGTGCCGCCCCAGTCCAATTACTTCAGCATTTTGGGGCTCGACGCCAAGAGGATGAGTCTGGAGCCGGAGAGACTGGAGGAGGCCTTCTACGCGCTGAGCCGCCAGGTTCACCCGGACCACTATCAGAGCCGAAGCCCCAAGGAACGCCAGATTGCCGAAGAACGAGCGGCCGTGGTCAACGTTGCATACCGTACTTTGCGAGACCCCATCGCCCGAACGGAATACCTCCTTGAACTTGAGACAAGCTCCCCGCAGGAGCACCGGGACCAGCCGCCAGCAGAGCTCCTTAGTCAGCTGATCGAGATCGAGGAGATAGTGGAGGCCTACCGAGGTTCAGCAGGAGCCGAACGAGGGGCCCTGAAGGACTTTCTAAAGGAGGTTCACCGCTCCCTTGAGGCCCGCCGGGAGGCAACAGAGACCGAGCTCCACGAGGCCTTCGAACTCTGGGACCGTCTCGTGGCGGAAGAAGGCTCAGAAGAGGCCAAGGCCTCATTGCTCAAGCGCTTACGGGAGCTTCTTCATCATCGTAGTTATCTCACAACGACCATCCGGGACCTATCGGCCGCTCTGGCAGGTGAGCCGCGTCCTGGTTCCTGAGAGTGGATAGACCCGATATGAGTCACATCGTTGGCATCGATCTAGGGACCACCAACAGCCTTGTGGCCTATATGGACGGGCGCATCCCGCGGGTCATCGTAGGCCCCGACGGCAGCAAATTGGTCCCTTCGGTCATCAGCTTCGAGGACGGCCGACCTGTAATCGGAGAGCGAGCGAAGGCCCGACGCATCACCCGGGTGAAATCCACCGTCTACTCGGTGAAGCGGTTCATGGGCAAGGGGATCGAGGATCTCTCCTCTGATCTCGCCTACCTGCCGTTCCACATCTCCGGCAACGAGCAGGAAATTGTCCGGATCAAGGTGGCCGAGAGAGACTACACGCCCCCGGAGCTTTCCGCCATGATTCTTCGGGAATTGAAGACCCGGGCCGAGATCTTCTTTGGGGAGACCGTGACCAAGGCAGTCATCACCGTCCCGGCCTACTTCAACGATGCCCAGCGGCAGGCCACGAAGGACGCGGGCAAACTCGCCGGCCTGGAGGTCCTTCGCATTGTCAACGAGCCGACGGCGGCGTGCCTGGCCTATGGGCTCCAGCAGCGCCACGACGGGATTGTCGCGGTCTACGATCTGGGCGGAGGCACGTTCGACATCTCCATCCTCAAGCTCAAGGACGGCATCTTCGAGGTGCTCTCAACGAGCGGCGATACGATGCTCGGCGGCGACGACCTCGACTACGGGCTCATGGAGCTCATCCTCAATGAGGTTGAGGCTACCGGTGGCCAGGGCCTCCGAAGTCGGGCGGAGGTCCTCGAGCGGGTTCGGACGGCTGCCGAGGAGGCTAAAGTGGCCTTGTCCGAGGCCGAAGAGACAGAGATTGTTATCGAGGGCGAAGGGCTAGGGAGCGACCTCGACTACCGCCGGCTCCTTACACGGGCAGAATTTGAGGCTCTTGTGGGCGACCTCGTTCAAAAGACCGTTCGCCCATGCCTCCAGGCTTTGGAGGATGCCCGTCTCACACCTGAGGAAATTGATGAGGTCCTCCTGGTCGGATGCTCCACACGGGTGCCCATGGTGCGCCGGACCGTGGCAGAGACCTTCGGTCGTGAGCCCCACGGCGAGCTGAATCCGGAGGAGGTCGTTGCCTTGGGGGCGGCCATTCAGGCAGACATTCTTGCGGGGAACAACCAAGAGCTGCTCCTGCTCGATATAACACCCCTATCGCTCGGTATCGAGACCATGGGCGGCGTGGTGAGTACGCTCATCCCCCGAAATACTACAATTCCCACGCGGGCGACCGAGGCCTTCACCACCTTCCTCGATGGTCAGGTAAACGTCGAAATTCACGTCCTTCAAGGCGAGCGGGAGCTGGCTCGCGACTGCCGAAGCCTCGCCCGATTCACTCTTAGGGGCATCGCGCCCCAGCCAGCAGGTGTGCCCCGCATTGAGGTGACTTTTCACATCGACGCCAACGGCATCCTAGACGTCACTGCCCGCGATCAGCGGAGCGGCAAAGCCCAAACGATAGAGGTTGCTCCTTCCTACGGACTCACGGAGGACGAGGTGGAGAGGATGCTCAAGGATAGCATAGAGCACGCTGAAGCCGATCTCTCCACCAGGCTGCTCATCGAGACCCGCAGCGAGGCCGACACAATCCTCAATGCCACGGCAAGGGCCCTGGCCACTGATGAGGTTGAGATTCCGGCCGAGGAGCGCTCGGCCATCGAAGAGGCCGTCTCACGGCTGGAAGAGGCCAAGGCCGGCCTCGACCACCGTCGGCTGAGGGACGAGATTGAACGGCTCAACGCCGCTACCAGGCCCCTCGCCGAGCGCATCATGGATGCGGCTCTCCAGGCGGCCCTGAAGGATCGCCCCTTCTCCGAGATTCTCGACTCTTAGGATGCGCTGACCATGCCAAAGGTGACGTTCCTGCCGGACAACGAGACGGTCGAGGTGAAGGAGGGCTCCTCCATCCTCGATGCTGCGCTCGATAACGACATCTGGCTGGACCACAACTGCGGCGGCTTTTGCGCCTGCACGACCTGCCACGTGATCGTCAAGGCCGGAGAAGATAACCTCTCGGAGATGGAGGAGGATGAAGACGACCGGCTGGATGGCGCCGAAGGGCTCACCTTGGCCTCCAGGCTAGGCTGCCAGGCAAGAATATTCGGAGACGTGGTGCTGGAGATTCCCGCACCTCCGGGAGCAATCCGAATTGTGAACGATGCCCAGCTCGTGGCTGGCCAGATCGACGAGGAGAATTAAAAGAAGTGCTTTAAGGGCCGCTGAACTGGCTTACATACACCGAAAAGAAAGCGGCGGAGGCTAGACTGTGAGACTATCCTGGCAAGACGTCGAGGACATCGCCATCGAGCTTTACGAAAAGCTCCCTGGGATCGATCCTTTGAGTGTCCGCTTCACCGACCTCCACCGCTGGGTCTGCGAGCTCTCCGGTTTCGAGGACGACCCCAATGCAAGCACCGAGGGCATCTTGGAGGCCATCCAGATGGCTTGGTGGGAAGAGTGGAAGGAGGCCCAAAGGGGTCCTTGGGGCGGGGGAAGGTCGCCCCGGGCCTGGCAATGGAGAGAGGAGGAAAGAACCATGCTGGCAGACCAGTTCACGCAGACCTTCAGGGACGAGCATCGCAAGATCCGGGATGTACTCCTAGACCTGATTCAGGCCTTCAAGGAGCGCAACGGGGAACGCATCCGGTCGCTTCTGGGCCAGGCGGCTGTCTACGTTGGACCGCACTTCCGTTACGAGGAGGAGGCTCTGTATCCCGCCCTGGTGGACATCTTCGGGGAGGAGTACATCGAGCAACTCTTGGGCGACCATGACAGGGCCATTGGGACGGCCCAGAGGCTTATCGAGCTCAGCGAGAAGGACCCACTCACCGACGAGGACGTCCATGAAGCCACCCGACTCGTCAGGAGTGTCCTGCCGCACGTGAGCGACTGCGATGGGCTCTCCATCATGGTGGAGCGGCTCCCGGAGGAGAAGGTGCAGTCGATCCTCGATGCCCGCGAACACTCGATTCGCGAAGGGCTCGATCTGCTTCGATGGGCCGGCGAGGTGCGGAACCGTCCGACCGTTGCACCCGAGTAGTAGAAAGGTAAAGTGGAGGAAGTCAGGAGAAGGGGATCCGAAGCTATGCCAGCAGGATACGGCAGGGTCAATTTCCATCGTAGCCCCTTTTTGGTCTTTTGGGAGATAACACAGGCATGCGACTTGGTCTGCAAGCACTGCCGGGCGTGCGCTCAGCCCGACCGTCACCCTGAGGAACTCACCCTCCCACTCTGCCACAAGCTTATCGAGCAGCTTGCCAGCTTTCCCCAAGGGCCCATTCTGGTCCTGACCGGTGGAGACCCCATGAAGCGGGATGATGTGTTTGAGGTCATCCGGGCGGGCATCGATGCGGGACTGACGGTGACGATGACCCCTTCGGCCACACCCCTGGTCACACCGCAGGCGATTAAACAGCTGAAGGCGGCTGGGCTAAGCCGCCTGGCCGTCTCGATCGACGGCGTCGATGCCGCCACGCACGACGCTATCCGGGGTGTGCCCGGCAGCTTTCATCTCGCCCTCCAGATCATCCGCGAGGCCCGCGCCGTTGGGCTCCCCGTCCAGATCAACACCATGGTCTCCAGGCGCAACGTCGAGCAGGTCGATGCGATGGCCGAGCTTATCGCTGACTTGGACATTCTGCTTTGGTCCGTCTTCTTCCTTGTGCCGGTCGGCCGAGGCACGGCCGAGGAGCGCATAGAACCCGAGCAATATGAAGAGGGCTTCGAGCGTCTGTGGCACCACGCCCAGCGGAAGCCCTACAGCATCAAGACCACCGAAGCGCACCACTACCGCCGCTTCGTTCTGCAGAGAGGCGGGAATCCCCAGCGCGGTGCAGGCGAGGCCGCAGGGCATGCCGACCGCATTCAGCGAGCCCCGCTCGGCGTGAGCGACGGAAAAGGCTGCATGTTCGTAAGCCACATCGGCCAGATATTCCCGAGCGGCTTCTTGCCCATCGAGGCCGGTCGCTTCCCCCGCGATTCCATTGTGGACGTGTACCAAAACGCGCGTATTTTCAAAGAGCTCCGCGACCCCGACGGATTCGGCGGCAAATGTGGACGCTGCGAGTTCCGCCACGTCTGCGGGGGCTCACGCGCCCGAGCCTATGCCGTCACGGGCGATTATCTGGCCGCTGAGCCCGACTGCATCTATCAGCCAGCCGAACCCATAGACCATGTGTGGCGGAGTCGTTCAAGAGCGTGGAGGCTGGAGGTTGACGATGGGTGGAGAGGCCATCCGGATGGTGGCCAGCATATTGACGATAAACAGGCCGATACCCACCGATGCGGCTACGCCGAAAAGCCCTGCCAAGTGCTCCCAGCTCTTTGCGCCCCTCGCACCCAGGGACCAGGTTGTAGCCATACCGACAAGCCCTACGTTGGTCAACCAGAAGTGAGGCCAGATGAGCCGGGGGTACCGCATGGGCCGTCCGGTGAAGCGGGGCATGACGTGATAGGTCACCCCGAAGATCATCATGCTCACCCACCCGAGGAGGTTAATGTGCGCGTGCACCCGAAAAATGACCGCCATGGCGGACGGATGAAAAATCATTACCAGGCCAAGGACGGCCCCAGCGGCAAGGTAGAAAAGACTCATGTAGACAAACCACACGGTGCTTTTATCCATGGCTAATCTCCTATGTCTGAGAAATTATCGCAGACGCATCCTTAGGGACAGTCGGCCAGGGGGGGGCAGTTCTGTGCGCAGAGTCCCCCTTCAGGGTACCGCCATTATCACTGGTCGTCCATTGACTTTAGTCAAGGCGCCCGGCTGCGGGGGATGTATCTTAAAAAGAAAGATCGTAGGAAATCATGATCTTTTCCCCCGCAAGACCCATAGAGGAGTTGCACCCATGATTACCCGGGACCAGACCATCAATAAAGTGACCCACCGCTACCCTGATACCATCGAAATCTTCAACCGATTCAAGGTCGATGCCTGCTGCGGCGGAGCCCATTCCATAGCAGATACGGCGGCTGCCAATCGGCTAGAGGATCTCACGTCACTGCTGCATGCCCTCAATCGAGAGACCCGGAGGCTCGGAGAGAAGCCTCTTTCACAGGTCATCCAGGAGGTTGAGTCAACCCACCATGCATACCTGAAGCAGGAGATCCCGGCTCTTAAGGCGCTCCTCGCCCGTCTGGTCCAGGAGGCCGAGGGGGACCCGACGGCCGCTCCTGCATTCGAGCTCCAACAGGATTTGTCGGACCTGGCAACCGAGATCAACGAGCATCTTTACAAGGAGGAGCGAATTCTATTTCCCGCAATCCGAAGGCTCGAGGAGGCCCTTGGCGCTGAGGGGCCGATTGATATGTCTATTCTCGGATGCGGAACCCATGGGCCCATTGCCCAGATGCACTTCGAGCACGAGGAGGTCAGGGGTTGGCTTGAGCGAATCCGCGGGGCCCTTGAGGCGGTGGAGGCCACGGGCCAGGCGGCGCAGGAGACGGCGAGCCTTCGGCCCCGGCTTGAGCTGTTGCAGGACGACCTGCTGGAGCACATCCGAGCCGAGGAGGAGGACCTTTTCCCTCGTGCCTTGGACCTGGAGAACCGGGCCATAGAGAAGATGCGCCAAAGCTTTGAGACGTAAGGAGATGCGCCGGTGGAAACCACTGAGGTCATCGAGCGGTTGAACGTCCTTCTGGAGGCCGAGCGGGCCGGGGTGAAGGTCCTCAAGCCCATGGCCGCCCAAGTGAAGGAGGCCGAGGACCAAGCCCTGCTGGAACAGGTGCTGCGCGACGAGGGGCGCTTCTGCGACGGCCTCGCGAAGCGAATCCAGGCCCTGGGTGGCACGCCATCCAAGGCGATAGGGGATTTTGTCCAGAAGGTCGAGGCCACCGAGGGGCTCGTAGCCAAGCTGGAACTCCTCAACCGTGGGCAGGCCTGGGTGGTTCGGAAGATCGAGGAGCTTCTGTCGTCGGTGGAAGACGAGCCAACCCGCAGCTTCCTCAAAGGGATGCGCCAGGCGCACCTGGCGAACGTCACCGCCTGCGAAGCATTGGTGGAGCGGTTGGTCGAAGGACCGCTTGAGGAATAGTTCTGGGCCTAATCTATGCATGCGGTCCATTCGCCCACGAGCCAAACCAGCGGGGCTGGAGAGTATCTGCGTGGTTTTATCCCGCCCAGGAACGTTCTGGCGGTTGTGCCGCGAGCGCGACGCTGACTCAGGAGGGAGGGGATAGCATGACGCGTGGGGTCGCCCAGAAGGTGCTGGAGGCGCACCTTGTCTCCGGCACGCTCCGGGCCGGTGAAGAGATCGCCATCACGATCGACCAGACTCTTACCCAAGATGCGACGGGAACGATGGCCTGCCTCCAGTTCGAGGCCCTGGAGCTGCCCACAGTCCAGACCAAGCGCTCCGTGAGTTATGTCGACCACAACACGCTCCAGACCGGATTTGAGAGCGCCGACGACCACATGTTTCTCCAGACGGTGGCAGCGAAGTACGGCATCTACTTTTCTCGTCCGGGCAATGGCATCTGCCACCAGATCCACCTGGAGCGCTTTGGCGTTCCGGGCCAAACCCTCCTGGGCAGCGACAGCCACACGCCGACTGGCGGCGGCCTCGGCATGATCGCCATCGGCTCCGGAGGGCTCGACGTCGCCGTAGCGATGGGGGGCGGGCCGTTCTGGCTGACCATGCCGAAGATTCTTTACGTCAACCTCACCGGTCGCCTTCGGCCGTGGGTATCGGCCAAAGACATCATCCTTGAGTTACTCCGGCGCTTGTCTGTCAAAGGGGGCGTCGGCCGTATCCTTGAGTACGGTGGCCCGGGCGTCAAATATCTCTCGGTCCCCGAGCGCTCGACCATCGCCAACATGGGGGCCGAGCTCGGGGCTACGACGAGCATCTTCCCCAGCGATGAGCGGACAAGGGCCTTCCTCAAGGCGCAACGCCGGGCGAAGGACTGGCGTGAGCTGAAACCAGACAATGGTGCCCAGTACGACGAGGAGATGGAAATCAGCCTTCGTGAGCTGGAGCCGCTCATTGCCTGTCCCCACAGCCCGGACAACGTTAGGAAGGTTACCGAGGTAGAAGGGACTAAAGTCCAACAGGTCTGTGTAGGAAGCTGCACCAACTCTTCCTTTATGGACCTCATGGTCGTAGCTCAGTCCCTCAAGGGAAGGCACATCCATCCGGGGCTTTCCATGGTCCTCACCCCAGGCAGCAAACAGGTGCTGCAGATGATTTCGGAAAACGGGGCTCTCACGGACCTCATTGCCGCCGGGGTCCGGGTGCTCGAGAGCGCCTGCGGACCGTGCATCGGCATGGGGCAAGCGCCTCCTTCAGGCGCCGTTTCGGTACGGACCTTCAACCGCAACTTCATCGGACGCTCAGGCACCATGGACGCCCAGGTCTATCTCTCAAGCCCAGAGACTGCCGTTGCATGTGCGCTAGCGGGCGAAATTACCGACCCTCGGACCCTTGGCCCATATCAGCGCTATGCGCTCCCAAAGCGGTTTTCGGTGGACGATACGATGATAATCACCCCGGCTCCTGCCGAGGAGGCAAAAAAGGTCCGGGTGGTCCGGGGGCCAAACATCGCCCCGTTGCCGATCAGCAACCCCCTGCCCGACGAGATCAAGGCAGAGGTGCTATTGAAGCTCGGGGACAATATCACCACCGACCATATATTGCCCGCCGGCGCAAAGGTCCTGCCGCTTAGAAGCAACATCCCGAAAATCAGCGAATTCGTCTTCTCCGGAGTGGACCCGTCCTTCTGCGAGCGGGCCAAAGCGGCCGGGGCTGGCGTCGTCGTGGGCGGCGAGAACTACGGCCATGGCTCGAGCCGCGAGCACGCCGCCCTGGCCCCCATGTACTTGGGGATCAAGGCCGTGCTTGCCAAGTCCTTCGCCCGCATCCACTACGCCAACCTTATCAATTTCGGCATCCTGCCGCTGACGTTTGCGGACCCTGCGGATTACGAAAAAATCGAGCAGGGCGATACTCTGGAGATGACCAACCTGCTGAAGACCCTTCGAGAGGAGGAACCTCTGACGGTCGAGAACATTACCAAAGAGGTTACGATCCCGTTAACCTGCGACCTGACACCTCGCCAGAAGGAAATCCTCATCATGGGCGGCCTGCTCAACTTTACCAAGAGCGGGCATCACGAGAAGGTCGGGTCAGGTTGAAATGACCCCCGTTGGAATCTTTCTCAGAGATGACGCTTATAGGGTGAAGAGGTAAAGTTCCATGAAGGGGGCGGCCTTTTTGGTAACTAATACTTCGTACTCTCCTGACGTCGCTCGACTTTCCCGGCTCGCCGCGCTTGGGGAGCCAGAGTCCGGCCAGGTAGCGGCGGTACTGGATCGGGCCTGCCAGGCCAAGGGCCTGGTACCCGAGGAGGCGGCCGTGTTATTGGCTGTCACCGATCCTGAGACTCTCCAGGCTATCTTCCAGGCTGCCCACGATGTCAAAACAGCCATCTGGGGGCCGCGGGTACGGCTCTTTGCCCCCCTCTATCTGACGAACGACTGCCATAGCAATTGCCTCTACTGTGGATTCCGGAGCGACAACGTCTTGCTGAAGCGGCGCACCCTCACTCTGGAGGAGGCACTGGCCGATGGCCGCTTCCTGCAACAGGAGGGTTTCCAGCGCATCCTCTTGGTCTGCGCCGACGTCCTGAAGCTCTCCTATCTCGATGAGGTGCTCCGCATCATGGAGGCCCTCTACGAGCAGATTGGGCTTCGAACCATCAACCTCAACATCGCTCCGCCGTCGGTCGCCCAGCTGCGGCGGTTTCTGGAGGCGGGCGCAGCGATGTATCAGAGCTTCCAGGAGACCTACCACCCTGAGGTCTACCGCTGGGTTCACCCTGAGGGGCGAAAGAAGGTTTTCGCCTGGCGGCTCGCCTCCATGGAGCGTGCCCTGGAGGCGGGATTCACCCTCCTCGGAATGGGGGCCCTCTTGGGCCTTTGCCCGTACCGCTATGATGTCCTTGCCCTCATCGACCACGTCCTCCACCTGCGGGAGCGCTACGGCGTGACCCCGGCCGTCATCAACGTCCCCCGGATGAGGCCGGCTCTTGGTGCTCCTTTAACCGAAGCCCCTAACCATGTCGACGACGAGGCCCTCAAACACATCATCGCGGTCTACCGGCTGGCGGTGCCCGAGGCGAGCATTGCCGTCTCCACACGGGAGCCGGCGGCCCTGCGGGAGGAGACGCTCTTTCTCGGCGCCTCTCAGCTCTCGGCCGGATCGCGCACCGATTCGGGGGGCTACCTTGAGGCTGACCATGCTTCCGCCGAGCAGTTCGTCCTGCAAGATGTCCGCCCCTTGGAGATGGTCATTGGGGCCCTCCTGAGCCGTGGGCTTCTGCCGGACCTTTACGCGCCCCGGTGCCGGGGCAACGGGGGGGAGGAGCCGTACGCCCTGACCGCCCTGGTGCCTTCCCCCGGCGCAGCCGATCAGGCCAGGGCGCTCCTGGCGCTCGCCGACTATTTGGAGCGTCGGCCCCCCCCCTAGCACCATTATGCTGAGTGCTGTTGGGGTGTCTTTGAACACCCCGAGGGCGCGTTAGTGATCTTTATGGACTCTCGCCTATCAGAGAGCGTTATAGGCATCATTATTGGAAGCGCCGAGGGGGCCTTCTTACAGGTCACCGTCTTCGTGGGGGCGGTTCTCCTACTCTTTGGTTACATTAACTTCCGGAGCCACGGGGAGCTCATCCGCACCATTCAGGAGCGGAAACAATGGCAGCCCGTCATCGGGGCCTTTTTGGGCCTCACCCCGGGATGTGGAGGAGCCATTTTCATAATGCCCCTCTACCTAAAGGGCTCCGTTACCTTCGGGGCGGTCGTGGCGACGCTCATCGCCACGGCGGGTGACTCGGCGTTTGTGGTGATTTCAAAGCTTCCCCTGCACTTCGTCGTGATAAGTCTCCTCTCGCTTCTCGCCGCCATTCTTACGGGCTACGTGGTGGACTATTACGGCGTCGGAGAGAGCTTGATTCGGGCACGAGAGCAAAAGAGCGAGGAAGAGCTAGAGGAGATGCATCAAAAGGTCGACCATATGCTGCAAAACGTGGAGTGCGCTGCTATCACGGGCGGACAGAGTGATCTCATCACCCATATCGGCCATGAGGAAGGAGACGAGGTCGACCTCATTCTGCATCACACAATCAAGGGACATCAGCGGCTTGACACCCTGGGTTATTGGGTCACGCACAAAGGCAGCGGACTCTACTGGGCATTTATCACCATTGGGTTGGTCTTGGGCACCATGCTGCTGTTCCAGGTTGATGTCAACCAATTGAGAATCCCAAAACTGGTTACCGCAATCGGTGTAACGGGCACCGCATTTTCCATCGTCCTCATGGTCATGGGCGAAAAGTTCCTGGCGGACGACACCCTCGAAGAGGCAGAGTTGAAGCTGATGTCGTTGAAGGAGACATTAATTCATAATGCCCAGGAGACCGCTTTCGTTGGGACGTGGGTGTTCGTTGCGTATCTTCTGTATGGGATCGTGATCTTTCTGATGGGAGAAGGAGACTACGCGCGCGGCGAGGTCCTCGCACAAAGCCTGATGACCTCTGCGGGGTTGGCGGCGGTCGTTGTCGGAGTCCTCATCGGTCTCATTCCCGGATGTGGGCCTCAGATTATTTTTGTCACGTTATTCGTCAAGGGGTGGCTGCCGTTCTCCGCGCTCGTGGCCAATGCCATTTCCCAAGACGGGGATGCGCTGTTTCCTCTCATCGCGATGGATAAAAAATCAGCTCTGTGGGCAACCGCTATTACCACCATTCCCGCCCTGCTCGTTGGCCTGTTCCTGTATTATCTCGAAGTCCATTGGATCGGAGACGCGTTGAAGGTTGCCGTAGACCGCCTGGTGACCATGTTCTTCGGATAATGTTAAGCCTCTTGTTTGTGAGAATTTTCTGGATAGATAGTAACTTTTCCTTCGGTTAGCTAAGATAAACGTATAGGTTGGGCTGGTCGGGGCGATGAGCGCCGGTTGGCCGAAATCCGGTACAACGCAGCAAGAGCCGAAAGGGCCTTGCCGATGACTGTCTTCACCCACACGCTCGCCGCCATCAGGGACCTCTTGGGGGCAACCGCCTGTGGTGAAGGGGAGCGGCGGCGTCTGCAGTCCCTTGGCTTCTCAAACGTAGATCGGGCCTGGACCAACATCGTTTCGCTTCGGGAGACCCTCGGCCCAGCCGACCCGACCGGCCACCTTCTGCCAACCTTCCTGGCCGAGCTTGTAGAGGGATTCGACGCCGAGGTTGGCCTCAACGCCGCCGAGCGGCTCGCAGCCGCCCTGGAAACGCCCGAGCGCATGGTCCAACTCGGGCTGGAAGGGGCCTCGGCCCGGCGGGCCTTGGTGGCATGCCTCTCCGGTAGCCCCTACCTCTCTGAGATGCTCATAAGCGAACCTAAGCTCCTGGAGGAAGTCTTCGGAAGCGGCGAGCTTGGCCGTAGTGTCTTCAAGGACGAGCTAGAGGCTGAGCTCGCTCGCCAGCTGGAAGAGGCCGAGGGAATGGAAGGGGCCATGAAGGTCTTGCGGCGCTTCCGCCGACGGGCGTTCCTCCGCCTCGGCCTTAGGGACCTCATGCGGGAGGCGGAGTTGACCGAAACAGTAGAGGACCTCTCCAACTTGGCCGATGTCTGCCTCTATGCTGGCCTGCGCTTCGTGGAGCGCCTCCTTAGAGCTCGATTCGGCGAGCCCCGCTACACCAACAGCGAGGGGGTCGAGCGCCCGGGCGAGTTTTGCGTCATCGGGATGGGAAAGCTCGGCGGCCAAGAGCTCAACTTCTCATCTGACATCGATCTGATGTACGTTTATGCCTCCGAGCGAGGTAAAACGACCGGGATTAGAGAAGTCTCCGGCCGCCTGACGGGCCAGATCGAACTCCACGAGTATTACACCCGACTCTCCCAGGAACTCACCCGGCTCATCGGGGAGCGGACGGCCGACGGGGTCGTCTTCCGCGTAGACCTCCGCCTTCGACCCGAGGGAAAGACCGGAGACATCTGCGCCAGTTTGAGGACCTACGAGCTCTACTACGAGTCGTGGGGCCAAACGTGGGAGCGCCAAGCGCTCCTTAAGGCCCGGCCCGTAGCCGGAAGCCGCCAGCTGGGTGAGGCCTTTCTTGCTACCATTACCCCCTTCATCTTTCGCAAATACCTCGACTTCGACGCCATCCAGGAAATCCGGGGGATGAAGGAGCGCATCGACAGCCGTCTGGGCATCTCCGCCCCTAAGGGGGCCCACCACGTCAAGCTCGGGGCCGGCGGCATCCGGGAAGTGGAGTTCGTCATCCAGGCTTTCCAGTTGCTGTATGCAGGCCAGGACCAATGGCTTCGGGAGTCCAACTCCCTGCGGGCCCTCCACCGGCTCTCCGAGCGCGGCCACATCACGTTTGACGAGTACGCCAAGCTCACCAAGGCCTACACGTTTCTTCGGGAGCTGGAAAACCGTATTCAGATGACCTACGGCCTCCAATCCCATACGATCCCCAGTGACGAGCCAGCCCGGGCCGCCCTGGCCAAGAAAATGGGCCTAGAGGGCGACACACCGAGCGAGCTCGCCTCCACGCTATTGAGCGCCTACGAGCACCACACGGCTCGGGTCCGGGCGGTCTACGACAAATTCTTCTATACGGCGGATGTGGAGGAGGCAAGCGCCCCGGATAAGGAGTATAGCTGGCTCTTCGATCTGGAGCTTCGGACAGAAGCCCTCAAACGCCTCGACGCCTTGGGGTTCGCCCACCCTGAGAGGGCGGCCAACGACTTTATTCTCCTCCACGACGGCCCGCCCGCTCGCCACCCCTCGGCCCACAGCAGATTGCTCCTTCGGCGCCTGGTACCCACACTCCTGGAGCACCTCAAGACACTGGCCGATCCCGATATGGCGCTTCGCCACTTCGAGGCATTCATCAATGCCTCTGAGGCCAGAGAAATGGACATCTCGATGCTCCTGGACCACCCAAACCTCCTGAAACACCTCCTGGCCCTCTTCGGCCACTCGGAGTTTCTATCCGCCGTCCTCCTCCGCCAGCCCAACCTGTTTAACACCATTGTAGACCCGGCTATCATCACAGAGCCCGTATCGGCACCCGCCTTCGAGCGGGAGCTTCACCGAACCCTGGACACGCTCGACGACCCAGAGCGGCGCCTCGACGAGCTCCGGCGGCTGAAGAAGGCAGCGGAGCTTAGAATTGGGCTACGCCACCTCTGGGGCGAATGCGATCTCAAGGAGGCGTTTGTAGAGCTGTCAGTCGTGGCCGAGAGCGCCCTTCGCTGGACATTGGCCTCGGCCGAGGAGGAGGCTCGTCAAGCCTTCGGCCAGCCCCGCGAGGGGCGAGGAGGGCGCGGCCAACCGGCAGCCTTCACCGTTATCGGCCTTGGCAAACTCGGTGGAAGAGAGATCGACTTCGGCTCAGACCTCGACGTCATGTTTGTCTTTTCCAAAGAGGGGGCCACCGACGGGAGCGGAGCGACGGGCGAGAGTCTAACAAACAGCGCGTTCTTCTCCCGGGTTGCCGAGCGCCTCATCCACATCCTCTCATCGACAACCCAAAGCGGCTACGCCTACAAAGTTGATGCTAGGCTTCGGCCAGGCGGGACCCATGCGCCCCTGGTCCACAATCTGGTTGGCCTGAAAGCCCATTATCAGGAGCGTGGCCAGCTCTGGGAGCGACAGGCCATGATCAGGGCACGCGCCGTGGCGGGCGACGAGGCGCTGGGCTGCACCGTCGCCGGTCTCTTGGAGGATTTTACTTATGAAAGCCCCATCGGCCCCGAGGACATCGCGGCCACAGACGCCATGCGGCGCCGTATGGAGCGGGAGCGGGCACGTGAGGGCCCGGGACGCCGCAACTTTAAGCTCGGTCGGGGCGGGCTGGCCGACATCGAGTTCGTCTGCCAAATCCTCCAGCTCGCCTACGGGCGAGAGCACCCGGAGGTCCGGGGCCCCAACACCCTCGAGGCGATAGAGCGGCTAGTGGCTGCGGGGGGGCTTGAGCCGATAGAGGGCGAAACCCTAGCAAAGGCCTACGGGTTCCTGAGGCGGGTGGAGAAACAGCTCCGGGTCGAAAGGGATCTCCCGGTGGAAGTTCTCCCTGCAGAGGAAGAGAAGATCGCCACCCTCTCCAGGCGGATGGGCTTTCAGGACGAAAGCCCTGCCGCCCTCGCAGAAGCCTTTCTTGCGCACTACGAGCGCCAAACCAGCCTCGTCCGAAATCTATATGACACCATCCTCACAAGAGAAAGATGACCTGCTCCCATTTATTGTACCACTTTCAGAGTTAGTAATGATTATCCCAGGAAATATTAACTCCGGCCTACAAAGGAAAAGTTAATATTACTGGGGTAATTTGCCCCTGGCGGGCCAAGGTACAATCGAGTATTGAGCTGAACTTGATTTTCGCCTAAAGTTCGCCTATTATAGAACCATGCCTGCACCGAATAACAAAGCAGATCGAGAAACCCTAAAGGCAATTGTCCGAACCAGACTATCAGAGGGCAAGACCTATCGAGAGGTATCAGAAGAGGTAGGGGTAGCACTTAGCACCATCCACCGATGGAACAAAGAAACCGTAAACACGGAAGAAATGGAGACAGCAAAGAAAGCACTCACAGCCCTAGACCTCGATTTGTTATCCAAAACCAGTCACTTCAACCACCTAGTCTTAGACGAGATGATTGAAAAGGCACACAACAACGAATTGAAAGGCGAGGACCTAAAAACACTATCCCGAATGGGAGTAGATACATCAAAAATACATGGCATTCATTGGGACAAGGTCATGTTGCGTGATGGGATGCTCGACCTGGGGCACCAAGCCACCTCTCCAGCCACCATGTTGGCCCTGCTCCTCGCCAAGGCCACGGCAGATCGGGAGGCTGCGGCTCGATTAGAGTCTGAGCGTAAGACGTTTGAGGCCGCTAACAAGCCAAAGGATGTAATTGACGTATAATCAAACGTTTGATAGTATGTGGGCCGGTGTTTGACACTCTTAGCAATCCCTTATGAATCAATGCCCGCCATTATCCGGTTCCTGGCACTCCACTTAACATATTGATATTGTTAGTGAGCAACAAATCACAAGGTTAACCTATTTGTTGTTATCAGAAGCACCAACCACCGACACGATACCGGTGCATATCGAACCCAGGGGGAAACCAAACGTCCATCCTGAGGCCCTGTGTGGTCCGCTACGGGGCGATTGAGGCCCTAGCCAGGGGGGATAATCCTGAAAAGCCAAATACATTGCATTCGGGAGGGGGGGGTAGGCCCCCCAACGCGGCTCGAATCTGAAATATACTGTGTCCCACGGGAATTTTTTTAGGAAAGGGCCTTGATGATTCAGCCATACAAACCTAGCCATTATTTTCCTTTTGAAGATAGGATTTTAGAAGTTCATCATCTTGTCTCTTGGACTTGCAATAAATGTTTAAAGAATTTTTGTTATGTCTGTTATTATTTGTGTCCTTATTGTGATAGCGACGATACTGATCCCAGGAAGTTAGAAGCTGGTTCACTCATTGCAGTCCGTGATGTAAGAGAACATATATGAGGCACGGCGAGCGAGAACTTCTAGGGGGCGTACTAAGCCCACACCTCCATTGAGTGCGGCAAGGGGTCGAAAAACTTTGGCGCCAATATCTTGAAGAGAAGCGGATGACGGAGACCATTGATGGCTGATTGCCGAAACTGTGAAAATGCTCGCATTAAAATCACCTATGCCAATCCCGAGACACCCCTGGAGATGATAGAGAACAGACGGGTAGCCTTCCCGCGCTTCGACCGTGGCGGTATGAAAGATCGATGGCAGATCCGGATATTCTGTAGAAAAGGTCGTTGGTGGAATGGGAAGCAAGGAACGGAGCGGGTATTCAGGTGCCTGAAGGTTCTATCAGGAAATTACATCAAGAATCTTGGCAATGGGTGTCCTGATTTCGAGTCGATGGATTAACAAATGACCTCTGAATTGCGGGAAGCCCCACAGAGTAGACAACCCAGTTGACAAATATTCTGCAAGCACCCATAGTTAGTGGTTGAAGGGGATAGAAAAATGACGATAGATGCTTCTAACCCTAGAAGAACTTACACAACAAGACCTATCTAAACTATCTCCGCAAGAACTTGAAGAACTGTTCACGCCGGAACAGATTCAAGAGGTTCTAGCTAAACTCGGCGGCGAAGACGATTATCAGCGCCTCCTAGAAGAACAGCAGGACCGCCAACTCGACCCCATCCGGTTTTACAAACCCAACAAGGCTCAGGATCGATTTCATCTCGCCCAGAACGCTCGCGGCTACACTCCGAAGCTGAGACTGTTTGAGGCCGGGAACAAGGTCGGCAAATCTGCCTCGGCCATGATCGAGGGCATATCATTCTCTCGTGGCTTCCGCTCCTGGCTGCCCGAGGACCATCCACTCTATAAGACCCCCATAACCGGAGCGGGGCGGGTGCCTCAGGCCCCGCTCCCCAGAGGCGGGTGTGATGCGATTAGGTAGAGAATTGACGGGCGCGGCGGACATCGCAGCGGCGCTCAAGGGCCACCTAAGCGGGCGCGGGTGGCGTGCACATTGCCCTGTTCACGAAGACCAAACCCCGTCACTTCATATAGCTGAAGGCAAGAACGGCCGGTTGCTACTGAAATGCTTCGCCGGGTGCAGCTGGGGGGCGTTGCGTGATGCGCTCATGGCGCGGGGGCTGTTTCCCAGCGAGGTACGAAACGTCCCGGACGCCGAGCAGCAGGCCAGGTGGTCGGACAAGCGGAAAGCCGAGGAACTGGCCCGCGTCGGGGCGGCGCGGCGTCTCTGGGGTCAGGCCGTTCCAATAACGCCAGACAGTCCCGCCGGGCGATATCTATCTCGAAGGCGGCTGCCGGGGCCGTGGCCCGTCACCCTGCGCTTTCTGCCGAGGGCGTGGCACCCCACCGGTCGGACCTTCCCGGCGCTGATCGCTGCGGCCACCCGCTGGCCCGACCGTGTGCCTGTCGCAGTGCAGCTCACCGCATTAACGCCCGACGGCCAAAAAGCCATGGTCGATCCCGTCCGCTGGACGCGGGGGGTGTTACGGGGCGCAGCGGTGCGGCTGGCCCCTTGGGGTGAGGGCGAGGCCATCATCCTGACCGAAGGCACAGAGGACGGGTTGGCTGCCCGAATTGTTCCGGCGTCAACGCCCTGGGCGGTGCTTGGCGTGGGCAACGCCAGGGACGTGGTGGTCCCAGACGGCGCCGAGGTTGTGCTGGCACTGGACGGTGACGAGGCTGGGCGCAGGAGCGCGGAGGTTGCCGCCCAGGCCATGCACGCGAGAGGCCATCGAGTGCGCGTTGCAATACTTCCGGAGGGGAAGGACCTCGACGACCTCTTGCGCGGTGACGCGGCTGGAGACGGGCCATGACCAGTCCGGAGGGGCTCTCGGTCATCATGCACGCCGAGCCGTATCAGGCGTCGGACGAGGCGCTGGTAGCGCGACTGGCGGCTTTGCCCCCTCTGGAATACGAGCGATGCCGCAAAGAAGAGGCGAGGCGCATGGGAGTGCGTGTGACCGAGCTCGACAGCATGGTCAGGGCGCTGAGAAGCAAGGACGATACCAGGGGTGGCGGACGGGAACTGGCCCTGCCAGAGCCCGAGCCCTGGCCAGATGCCGTGCGCGGCGTCGATCTGCTCGATGGTTTGGTCGCCGCATTCCGCCGCTACCTTGTCTTGCCCGACGGCGCGGCCGAGGCCAAGGCACTGTGGGTCCTCCACGCCCACGCGATTGACACGGCGCAGATAACGCCCAGGCTAGCCCTGCTTTCTCCCGAGAAGCGCTGTGGCAAGACCCTGGCCCTGAGCATACTTCAAAGGCTCGTGAGACGCCCGCTACCAGCTTCGAACATCACAGCGGCAGCGGTCTTCCGGACTGTCGAGATGGCGTGTCCGACCCTGCTCATCGACGAAGCCAACACCTTCCTCCCAAAGAATGACGAGTTGCGTGGCATTCTCGACAGCGGCCACAGCCGTAGCATGGGCTATGTCGTACGGCTCGTGGGCGACGATCACGAACCGCGCGTGTTTGCGACCTTCGCCGCGGTGGCGATCGCGGCAATCGGCAAGCTTGCGGGAACGATTGAGGATCGAAGCATCATCATTCACATGCACCGCAAAACGCAGGACGAGCATATTGAGCGCCTGCGGATGGACCGGACCCCAGACCTGGACAAACTAGCCCGCATGGCGGCCCGTTGGGCCAAGGACAATCAAGGGGCCCTGGCCGACGCCGATCCCGAGACTCCCGAGGCACTCCACGACCGGGCCTCCGACAACTGGCGGCACCTGCTGGCAATTGCGGACCTGGCCGGAGGGGAGTGGCCGCAGCGGGCGCGCGCCGTTGCGCTTCATCTATCCGGCAGCCAAGACGCGGATGACAGTTCGGACGGGGTGATGCTCCTCACCGACCTCGCCGCGCTGTTTGCCGCGCGAAACGTCGACCGCCTTGCATCAGAAGACATCGTCTCGGCGCTGTCCATGATGGAGGACAGGCCGTGGCCAGAATCGTCGAGGGGTAAGCCCATCACAACACGTCAACTGGCAAAATACCTAGAGCCCTTCGAGGTGCGCCCAAAACAGATGAAGTTTGGTTCGACGGGGAAGAAGGGGTACTTGAAAGACTCTTTCAGGGATGTCTTTGCCCGCTACATCCCCGTTCAATCCGAAACTCCGAAACCACTCAAGAGCTTCAATGACTTAGGCGGAAATCTATCCGAAACCACGCCACCTGAAGTTTCGGATAAGAGGAGCGAAAATCTCAATAAAATCAACGAGGTTTCGGAGGTTTCGGATAGAACCGGGGGGTTACGTGCAAACGGGGGATTGGGAAGTCAAGCGGCGAGCGCCGACGCCTTCGAGGAACAGCCTGCTATTGAGGCTTACCCTTATGTGTATCGGGATGAGCAGGACCGGCGAGTCTACAAGCTCCAGCTCCCAAGCGGTGAAGCGGCTTACCTGGCCAGCTCTCGGAGTCTTCTGGAGAAAGTCAAATTTGCCGAGGGGCGAGTGGTGATTTTCTATGACGAGATTCCCCACCTGCGTCAGGCGGACGACGAAATGAGGGAGGCGTTCCTGCATGCCAAGCGAGTTTTCGGGCCGGGTGTTGCAATCGTAGAGAGTGACAATGGGCCTGCCCCATCTCTGGCCAGCGGCGATACTGACCGATGAACCCCAAGGCTAACAGCACCATACCGTCACGGTGGCCCAGCCTAATGAATTTGGAGACAGCGGCGGAATACGTCTCCTTGTCTCCTAGGACGCTGGAAGAGATCGTGGCTGATCCGTCCTCATCGCTATGGTACGTCAAACTCCCTGTGGGTGCTCGCACCGTCCGTAAGCGACTCCTTGCCCGTGCAGACTTGGATGCGTGGGTAGAGCAGGGCCGACGGTTGGCCATGAACTCTGAGGATGGTAAGATTGAGGAAGCCCTACAGTGGATAAGCACACAATAGGAACCTCCACCATGGGTATCACGACACGGGAGAAGCCCAAGGGCTCTGGCCGTTGGCGCTTGTTCTATAACAAATGTGGCCGGACGCGAGAGATACCAGGCTTCACCTTCAAGACCAAGCAGGCTGCCGAGGAGACGGGTGAGAAACTACGTGCTCGGCTGTCTTTGGGTCTCCCCCTCCGTGAGCGCAGTCAAGACTCCCCGCCACTGAACCAGTACGCCCTGGAGTGGCTGGAGCGCATGAAGCGCCGGGTGAAGGCTAATACCTGGAGAGCGGACTATTACACCGCCGTCACTCACCACATCAACCCTCACTTCGGTAGCCGGTCTGTCGGCGAAATCCGCCCCGCCGACGTACGGGCCTTCTTCGACCATCTAGCCGAAAAGGGGTTAGCCGAAAAGACGGTTTCCAACATTAGAGGTGTGCTATCGGCTATCTTTAGGTCTGCTCTTGAAGATGAGGTGGTAGAACGAAATCCGGTCCAGTTGGTGCGGCTTCGCCGGAGCCGTCGACGCCGTAAGAAGCAATTCAACACCCTCACCCTAACAGAGCTTCACCGCTTGCTCGAAACTATCCAAGAGCACTTCCCGGAATGGTACGCATTCTTTGCGGTGCTGGCCTATACAGGCCTCAGGCTTTCCGAGATGAGGGGGCTTCGGTGGGCCTCTGTTCAGTTCGGCGAAAGCGCCGAGGACCCCAAGCGCTATATCACGGTTCGGGAGACGATCACCGGGCCGTCCCTTGCTGACGATGTTACTAAGACGGGCAAAGAGAGGCGAGTGGACCTAAATATCGAGGCCCGCCAAGCATTACTTGACCACCACGTTGAAGAGCTTGCGAAGGGCAGGGGAAGAGCCAAGGACTACGTTTTTTGCAGACCCTCCGGGACCTTCCTCAGGGAGGGCCATGCCAACGAAATTCTCACTAAGGCTTGTGCACTAGCTGGTCTAAAGAGGGTGACAGCTATCGACCTCCGACACACCTATATCACGGTGATGCTGTACGAGCTGGAAGAGGACTACCTGTACGCTATAGACCAAGTGGGCCACGCTAGCGTGGAAATGATTCTTCGGCACTACGGCCATCCTGAGCGATACCACCGCCCCGAAAAGGTAGACAGAATGGCCCCAAGACCGGCCACCGACCGGCCATCTCCGGCCATCCCTTCTGTAAGCCCTTGGGAAACAAGAGAAAATATGGTGGGCGATGCAGGATTTGAACCTGCGACTTCTCGCGTGTGAGGCGAGCGCTCTCCCACTGAGCTAATCGCCCACCAGTTGGTCAGGCCTGGTGTGTTAAGGCTTGGTATGTTTGGGCTTGTTCTGTCTTGGCCTGCCTCCAAAACCAAAGTTTAGCAAAGCCCCTCAACGTAGACAAGGGGGGAGTTCCAGCCTGGGCTCCCTACAGCCAGCCCTCGTCCTTGAAGTGGTTTTGTTGCGGACAGGGGTAAACCCTGTCCCTACATCTAAAGGTCCAAGGCGAGAGCCTTCGTCTTCGTTCGTTTTCTTTTGCCTGTGTAGGGACAGCCTTTATGGCTGTCCGTGGTTTTGTTGCGGACAGGGGTAATCCGCCTGAGGCGGACTGTCCCTACATGTGTGGAGCAAAGGTGTCGGGGTCAGGGGCGAGCCCGAGCAAGTGTGTTTCCGGCGCAGGAGCCCCTACAGCCAGCCCTCGTCCTTGAAGGAGGTGTGCCCTCCGCGGGCGATGATGATGTGGTCGAGCACAGGGATGTCGAGCAGGGCGCCCGTCTCGCAGAGCGTGCGGGTGAGATCCCGGTCGTCCCGGCTCGGGGTGGGGTCGCCCGAGGGATGGTTGTGGACGAAGATCACCGAGGCGGCCCGCTCGCGCACGGCGTGGTAGAAGGCGTCGGCCGGCCGGACGTTTCGCCCGAAGAGCCCGCCTGAGGCGACGTCGCGGTGGCGGACGAGGACGTTCTTGGCGTCCAGCACAAGAAGCCGGAGCACCTCGTGGGGTAGCGCCGCCATCTCCTCGCCGTATACGGCGACGACGTCCCCAGCGTCGAAGATGGGCCTGTTCGCGCCCTCAGCGTGGCCGACGCGGTGGCCGAGCGCAAAGGCTGCCCGGATGACCGCCGCCTTGGCGAGCCCGAGGCCCTTGACCTCCATGAGCTCGTCAATCGAGGCTTCCGCGAGGGGCCCAAGGCCGCCGAATTCGTGGACAAGGGATCGGGCCAGCGTCACGGGGTCGTTCGTGCCGTCGCCCGTCCTGAGCAAGATGGCGAGCAGCTGGGCGTCGGAGCAGGCGGACTCGCCGAACGTTCGGAGCCGCTCCCTCGGCTGCTCGTGGGTGGGCCATTGGGCGATGCGCTGGCGCGTCTCGGGCGTCATGGTCTCTTTCGCCTGCTCAACCAAAACCGTGCCTGCTCGAGGAGGTATCTTCGCCCTTCCCGATCCGCCAGGACTTCTTCCAGCAGCTTCCGGCTCTCTGGGCGCATCGTGCCGTAGAGGGGGGCCAAGCGGTCTTCTGCGAAGGCACGGACGCCCCGCTCTTCACGTGTTGCTTCTATAGAGACTCCCAGGGCATCCAGAATCTTACTGAGGTTGTCCAGGCTGAGGCCCTTTCCGCCCTCAACACGGTTGATTATGTTGGGATGAATCCCGGCGGCTGCGGCCAGCTCGCGCTGGTTCCAGCCCCTGGCCTCTCGAAGCTCTTTGATTTTCTTGCAGATAGGATTAATCACCGCATCGGGTGGTTTTCTTCTTGACATGGGCCACCACTTATGGTTATCTTTTGTTTAACAATTATGTGACCACACACACACAACAAGGCCAGTCCCCACGTGGCCGGCCTTGTCAGACTGGCACCCCACTCCTCACGCCAGGGGGGCTGTCGGTGCCAGTCTTCCTTTTCGGCCCAGGTCCGCACATGGGTCACATAGGCACTCCCTGGTAACTATGAGCTCGTGCGGCCCTGGGTCGATTGTATCACGATTGGGAATGGCGTAACAAGAACGCCCCCCTGAGGGTCCCGGCGCGGCGATTCGGCGGGGATCGGTGACCCCGTCTGGTAGTCAGGATGCGCCCGGCGGAGGCGGCCCTTCCTTCACGCTCACCCCGAAGCTCCTCCCGGGGCCGAGTTTTGCGGACCCGCCTTAGGCGGGCCCCTGCATCCCACAACCCCTTAATTATCAATTATTTACAAGAATTAGACACTCTCTTCCCCTCAGTCCAGCTTCCAGAAAGACATGATTTTCGATAATCGACGCTAAATCAACTGGTTACAGCGATTCGAGGTCTTTTGACACACTTAGACACCTGTCAACCTCTCAGACGGTTCTATATCCTGGCAATACCAGTAAATTTAACGTGTTAGACCCAATTAGACACTTCCGAAAAGTGTCCAAAAGTGTCTAAATGTGTCTAAATGTGTCCAGACGCATCGAGATCGCTCAGGAGGCGGGGTCTTGAGGGCAGATGAGAAGGTGATGGGAGCAGCGACCCGTTGCGGGGCGCTGAGCGCCGCAGGGAAGGGGCTTAGAAGAGGGTGTAGATGAACGGGGCGAGGGCGCTGCCTTCGGTCAGGACGATGAGGAGCCCGAACAGCAGCAGAAGCGTGATGGAGGGGATCATCCACCAGAGCTTGCGCTCCCAGAGGAAGGCAATCAGCTCGCCGGCGATGCCGAACTTCGCACCCATGCTGCGGATTTTCCCTATCATGGCTGGTTCGGCTTCGCCTCCACGAGGTGGTGGTTCATGACAAGCAGGTCCATGCCGCTTGAGGCGAACGTATTATAGGCGTTCGCAGGGGTCGTGACAATAGGCTCTCCGCGCAGGTTGAAGGAGGTGTTGAGGAGGGCAGGGACGCCCGTGGCCTCCTCGAACCGGCTGATGAGGCGGTGGTAGCGGGGGCTCTGGTCGGCCACGACCGTCTGGGGGCGCCCCGAGCCGTCCACGTGGGTCACCGCCGGGATGACCTCGTGCTTGTCCTCGCGCACGGGTGCGACGAGCAGCATGAAGCGGGCGGGCAAGACCTCGGCCGCACCGGGAAGGTCGAAGTACTCCTCGGCACGCTCTGCCAGGATGCTGGGTGCGAAGGGCCGATACGGCTCACGGAACTTGATCTTCGTGTTCACGATTTCCTTCATGTCGGCCCTGCGCGGGTCGGCCAGGATGGAGCGGTTGCCGAGCGCCCTTGGGCCCCACTCGAAGCGTCCCTGGAACCACCCGACGACCTGTCCGTCGACGATGGCCTCCACGACGCGGTCGATGAGCGCCTCCTCATCCTCCAGATAGGTGTAGGGAATCCCGGTCTCCTCGAGGAAAGCCCGCACCTCGGAGTCGGGGTATTCCTGGCCCCAGCAGGCGTGCTCCATCCGGAAGGTCCTGGGCTTGCCTAGTAGCGAGTGGTAGGCCCAAAGCGCCGCCCCGAGCGCGCCTCCTCCGTCGCCCGCCGCCGGCTGGACGAAGAGCCGCTCGAAGGGCGTCTCTCGCAGGATCCGCCCGTTGGCCACGCTGTTGAGCCCGACGCCCCCTGCGATGCAGAGGTTCGCCAGGCCGGTCTCGCGGTGGAGGGCCCGGGCCAGGTTGAGCAGGGCCTCCTCGGTGACGGTCTGTATGCTGGCCGCTACGTCGGCGTAGTGCTGGTTCTGGCGGGCCTTCTCTTCGTAGTCGGGCGGCTTCGCGCCGAAGTAGCTCGGGTAGCCGGAGCTCGGGGTGAAGAAGTAGCTCTCGGGGGTCCGGGGCGGGCCGAAGAGCTCCTCGAACCGCCGGTTGAAGGTCTTATCCAGCGAGTAGTGGTAAGAGAAGTAATCCATATCTAGCCAGAAGGAGCCGTCCTCCTTCAGGTCGATGAGCTTGCGGACTTTGTCCACGTACTTGGGCTCGCCGTAGGGCGCCATGCCCATGACTTTGTACTCCCCCTCGTTGACCTGGAAGCCTAAGTAGGCGGTGAAAGCGCTGTAGAGGAGCCCGAGGGAGTGGGGGAAGCGCAGCTCCTTGGTGAGGGTGACCTCGGTGCCCCGCCCGTAGCCTGCGGCCGTAGTGGTCCACTCGCCGACCCCGTCCACGGTGAGGATGGCGGCCTCCTGGAAGGGCGAGGGGTAGAAGGTGCTCGCGGCGTGGGAGAGGTGGTGCTCGCAAAAGAGGATCTTCTCGGCCTCGACGCCCAGCTCGTTGCGGACCAGGCCCTTGATCCAGAGTTTGTCGAGCAGCCAGTGGACCATTGCCTCGCGGAAGACGCGCCAGCTTCGAGGGACGGTCTGGAGGGAGGAGAGCAGAATGCGCTCGAATTTGATGAAGGGCTTTTCGTAGAAGACGAAGTAGTCGAGGTCACGGGCGTCGATGCCTCCGGCCTCGAGACAGAATCGGATGGCGTGGGTGGGAAAGCCGCTGTCGTGCTTGAGGCGGCTGAAGCGCTCCTCCTCGGCGGCGGCGATGAGCTCACCGTCGCGTATCAGTGCCGCTGCCGCGTCGTGGTAATAGCACGAGATGCCGAGGATGTCCACGCAGGAGCCCTCCCTTCGTATCGCTCCAACCTACGGAAGAAAAAGGGGGTTGTCAAGACCGGGAGGTGGCCTCGCCGTTGCGTCCGCCCGGCTGGTGCGGTATGGTAGGTCTTCGGTCGAGGACGCCCAACACGGAGGCCAGATGACAATGGCCGAAGGGGCCCGCCCCTGGTACCGACGGCTCTGGGACGGCTGGATGGTCGTGGCCCGAGCCATCGGCAACTTCAACGCCCGGCTGTTGCTTTCGCTCTTCTACTTCCTCGTCATCCTTCCCCTGGGACTTGTCGTCGGGACGGCCAGGGACTTCATGGGCATCCGGCGGCGGCCCCAATCATCCTGGCACCCGAAGACCGACTCGCCTCGCTCCATCGAGGAGGGCCGCCGGCAGTTTTGAGGCCGCAGGCTGACCCAGGAGCGATAAAGCGTCATGCGTGAGATCCCCATCCTTCAGTTCCACAGCGTCAGCGACGGCTCGGAGGGGCCCGAGGATCGGCGCCTCTCGGCGGCCTTCTTCGCTGAGAGGATGGCGTGGCTTGCCGAGAACAACTATCGGGTCGTGAGCCTCGACGAGGCGGTTGCCTACATGCGGGGCGAGACGTCCCTGGAGGAGCCCTGCGTGGCCCTGACGTTCGACGGCGCCTTTCCCTCAGCTGTGACCACGGTGCTCCCGGTTCTGGCCAGGCATGGGTACCCGGCGGCCTTCTTCGTTCCCGTGTCCTGCGTGGGCGGCATGGGGAGGCTCGATGGAAAGGACTACCCGTGCATGAAGTGGGACGATGTGAAGCACCTCGCCGCCGAGGGAATGACGGTGGGTGCGTGGGGGCTTACGGGCCCGAAATTTAAGGGCCTCGAGCCGGAACGGGCGCGCCGGGAGATCGAGGAGGCCAAATCCCGACTCGAGGAGGCCCTGGGTCAGCCGGTGGCCTACTTCGCGGTGACCGAGGGGGTTCCGAACCGCCAGGAGAAAGCCTGGCTGGGCCGGGCCGAGTGGCAAGCCTGCTTCACCCAGTGCCCCACCTATTGCCGCTCGTCGCTGTGGAACATCGGGCGCATCCAAATCGACGACGACGACCCGAACATCTTCGCCTTCAAGTGCTCCCAAACCTACCTCTTCTTCAAGGATAAACAGCTGTGGCGCGTCATCCGCAAGTGCAAGCTCGATCGCATCGCCCACCGGGTAAGCAAGGCCGTGGAAGCCCGTCGGGTGCGTCGCTATTAATTCCGATTCCCGAACGAAATCGGACCCTTTCGGCCACGGACGAGGGAGTCGATGTCAACAGGAATTCGATATATTTTCCCTGGTATCAATACCTTAACGAATAATCACGCCATGGCCTAGGGAGGTCGCTCGTCCTTCCAGCCCTTAAGGGCATGTGGAGCCTCCTCTCACGATCCCCTTCTCTACGAATCAGCAAGGGAAATCCTTCGTCACTTGGTGTCAGCAAAGGCCAGATGGTTGTGGAGTGAAAAAGCGCCCAAGCCCTGCACCATCTATTTCTATCGGGCCCAGCGGGAGGTCTTTGAGCGGGCCCTCCAGTTGACCGGTCTGATGACGGGCTCGGAGAGTCGAGACTATCAGGCTGGAGCTGGTTTCATGCGTCCTGCGGCACTTGTGCTTCATAATCCTGCGATAAGCAGAGAGCCCTTCATTGGCCTTCAAAAGTTGGTATGATTGAGGTATTATTGGATAGCCTAGTGGTGCCCTTGGTTGGGAGACGGGACGAAGGATCTTTTGAGGAATAATTCTGGATGAGGGAACCGTCTCTAGATACTCTCTACTGAGGCGTTGTCGGATGGAAGATTATGTGTCTGAGATCGGAAAGCTCGATCTTATCAAGGCCAAGGCGATCCCCTGTACCACCATCCCGGCCCTGAGGCTTCCCCGCTTCAATGAGGCTCTCTATGTCCTGTGCATTAAAGCCTTCTGCGCGATAAAGCGGTGCCTGAGAGGCGGCTATCCCCTTCAGATTTGGCGGAGAGGACGCAACGTTTGGTACTTTTTTGGACAAAAGCCCAGGGGGAGAGACAAACTGAGAGAGCATTGTTTCAGGGTGCCATCGGTAGTGACAGCCCTTCCTGGGTGCTTCCATGACCCGGTCTCATCATCTCGCTTCTTATAGTTACCCAATTTTAGTGCTTGGCGAGATGTTCCCTAGACGCCTCTAGGCCCTGGAAAGTGCTGGAAAGGTTTGAATGATGGGGGCCCGAAAATGACTTTGATGCCTTTGGGTTGCTGAGAGACCAGTTGAGGGGCCGCTAGAGGACTTATCTCCGTGAATAATCCCTGCTCAGGGGTCTGACGTGGCGTCCAGAGGACATACAGACTCAGATCTTCCCCACCGGCTTTTCCGCTTTCACTCTTTGTCCCCAGGACAATCGACCGTCGCCGATCGGACTGAAAGTTTTGGTCTCCGGTGGATAGGCGGCCTGATGCTGACGTTGACCGCGCTAACGGCGGTCATCTATGGTCCGTTCTATGATAATCCGTTAATCTATGAGACCACCTACCACTTATATCATTACCGCGAGGTTCTTGACATCCCTCTGGCGGCTCTCGTCTCATTTTGGCCCCTTACACCTTTTCGGCCGGTTTCCTGGTTTAGCTATTCGGTAATTTATCATTTCTTCGGGCTGAATCCCCTTGCTTACTATGCGGTCAGTTTCAGCCTCCACCTCATCAATGCCACGCTCCTCAGCACGCTTGCGTATAGGCTTTCTCGAGATCGAATCCTCGCCGTCCTCGCCGCCATGGTTTTTTTTCTTTCCTACCACCATAGTGAGGTCTTGTTGTGGAAGAATGCGCAATCCCAGGTGATCGGAGGATTTTGGTTTCTCCTATCCCTGATCGCCTACATCCAGCATCGCCAGAAAAAGCGTTGGTGGGCTTTTCTCGTGTCGCTCATGTGCTTCTACCTCGCCGTTTTCTCTAGTCAAGCCACCATCGGTCTCGTCGCGATTTGTCTTCTGTATGATATGATCTATCCTCCCTCCGGCTGGTCCCTTGGCCGAGCTGTTGCTAGCTCTTGCCTGAGGCTCACCGCATTTTTGCCCGCCATCGGCCTCGCGGTAGCAATTGCCCTCCATCGGGGGAACTTGGTGAAGCGCTACTTCCTCAGCTTCATCAGCCCCGTGAAGAACGTGATCACCATATTATCCCACCCCTGGTACTCCTTTGGCCCCCAAGGCGTTACCGACCTCTACAGACAGTCGCCCTCGGCCTTGGCGTTGGTGAGGAACCTCCTTGAGGCACCGAATAGTGGAGCGATTGTCGCTTTGCTCCTCTGCGCGGCTGGAACGGGAGCGTTGTTTGTCTGGAGAGGGCTTCGCGGAACACCGTTGGAGCGTTTCGGCTGCCTGTCCTTTCTCCTGGCCTTCATCCCATTCTATCTCTATTCCACCGTGGACAAACGATTATTTTATATACCCATGATGGGATTCTCTCTGCTCATCGCCTGTTGGGTTCTTCAACTCTGGCGGTGGACGGGCCCCGCCGTATCGCCCCTCCCCCGGGGGCGAACAGCCGTGCGATTCACTGTCATTCTTCTCCTCGTCGGTTGGGTCATCTACCAGGTCTCTTTTGTCCGACAAATGGGCCGAGAGTACCGGACGGCTGGAGAGATATTCTCCCAGGTCATCCAGACCTTGGATCAACTCGCCCCCTTCGGCCGGGATGGCCACCTGTTCCTCAAAGGCCTTCCAACAGCGCATGGGCACACGTACATTTTTACCCCCTACCCTGATGACCTCCAAGAATTCTTGCGAATCCGTTGGAGGAACCCAACGCTTCGCGTTCACTGGCTCGACCAGGCAGCCGCCTTTCCTCGGCCTTTCCAAGGCGCGAGATTCCTGATCTATTGGAACCAACAACTCGTGGAAGTGGACCCATCGAGGGAATGCTCAGGCCCATCAGATGAGCCGGGGGGCAACTGCCCTGAGCCGGGTTCGGGATGAGAAGGATTTGTATCCTCTTTTCCACGCATCCGCAGACCTTCGTACCCTTTCGCTGTGAGCCGTGGGCCGCGCCCAGCCTTTGCGCGTAGGGCGGAATACAGCTCCAAGCATATTGGGCAGGGGGGATGGCCCATCATTTCGAGCCGCCGAACGCCAGGTGGTTGAGGAGCCGGCCGAGAACGGGCAGGTCGCCTACCGCCTGAGCGAGGGTCTGAACCTCACGGTTGCCCCTGGCCATCCGCAAGACAAGAAAGCCGAACGCGCTCAAAAAGAGAACCCCCTTCACCGAGGCTGCAATCACCGGTCGGAGGGCGGCCACAGGTGGGGATGGGAGGACCACGTCGAGCAGGGTTATCATCAGCCCCATGAGGAGAAACGGGACGGTCACTTGTATGAGGAACCGACCGCACTGACGGGCCGTCCCGAAGTGGCTGATATAGACATAAGAGAGAAGGGCAAAAAAGAGGAGAAGGTAGGTTGTTGTGGTCGCAAGGGCCACGCCCTCGATTCCCCATCCGAGCGCGAGGGCCAGAGCGTTGAGGCATGCGGCGACGATAAGGCCTGCCCCCTGGGTAACCATGAAGTGGGCTTGCCTGCCCGTGGTATTGAGGAAATGGCCTGGGCCGCCACACAGCGTCAGGAAGAAGGCACCGAGAAGGAGGAGGCGAGCCGCCTTGACCCCCGGCGTGAATACCGGCAACGCCCACGCGACGGTGGGAGGCAACACGAGGTAAGCCGCTCCGATGACTAAGGGAAAACCCCATGCCAGCAGCAACGTTGGCGCGAGGACGTACGCTCGAAGGGCGAGCGGGGAGTCGGTCTCGCCGAAGCGTTCGGCGAAGCGCGGGTACAGGATTTCGTTCACGACGGTTGGAACGATTAAGAGGGCGCTGAAGACGAGCACCCCAACGCTGTAGTACCCGAGGGCTGTCCTGCCCAGAACCTTCAGCACCATGAGGCTATCGATAGTGATCAGGATGCTCGTGAGGAAGCTCGCCGTCATGAGGGGAATCCCGATCCCGACCAGGGCGCGGCTTTCCGTCCAGCTGAGCGTGGGTCGAAGGGGGAAGGGTCGCCGCCAAAGCAGGACGGCGACGATGGACCCGTAGGCGAGGATCTGAGCGACGATCCGCCCATAGAGGTGCCAGGGGAAGATGAGGATGACGGCGAGCCCGACGTCGAGGATCGTCGAAAGCAAGCGGAGTCGCCAGACGGTTGTAAAGTCGTGAGTGGTCCTAAACAGTGTCTCGAAGTACCTATAGGCGTGTTGGGCAAGCATCAGGAGGGCCACGAGCCGGAGGCTATGAATCATCAACGGGGAGAGCCAGGGGCGGGACACGAAGCTGGCAATCAGCACGCCGACGGCAAATAGCCCGCTTGTGACCAGCATGGTCCCCCCGACCACATCGCGTATCCGCTGGGCTTGGGCAAGGTCACCCTTGGCAAGCCAGTATGGCACTTCACGGTTCAGCGCACTGATGGTCCCCAGGCTGGCGTAAATGCTGTAGGCGGCCAGAAGACCTAAGGCCCGCCACAGGCCGTAATCGGCCGGTCCGAGGACCCGTGCCACGACGATGCCCCCGGCGAAGAGCGCAACGCGAGCCCCAAGGAGGCTGAGGAAGTAGTGGGCGGTGTCGGTGAGAATGCGCCTGGTCCGGGTTGGACCTATCTGGGGGGGCAAATCGGGATCGAGTGGCGACGGTTCATTGGGGGAGAAAGGGGGTGTATTGGAAAGGTGCTCCATCGGTTCCTGTGGTGTCAGCGTGGACGTTCGATCCTGAGGGAACAAAAAGGATTGCTTCCTTCAACCTCCTTCACCGAAGCGCTCGGGCATCCATGTCGGAGACCTGCAGATACCCTACCCCACAACGGGAGGGTTCGCAACCGCGGGACCCCTTTACGCCGCGCTCGAGGAGCGCGGTTCCCGTTGGCCTCTCTTGGAGCGGAGAAGCTTTTCGGGGAGCCAAGAGCCCTTGGAGGGGCCCCTGGCTTCATCCTTGAATGCCGACACGGGAAGGGTCAACTAACGGTCGACCATCGACAGGGCCTAGCCCACGCGTACATCGGGGGTCATGATGCTGAACCTCCTGGTGGGCTGTCAGCAGGCCCTGCCGCTAAGGGGGCGACCTCCTTCGTGGCCACGCAGAGAACCTGCCGACTCTGGACCAGGAGCCGGCCCAGACGGGTCCAGAGGGAATAGAGCGGAAGCAGAGACCTGGAGGCCATGGCTGCCAGGGCCCTCCTCGCTACGTTCTGTTGGCGACCATCGGCATCTTTGAGTACCCGCCCTCGGTGCAGAGAAGTCGGGGCCCCTCTGCTCCGGGGCCAGAGGCAGAGGTGCGGTGTAGCCATGAGGCCTAGTCCCTTGGTGGCGATGACCCGGAACCCGCCGCGGTCAAGCATCGTCTCTAACGTCTGTCGCCCGAAGAGGACCGGGATCGACAGGGAGTAGACCCCGAGGCCAAGGCGAGGTACACGCCTGAGGGTGAGTCCCTCGATGTTCATCGTGAAGACGACCAGTAATCCCTCCGGTTTCAGCCAGGTGTGGGCACGTTGCACGACGGCCAGGGGGTCGTAAAAGTGGTACAGGGATTCGTGCATGATAATGGCATCAAACGTCGATGGGGGATACTGTTCCTGCTCCACCATCCCGCACCGAACGCGACCACTGATGTTGCGTCGGGCCACCTCTGCCGCGTTGGGCTCCGCCTCCAGGCCTTCCACGGTATAGCCAGCCTGCTCAAGGAGCGCTGCCAGGTAGCCGGTGCCGCACCCAAGGTCGAGGCACCGCCCGGCCAGGACCCGGGACCTCAAGTAGGGCTCCATCGCTTCGAACGATTCCCGTTGGAAGGACGTGGCCATCTCCTGATGATGGGCTTCCCATTCTGCCCGCCAACGAGGCGGATCGAGCCGGTTCACGGCCTGATGAGCCCACGGGGCCAGCCGCGGCCGCTGGTACACCAGTCCACAGGTGCAGCAGGCGACGTATGTCATCATGTCGACCTTAAGGTGGGGGAGGGCCTCATCGTCCTTGCATAGGGGGCAGGCTGAATCCTCCCAGAGGGATCCGTCCTGGGCATGGGTCTTCTGGGCCTCTTCAAGCCAGTCCCGTTCCGCCTCAAAGAGAGACTGGTGAATGTCCCTGAGGCCGGAAGGATCCCGTGCCTTGGCATGCCATGGATTCTCGTGGTCACGCTCCATGGGCTCCTCCTGCGGATGCCACGCCTGCTTAGTACGGCAATGTCCCAAAATTCTATCATCAAACCGGCTCCTGAGCTATGGTTTCAATCGGGAGCCGGTGTGCACCGTTCGGGACCTTGGTTGACAATGTTGAGCCGGCAATTATTATTGAGGGGGAGGAAGCCCGCTCGACGGCGAGCACTTAGGGCTTTGGCCTGGCCTTGCTCCTGCATCTACGGAGGAAAGCGCACCGATGGACTATCACCTCACGCGACTGCAGCATGATCTTCGGCTGATGGCCGCACCCATGGCCAACACCGAGGCGGTCACCGTCCTCGTCCTCGTTGGCGCTGGGAGCCGCTACGAATGGCGCGAGATCAGCGGCCTGGCGCACTTCACCGAGCACATGTTCTTCAAAGGAGCCAAGCGATATTCCACCACGAGGGAGGTGGCCGAAGCGATCGACGGCGTGGGGGGCGAGTTCAACGCATTCACCGCGAAAGAGTACGCTGGCTACTACGTCCGGGTCGCGGAGGAGCACCTGGAGCTGGCCCTCGACGTCCTCTCCGACATGCTTCTGCATTCGACCTTCGCCGAGGAGGAAATTGAGCGAGAGCGGGGCGTCATCTTGGAAGAGTACAACATGTACCTGGATGCGCCCTCTTCGCAGGTCAGCTTCGACTTCGAGCGCCACCTCTTCGGCGACCAACCCCTGGGGTGGGAGGAAATCGGCACCCTGGAGGCCATCAAAAGCTTGCAGCGGGACGACTTCCTGGGCTACCGAGCCAAGCTCTACACGGCGGACAACACGGTCGTGAGCATTGCTGGGGCGTTCGAAGAAGGAACCCTGCCGGAGATGGTCTCTTCCTACTTCGACTTTCCCGAGACGAGGAAGGTCCACACCTGGCGACAGTTCGAGACGCCCCCTGACGGTGAGTCCGTGTTCATTCGCCAGCGTCCCACCGAGCAGGCCCACATGGCGATGGGAGTCATGGGGTATCCTCAAGAGCACGAGGACTTTTACGCGGGGCGCCTCGCAGGGATAATGCTCGGCGGCAATATGAGCTCCCGTATGTTCCTATCGGTCCGCGAACGGCAGGGTCTCGCCTACTACGTCAGCACCGCCTCGTTCGGGTATACCGACGCGGGCGTCATGGTCACGAAGGCGGGCGTAGACCTCTCCAGGGTCGACCAATCGGTAGCGGCCATACGGGACGAGTATTGGAAGCTCGTGGAGGAAGGCGTGGAAGAGACCGAGCTTGCCAAAGCGAAGGATTTTTTCCGGGGTCGGTTGACCTTGCAACTTGAGAACTCCATGCGGGTGGCCAGCCTGCTTGGGGTCAGCGAGCTGCTCTACGATACGGTTCGAACACCCCAGGAGATTCTCGAGAAGGTCGACCGGGTCACGCGAGACGATGTCGCCCGCGTCGCCGCTCATCTGCTGAGCCCCGAGCGGCTGAGGCTCGCCGTCATCGGACCGTTCGAGGACTCGGAGCGTTTCGCAACGCTTCTGGCGGGGTAGTTATTTCTCTTTTCTCCTAGACCGCCTGCTGCAGGACCGCTCGCAGGCGACGGCTGTTGGTATCCCAATTGAAGGCCTCTATCACCCACCGGCGGGAGCAGGCCGTTGGAAGGCCTGGCTCCCCTGGAGTACCGCGAGCAAATGCTCCGGAAACTCGCCGGATGACCTGTCCCCTTTACGGGGGTCACAGGGAATCCACGATAAGACCCAGACAGGTTCTTACATCTAAAAGTGCGTCGTCTAAACGATACTCTGCAACATCATCTTCTCTTACTATTCGGTAAAAAGCCTCAAACTCTTTCTCCATGTCCGCATCCTTCTCGTAAGACTCAACCACTTTTCCGTCCGTTGATTGAATCTCCAACTGAGTTTTCGAACACTTAAAAGAACAATCGGGATAAAAAACCTTTATGATCGTCGTATCGTCGTCTTTGAGGCCATAGCTAAGGTTGAAGTGTGCTATTGTCCTGGATTATGCGGCGGAGCAGTCAAAATCATGATTGATTTGCCGCTAACTATT